>NZ_JAQTPQ010000012.1 GCF_028712645.1 Flavobacterium sp. | reverse complement strand
AGATCATATCAGAACATTTTATTCCTGTTTGTATAGAGTTTTATTGTTTCCAAGAAAGTTTTATGAATTTGACAAGAATAATAATATAGAACATTATAGCCCATATAATGGTAAAGTGGAATCAGGATATATGTTTACCGATAATGGTTTTTGGGATACTTTTAGAGCCGTTTTTCCATTTTTTAATATGATGTATCCTGACTTGAATAGTCATATTATGGAGGGACTTGCCAATACTTATAAAGAATCGGGTTGGTTGCCAGAATGGGCAAGTCCAGGACATAGAGATTGTATGGTAGGCTCTAATTCAGCTCCAATTATTGCAGATGCTTTTCTAAAAGGAGGAAAAAACATTGATGCCGAATTATTGATGGAAGCTATGCTGAAAAATGCAACCGTTGAAGCAGGAAGACCAGTAAAATCTGTTGGTCGAGAAGGTTTGAGTTATTACAACTCTTTAGGATATGTGCCTTATAATGTTGGAATAAATGAAAATGTAGCGCGAACTTTAGAGTATGCTTTTGCTGATTTCACCATTGCTAAAATGGCTGAAAAATTAGGTAAAACGGAAATTGCAAATACGTATTTGAAAAAATCATTAAACTATAAA
Organism: Flavobacterium sp.; assembly: GCF_028712645.1. Lineage (GTDB taxonomy): Bacteria > Bacteroidota > Bacteroidia > Flavobacteriales > Flavobacteriaceae > Flavobacterium. The sequence continues at coordinate 29,099 of NZ_JAQTPQ010000012.1, read as the reverse complement.
AACGTATTTGACCCTACAGTAAACTTGATGAGAGGGAAAAATAAAGAAGGTGATTTTCAAAGTCCATTTAATCCATTAAAATGGGGTGATGCATTTACCGAAGGGAATAGTTTGCATTATACGTGGTCCGTTTTTCATGATATTCAAGGTCTAATTGATTTGATGGGAGGAAAAGAAAAATTGGCATCAAAATTAGATGAGGTCTTTATGATGCCACCCACTTTTGATGATTCTTATTACGGTCAAGCGATTCATGAAATTAGAGAAATGCAAGTGGCGAATATGGGGAATTACGCCCATGGAAATCAACCTATTCAGCATATGATTTATTTGTATAATTATGTTAATCAGTCGTATAAAGCTCAAGAAAAAGTGAGAGAAGTGCTGACTAAATTATATGTGGCAACACCAGATGGTTATTGTGGTGATGAGGATAATGGACAAACATCGGCTTGGTATGTGTTCAGTTCGCTAGGCTTTTATCCAGTGACTCCGGGAGTAAATCAATATGTTATTGGAAGTCCATTGTTCAAAAAAGCAACCCTTCATTTAGAGAATGGAAATACGTTTCAAATTGATGCAAAAGATAATTCCAAAAACAATTTTTATATTCAGTCAGCCAATTTAAATGGCAAAGAATATTCCAATAGTTATTTGAATTTTGATGCCATTCAAAAAGGAGGAAAATTAGAATTTAAATTAGGAGAAGCGCCTAATAAAAATTGGGCGAGTAAGCCTGAAAATGTGCCCTATTCTTTAAGTAATGAAATGAAGAAATAAGCAGTTATTGTTTGAAGATTTAGAAGATTAAAAATTATAAATAAATATAAAATGAAAAAAAGATTATTCCTATTCACCCTATTATTTTCGGTACAAATGTTTTCACAAGCCATTTACGAAGACGAAAGATATGTGCCAGAAACCGATCCATTGGTGTTGAAAAATTTAGAAGAATGGCAAGGTAAAAAGTTTGGATTATTAATGCATTGGGGAACTTACAGCGAATGGGGAATTGTAGAATCGTGGTCAATTTGCCCTGAAGATTACGGTTGGTGTGAACGCACAAAAGGAAGTAATCCAGCCAATTACAACCAATATGTAAAAGACTATGAAGGTTTGAAAAAAACATTTAATCCAACCAAGTTTAATCCAGAAAAATGGGCCAAAGCAGCAAAATATGCTGGAATGAAATATATGGTGTTCACTACAAAACACCACGATGGTTTTAATATGTTTGATACCCAATATTCCGATTATAAAGTAACGGACAAAGGCTGTGCTTTCAGTTCAAATCCCAGGGCGAATATTGCCAAAGAAGTTTTCAATGCTTTTAGAAAAGAAAATATCTCAACAGGCGCTTATTTTTCTAAACCCGATTGGCATAACGAAAATTATTGGAATCCTTATTTTCCTCCTTTCGACAGAAACGTAAATTATGACCCCGCTTTATACCCAGATAAATGGAAAAAATATGTCGATTTCACACACAACCAAATCTTAGAATTATTGACTGATTATGGTAAAATTGATATTCTTTGGCTTGATGGTGGTTGGGTTAGAAAAAGAGACCAACAAAATATCAAAGAAAACTACGAAGAGAAGTTCGCAGAAAACGAAGCTAAAAATGGATTTATCAAACACAGAGTAGTAAATCAAGATCCTAAAATGGACGAATTGGTGGTAGAAGCGCGTCAAAAACAACCCGGATTAATTGTTGTTGATAGAGCAGTTCACGGAAAAAATCAAAATTATTTGACACCTGAAAATCGTGTTCCTGAAAAAACATTGCCTTATCCTTGGGAGTCTTGTATCACTTCTGGTGGCGGATGGTCTTATACGCCAGATGCTAAATATTTAACGGGAAGACAAGGTATTCACATGTTAGTGGATGTGGTTGCCAAAGGCGGAAACTTATTATTAAATGTAGCTCCAAGTCCTGATGGAGAATGGCAACAAGGCGCTTATGATTTATTGGCAGCTTATGGAGATTGGATGAAAGTAAACAGTACTGCTATTTATAACACCAAACCAATTGAACCTTACAAAGAAAATAATATTTGTATGACTCAAAATAAAGCAGGAAATGTGTATTTGTTTTATTTAGCAAAAGATGACGAAACTAAAATTCCTTCAGAAGTAGTGGTGAAATCCATTAGTCCAAAAAAAGGAACAAAAATCACGATGTTAGGTTCTAAAACAAATTTAAAATGGACTAAATTAGACGAAGGTTTCAAAGTTACAATTCCTGAAAGTTTGAGAAATAATTTGCCTTGCAAAGAAGCTTGGACTTTAAAAATTGAAGCGATTAACAGATAAAACTAAATTATGGTTTTAAATAAACGGATAATAATACTAGCAGCAAGTTTTGGCTTGCTGTTTTTTAGCATAACTATTTTTGCCCAACAGCCAGCCGATTTTGTAAATCCGTTTATTGGAACTTCTAATTTTGGAGCTTGTTTTCCTGGGCCAATTGCGCCAAGGGGAATGGCTAGTATTAGTCCGTTTAATGTAGCGGGAACACAAAATTTGCCTTTAGAAAAAGATAGTCGTTGGTTGTCTAATCCGTATGTGAATGAAAATACATTTCTAACGGGTTTTAGCCAAGTCAATTTGAGTGGAGTGGGTTGTCCAGATTTAGGTGTAATTTTGCTAATGCCAACGACTGGAGTTGTTGAAACGAATCATTTAAAATACGGTTCAACTTATTCTAATGAAGTAGCCAAAACAGCTTATTATGGTTTAAATATTGACAAATATAATATCAAAGCGGAATTTACAACTTCGAAAAGAGTGGGAGTAAGCAAATTCACTTTCCCGAAAGGACAATCTAATATTTTACTGAATCTGGGTTTGGGTTTAACCAATGAAGAAGGAGCGATGGTAAAAGTGGTGTCGCCGACAGAAATTGAAGGAATGCGTTCGGTGGGGTCTTTTTGCTATAATAGTCCCGAAGAGGCGTATCCAGTATATTTTGTAGCCCAATTTTCTAAACCAGCAACTAAGTTTGGTGTTTGGAAAAAGCCATCCAAATATGAAGGGGTCGAAGCCCAATGGATGACTTATAATGGCAAAACCCGAATGATGGACAATACCACCAAAACGGTTGTTGGCGATAGCATTGGAACGTATTTTTCGTATCAATTTGACAAAGCAGAAACCGTTGAGGTCAAAATTGGAGTTTCCTATGTGAGTATTGCCAATGCTCGCGAAAACTTAGAAACAGAAACAGGAAACAAATCATTTGAAACTATTTATAAAGAGACATACAACGAATGGAATGCTGCACTTTCTAAAATTTTAGTAGAAGGCGGTTCTAAAGAAGACAAGACCATTTTTTATACGGCTTTGTATCATACTTTGATTCACCCAAATACTTTGAATGATGTCAACGGAGAATATCCAGAGATAAAAAGAGGGAAAATAGGCAAAACGGATGGAACGCATTATACGGTATTTTCGCTTTGGGATACCTATCGCAATTTGCATCAATTAATGTCTTTGGTCTATCCAAAACAGCAATCGGATATGGTAAAAAGTATGCTCGAAATGTATGATGAAAACGGTTGGTTACCCAAATGGGAATTGAATTCAACCGAAACATTTACGATGGTGGGAGATCCTGCAAGTATTGTAATTGCTGATACGTACTTAAAAGGAATTCAGGATTTTGATGTGCAAAAAGCATACAAAGCGATGCTCAAAAGTGCCGACCAAATAGAGAACAACCCATTGCGAAATGGTTTGAAAGAGTATATCGAAAAAGGTTTTTTGACTACGAATGATCGCGGACCTGTTTCTACCACTCAGGAATATAATGCTGCGGATTATGCGATTTCACTTTTGGCGAAAGCCTTAGACAAAAAAGACGATTATCTGCGTTTCAAAAATCGCTCGCTTTCGTATCGCAAACTATTCGATAATAATTTAAAATTACTTCGTCCAAGATTAGCAAATGGAAAATGGTATGAACCATTTGACCCTGTTTCGGGAGCTAATTTTCAAGAAAATGTCGGTTTTATCGAAGGCAATGCTTGGCAATATGCTTTTATGGTGCCTCACGATATCAAAGGATTGATGCAATTAATGGGAGGAGAAAAAGCCTTTTCCAATCAGTTGCAAAAAGTATTCGACAGCAAACAATTTGACATGGCCAATGAACCCGATATTGCTTATCCGTATTTGTTCAATTATGTAAAAGGCGAGGAGTGGAAAAGCCAGGAAATGGTCAAAAAATTGGTTCACGAATATTTTCAAAATAAACCCAAAGGATTACCAGGAAATGATGATACCGGAACCATGTCGGCTTGGTTGGTGTATTCGATGATGGGCATTTACCCAATTGCTCCGGGGGAACCTTTATATACCATAACCACACCGATGTTTGATAAAATCACGATTACTTTAGACGCTCCGTATTATAAAAATAAAAGTATTGTAATTGAGAGAGAAAAGAATACCGATGGTCATATCAAAGCAATTCAATTGAATGGAAAAGCATACACTAGTTTCTTTATTTCTCATAACGAGTTAGTAAATGGGAAAAGTTTAAAAATAATTCAGAATTAAAAAATACACACACGTTAATCATAAAGAATGAAAAAGATAACCCTTGTTTTAGCATTGTTTTTGAGCTTTTTAGGTCAAGGCTTTGCGCAAAAAAAATATCCGTATCAAGATCCAAAACTTGGAGTTGAAGAAAGAGTAAAAGACTTGTTAAGCCGAATGACTTTGGAAGAAAAAGTACGCCAAATGGATATGTACAAAGGTGAATATTTTAAGGAAAAAGAAGATTTTTCGAAAACAAAATCCGATGCTAAAATTGGAAATCTTGGAATTGGTGCGATTCACGATATTTATCCGCGTTCGGCTAAAATGATTAATGACCTTCAAAAAGAAGTAATTACAAGCAACCGTTGGGGAATCCCAGCACTGATTATGTGTGAGATGCTTCACGGTTATTTAGACGATGGAAGTACTGCTTTTCCAATGAATATTGGTTTAGGAGCTACTTGGGATACGAATTTAATGGGTAAAGTGGGACAAGTTATTGGTACTGAAGCCAGAGCTCACGGCGTTCATTTTGGTTTAGGACCCAATTTAGATTTGGGTCGCGAACCGCGTTGGGGAAGAGTTGCAGAAACTTTTGGTGAAGACGCCTATTTGAATAGCGAAATTGGTTCGGCGATGATTAAAGGAATGCAAGGAGACGATTTAACCTCAGATCGTTCCATCATTGCTGAACCAAAACACTTTGCTGTTCACGGAATTCCACAAGCTGGAGGGAATTCATCTCCCATTTTAGTTGGAGAACGTTCGGCACGCGAAGACCATCTTCCTTCTTTCGAAAAAGCATTTCGAAAAGCGGGTGCTCTAGGAACTATGTGTGCTTATACCGAGATAGATGGGATTCCTTGTGCCGAGAATCATTGGTTATTAACCGATGTGTTGAGAAAAGAATGGGGATTTAAAGGAATTGTAGTATCCGATTTAGGAGCGATAAAATACCTTCAAACCACGCATTATGTTACCGATTCTCCAAAAGAAAGTATTCATCAGGCGGTTGCAGCTGGTGTAGATATGCAGTTTTATGATTTTTCCAATGCCTTTTGGCAACAAAGTTTAATTGAATTGGTAAATGAAAAAAAATTAACAATGGCAAATATAGACCGAGCTGCTGGTGGTGTGTTGCGATTGAAGTTTTTATTAGGACTTTTTGAAAATCCATATACTGATAAAAGTTTGATTAAGTTGCGTTTTCATTCTGAAGAAAACCAAGCAGTGGCTTTAGAAACAGGGCATAAATCGATTGTATTGTTGAAAAACCAAAATAATCTTTTACCACTTAGCAAGAATATCAAAACGATTGCAGTTATTGGCCCTAATGCTAATGAGTCAAGATTGGGTGGTTATGCGGTGAAAAATAAAGTGGGAACTACTGTTTTGGAAGGAATTCAGCAAGTAGTTGGCGATAAAGCCAATGTACTTTATGAAGAAGGTGTTCCATTAATTGTAAAAGGTCAAATAATTCCATCCAAATTTTTATGGACACCTGATGGTTCTCAACACGGATTGAAAGGAGAATATTTCAATAATAGAAAGCTTGAAGGTACGCCAGCATTGACACGAATTGACAGTCAGTTGGAATTTGACTGGCCTTGGTCACCAGGTGTTGGAGTTAACGATGATGATTTTTCTATTCGTTGGACGGGTTATATTCAGTCAGAAAAATCATTTGATGGTTGGTTGGGTTTAAGTTCCGATGACGGAATCAGAATGTGGGTGGACGATCAGTTGGTTATTGACAACTGGACCAAAGGAGCAACGAGTATTGTTACGACTCCCAAAAATATTGAAGCAGGTAAAAAATACAAAGTCCGCATCGAAATGTGGGAAGGAGGCTGGGGAGCCAGAGCGCATTTGCGTTGGAATTTAGAAAAAGTAAACTTTCAACCCGCAATTGATATTGCTAAAAAAGCCGATGTGGCTGTGGTAGTTTTAGGAGAATCGAATGAATTAGTTGAAGAAAACAGAGATGTTGCTACTTTAGACTTGCACGGAATGCAACAAGAATTGATTGAAGCAATTCAACAAACAGGAACTCCAGTAGTTTGTGTGTTGTTAAATGGTCGTCCGCTTTCTATAAATTGGATCAATGAAAATATTCCTGCTATTGTTGAAGGATGGTTTCCAGGTGAAGCTGGAGGAAAAGCAGTTGCCGATGTTTTATTTGGTGATTACAATCCAGGAGGAAGATTACCGATTACTTTTCCAAAATCGGTAGGGCAATTACCTATATATTATAACCAAAAACCATCAGCTATCCATCGCTATGTAAGTGAGAGTGAAAATCCTTTATATACTTTTGGTTATGGATTGAGTTATACGACTTTCGAATATTCGAATTTAGCTTTAAATACCAATCAAATAAAAGTCGATGGCGAAATAAAAGTAAGTGTTGATGTTAAGAATACAGGAAATTTGGATGGAGACGAAGTAGTGCAATTGTACATTAACGATGTGTATAGTTCAGTAACCACACCATTGAAAACATTAAAAGGTTTCAAACGTGTTTTTATTAAAAAAGGGGAAACACAACACCTAGAATTTACATTGACTCCAGATGAATTAGCATTATGGAACCGCGAAATGAAAAGAGTAGTAGAACCAGGTGATTTTGAAGTAATGGTTGGCGGAAATTCGGTGGATTTGCAAAAAGTGAATTTCAAGGTTGTGAATTAGATTGTTTAAGGATTTAAATAAAAAGGATTAGAGCTACTTTTAGAAGTAGCTCTTTTTTATTTAATTCTTCGAAGATTTTGCTTCGTTTTCTTTTTTTTTGTCATAGATTTTTTGTCTGTGTAAATTTGGGTTTAATTTTACCAATACCTTTTGGGCTCAGCCACGAGGTGGTTTGATTCAGGGTAATAATTTTTTAGCAGAAAAACGTATCATTATAGTTGTAAGAGCCTCTTTTTTTTGAAAAACTCAATGATGATTTTAAAATTATGATAATTTAGAAATTAATATAGCTAAATATTGTTTTATTTTCTTTAAAATTGTTTTTAAGAATTATAATAGTAGTTTTGGTTATATGTCTTTTTAAAATTGTTATTGGTCGAAATTATGATATGGTTAACAAAATAGTATCCTACTTTTAACCTAAGATTAACTTAAAAACTTGTATTAACTCAAAAATTAAATTTTATGATTAAAAAGGCACTAAAAGTACTGTTTGTATTTTGCTTGTTTGCATTTCAAAGCATTCAAGCTCAGACAACAGTAAAAGGAGTAGTAACAGATGCCAAAAGTGGTATGCCAATTCCAGGGGTAAACATCTTTGTTAAGGGAACAACAAGTGGTGTGTCATCAGACCTTGATGGACAGTATAGTATTAATGTTCCAAGTAGATCAACAATTTTGGTATTTTCCTTTTTAGGATCAACGACAAAAGAAGTTGCTGTTGGAGATAAGACTACATTAAATGTATCTTTATCTGAAGATTCACAACAATTAGGGGAAGTAGTTGTAACGTCTTTGGGAATCAAAAGACAACAGAAATCCTTAGGATATTCTACTTCAACAATTAAATCTGGAGATATTGTTAAAACAGCTCCAACTAATTTTGCATCTGCTTTATATGGTAAAGCGACTGGGGTTCAAATTGCTTCTACAGCAGGGGGGGCAACCAGTGCGGTAAATATTACAATCAGAGGGGTAAACTCTATTACAGGTAAAAGCCAGCCATTGATTATTATGGATGGTGTGCCTATCAGAGATGGAGAAGTAAAAAATAATGATTACTGGAATGATCAACGTTTAAGAGGAAATGGACTTATAGATATAAATCCTGAAGATATCGAAAGTATTTCTATCTTAAAAGGTGCATCTGCTGCTGCGTTGTACGGTTCTGAAGCTGTTAATGGTGTGGTGTTAGTTACTACTAAAAAAGGAAAAGGTTCAGGGATGAGTGTTGATGTCTCAATGACTACTAGTATTGATGAGGTAGCGTATTTGCCAAGATATCAAAATGTAAGAGGTGCAGGGGCGCCACTTAATGTTTCAGATGGAGGTCAAGATGAAAATGGATTCATTCATTATGATACAAATGGAGATGGAGTTGATGATATGAGAGGTTTGTTGCAGTATTCAATTAATTTTGGACCTAAATTTGATGGACAACCAATTATGTCATGGGATGGGGTTGTAAGACCTTATTCTGCGCAGAAAGATAATTACAAAAACTTATTTCAAACTGCACATAATACAAGTGAGCATATATCAATTGCTAATGTGACTGAAAAATCGAACACTCGTTTTGCTTTTACACATCAAGATAATGAAGGACAAAGTTTAGGTTCTGACAGTAAGAAAAATGTTATAAACTTGAATACCTCATTTAGTACTGCTAAAAACATAACTACTGATGTTACGATTAACTATATCAATCAAACTGTAAATAATAGACCCTATTCTATTGACAGAATGATTAATAATTTTTCTGGTATGATGGGGCGATTTGATAATGGTGATTGGTATTTGAATAATTACAAAACCAGTTTAGGATATCGTTATGTTACAGGTACAGGTCAAAGTTTAACACCAGACGAGAACATTGTTTATAATGGGATGAGAGGTGATATTATGGATTATGTTTGGAGAGTTAAAGAAAATAACTATAAAGAGTCAAGTGATAGGGTTATTGGTGTAGTAACTAGCACTTGGGACGTAGCTAAAGGATTGAAATTAAGAGGTAGGGTTTCTACCGACTTTACGGCTAGAACTGCGGAATTTAGAAATACAACCGAAAAACCATTAGCATTTGGAAATTCAGGAGGATTTGGAGTAGAAAAATACAATGCTAATATATTGTATGGTGATTTATTGTTAACTTATACTAGGCCAATTACTGAAGATTTAAATTTTACAGTAATGGGTGGTTATAATGGGTCTAAAGAAACTTCATCACAGTCAAATATAAGCACAAATAATGGTCTAAGTGCTGAAAATTGGTTTGATATTAACGCATCAGTTGATAAAGCAAATGCTTCTAATTCTAATTGGGCTGTAACCAAAGATGCTTTTTTAGGAACAGTAAATTTTGATTATAAAAATTATTTATTTCTAGAAGGAACAATTAGAAGAGATAGAACTTCTACAATGAATCCAAATCAAAATTCATTTACTTACCCTTCTGTAAATAGTAGTTTTGTTTTTTCAGATGCTTTTGAATTGCCAGCATTTATTAATTATGGTAAGTTTAGAAGTTCTTGGGGTATAGTAGGTAATTATCCAGAAATTTATGCAGCAAATATTGCCTATACTCAACAGAGTTTGGGGTCGCAAGGAGCTTCTCAACCTGTCTATACAACATTGCCTACTGATAGTTTTGGAAATGATGGAATTAAACCAGAAAAAAAGCATGAATATGAGTTTGGTATAGAAACAAAAATGTTTAATAGTAGATTAGGATTTGACATTTCTTATTATAATGCTAAAGTTGTTGATCAAATATTGCCTTTGACTTTACCTATTTCTACAGGAGCTAGCTCTATTTTAACAAATGTAGGTACTTTAAGAAATACAGGTATTGAGATAGGTATTAATGCTACACCAATTAAAACAACTGATTTTGAATGGAATACTACATTAAATATTTCTAGAAATAGAAATAAGATTGAAAAATTAGCCAACGGTTTAAGCGAGATAATACATCAAGATTATGATGGAAATGCTGCTGTGTTAAAATCAGTAGTAGGGGGAGCTATGGGAGATCTTTATGCGCATCCTGTAGCTACTGATGCTAATGGTAATAAAATTGTAGATCCAAATGGTATGTATAAAGTTGATGCAGACAAAATGGAGAAATTTGGTAACGTAATGCCAAAATTTATTGGTGGTTTCCTAAATACATTTACCTATAAAAATGTTTCATTGAATGTAAATGTTGATTATAGATATGGTGGAGTTGTTATGCCAACAGGCATCAACTGGATGACGAGTCGTGGTCTAACAGAAGAAAGTTTAAATAATATGGATACAGAACATGGAGGTCTTACTTATTATAATAATGGTGATCATAATGTTCAACTGGCTACTGGTGCAACAGCTGGACCTGGTGGAGAAAAAGTGTATCATGATGGTATGTTACTTCCAGGAGTGCAAGTTGATGGTGCGCCAAACGACCATGTCGTTTCACAAGCAGATTATTACTGGACAGTGTACAACTGGGGTGGACCACAATATAGTCCTAATACTCGTTATGAATTGTATATCAAAGAGAATAGTTATGTGAAATTGAGAGAATTGTCTTTGGATTATAGTTTCCCAAAAAGCATTCTTAAGAAAATTGGATTTACTAAATTTAATCTTTCCGTTTTTGGTAGAAATTTATTTTATGTTTATCGAACAATTAAAGATATGGATGCAGAACAAACAACAGCAGGTTCAAGATGGTTCCAAAACGTAAATAATACAGGAACAAACCCTTCTTCTAGAACTTATGGTTTAATGTTGAGAGCAAGTTTATAAAAACAGGACGTAATAAGAATTTAAAAAATATATTATATGAAAAAATTATCGTTAATCCTTGCTGTTTTGATTTCAGCCATGTCGTTTGATGCATGTACTAAGGATGATTTTAGTGAGAATTATAGTGATCCTTCTAAAATTTCAACAACAACTTTAGATAAGCAATTTGCTGGACTATTATATACCAATAGAGAATATGTACTTCCAGCCTATTGGAATTATTATGTAGTATTGAGATCAACATTAAACCACTACACACAAGCAGTTGGTTGGGTAAATGCAGATAATCAATACTCACCAGGTGCTGCGGCTATTAGTGATCGTTGGACTAATTTCTATTCATTTTTAGCACAGTATAGAGAAATGGAGAAAATTAATGCTACTTTAACTCCTGCTGAACAAGCTAATTATAAGGTATTTATGGATGCAGGGACAATTTACTTGTATGATCATTTACAAAAAGTAGTTGATTTGCATGGAGATATTCCATTTTTAGAAGCAGGAAAGTTGAATCAAAACGGTGGAAATTATTCTGCATCATTAGCTAAATATGATTCAGCTAAAGAAATCTACACCAAAATGCTTGATGATTTAAAAGCAATTTCAGAAGAATTAAATTCAATTAATGTTTCTTCTGGTGTTTTGACAGTATTTAAAAAACAAGATTTTGTAAATAATGGAGATGTAAATAAATGGAAGATCTATTGTAATTCATTGCGTTTGCGATTATTGACTAGGGTTTCTGGTTCAGCAGATTTTCAATCAAGAGCACAATCAGAAATAACAGCTATTTTGGCAAATCCAGCTACTTATCCAGTAATTGCTGATAATTCACAAAATATCCAAATAAATGTTTATGATTTATCTTCAAATATTAACTCAAAAGGATTTCGTAGTGGTTTAGAAGATGATAATGGAAATTTAGCTGGAAAAGCTATGATTGATAATTTAGTATCTAATTCAGATCCTAGACTTCGCGTTATGTTTGAGCCAGGATTAAATGCTGCTCCAAATACTTACTTAGGTTTAGATCCTTTAGGATTGTCTAATGCTCAAACTACACTGGTAAATGCAGGTACAGTATCAATATATAACACATCTACGTTTAGCCGTAATCAATATTTTCCAGGTATTTTAATCAATGCTGCCGAAGTAGATTTACTTAAAGCTGAGGCCTATTTAAATGCTTCCAATGATGCTATGGCTAAAGCAAGCTATGAAGCAGCTATAACACAATCTATTAATTATTACTATCAAATACATAGTTTATCTGCTGATGCAGGTACAGCTCCAGCTTTAGCTCCTTTAGACCCAGTTGAAATTACAGCATATATTGATATGCCTGCTGTAAAATGGAGTAATGCTACTACTAAAGCTGAAAAACTAGCATTGATTGCCACTCAAAAATGGATTCATTTTAGTGTAGTTCAATTGAATGAAAGTTGGGCGGAAATAAGAAGATTGAATATGCCAGGTTTATCATTTAAAGTGGATTCAGCAAATACCCAAACCCTGCCTCCTAATAGATGGTTTTATCCTAATAGTGAGGTTAGTAGCAACACAGCTAATTATCAAGCTGTAAAAGCTTCAGATAACTTAACAACTAAACTTTTTTGGGATAATTAATATAAAATTATTTTTTTAATATTAGATAGAGGTAAGATTAAATACTTACCTCTATTTATTTTAATAACTGTTTTTTCTATCAGTAAAATGGAAAAAAATTATAAATTAATACAGTATAAATGATCCGATTTTATAAATTAATAGTACTGTTGTTTCCATTTGTTTTAATAGCTCAAAATAAATTTGATGTTTATAAAGTCAGCTATGATCAATATGAAAACGAAAAAAAAATAAATAGAAGTACAGAAATATTTTTTCAAAACCAGATTGTGTTTTTGACTAAAAATTCAGATAAAATGCAACAATACATTGATTTAAAAAATAATGTAAATATTAGTACAATTGCATTTGAAGATAAAATTTTTAAAAAAATTATCCCATTTGATAGCCTACCTAGTTCTAAAAAGGAAGATGATACTCGTGTGATTCTTGGATATAATTGTGAGCATGTTTCTTTCTCTTATTTTTCAAACAGAATAGATATTTGGTATACAGAAAAGGCAATTGCAAAAGGAACTCCTAATAGTAATTATCTACCCAATAAAAATGCACTTGTTCTTAAAATGGTATATAACGGAAATCAAACATTAGTTGCTAATGCTATTACTAAAGTTAAAAATTACCAGCCATTTGTTAATTATAATGATGGTGCAATAGTAGTAGATAAATCAGAATTTGAAGAAATTATCATTAATTCTAGATATAAAAAGCTAGCTATTTTTGATAATGAAATTATCAACTTCGACCCTAATCGAACAATTCCAAAAGAAAATGAACTTGTTACTGACAAGGTGTATCATTTTTCGAATGGGAGTGTTGTATTGAAAAAGATAAAAATCACTCCTGAACTAAAAAATAGTCAAGCCATTTTTGCAAAACTAACCTGTAAGTCTAATGGGGATGCCTATGATAGAACTGGTTCTGTATTTATTGCTCCAACAAAGAAAAAGGATGATATTACAACGTTATTGGACGCTTATTTATATGGATTGGATAGATTACCCATTTATATTGATAATAAAGAGAATAAATACCAAGGCATTATTAAAGAAGAGGGATATTCTCCCGCAATAGAAATACTAAGTTTTTTTACACCATTTGGGGTTAATTATTTTAACAATAAACGGAAAATAAATAATTATAATTGGGCAAAAGAAGTAATTTATAAAGAAGAAGTTAGTTCTCTAATTCCTACTGATGAGGATGAAGTTTGGATAGGTATTTTTATTGGTAATTATGATGCTGGTGGTCATATAGTAAGTCTTGAGCTAGATGCTTATCCCTCAATGGACAAAAAGGAAGGAGAAGTAGATAGAAAGAAATATATAGCTCCTTTATTTTCAACAGTTAATACTATGGAAATGTCAGAACAAAATTATGGAGGTCTTTTTGCGAATGATACGTTGAAAGTAAATTTTGAAATTAAAGAGGATATACAAAATTTGCAACTTTTATACACCACAACAGGACATGGTGGTTGGGATAACGGAGATGAATTTGTGCCAAGAATGAATAAAATATTTGTTGATGGTGAAGAAGTTTTTAAAATTATTCCTTGGCGAACAGATTGTGCAACCTATCGATTGTCTAATCCTGCATCAGGAAATTTTTATGATGGTTTATCTTCAAGTGATTTGAGTCGTTCCAATTGGTGTCCGGGAACATTAACTCCTCCATACAGTATTCCGTTATCCAAGTTACAAAAAGGAAAACATGTGATAGAGGTAGTGATAGAACAAGGTCCAAATGAAGGATCTAGTACAAATCATTGGAATATTTCAGGTGTACTTGTTGGTCAATTAAATAATTTGAACCTTAAATGATTCGAAGATGCTACTAGAAATTTGTGCTTCTTCTTATCAATCGGCTATAAATGCTCAAAATGCAGGAGCATATCGTATAGAGTTATGTTCTGAATTAGCGATTGGTGGAATCACACCTTCGTATGGTTTACTTAAAAATGTATTAGAAACATTATCCATTCCTGTTTATGTTTTAATTCGTCCTAGAAGTGGTAATTTTACTTACTCGGACGAGGAATTTAATAGTATGAAAGCAGATATTAAATTATGCAAAGAATTAGGATGTCATGGCATAGTTTCAGGAATATTACATACTGATAATACTTTAGATATTGAAAGAACTAAAGAATTAGTTGAGTTATCAAAACCTCTGCCTTTTACTTTTAACCGTGCATTTGATTGGATTGAAAATTCATTTGAAGCATTAGACGAATTAATGAATATAGGTGTTGGCAGAATTTTAACTTCAGGAAAAAGTGATTCTGCCGAAGAAGGTATTAAATTACTTGAAGACTTAAATAAAAAAGCAAATAACAGGCTTCTTATACTTCCTGGTGGTGGAATTAATGTGGGAAATGCTCATCTATTTAAAAAAAATGGTTTTGAAGAAATTCATTGTTCTGCTTCTACTATTAAATATGTAATTGAATCGGTTAAAATACCAATGAACAATGAAATGTTTTTTGATGAGCGTATTATTGTTTATTCAGATTATGACAAAATAAAATCTATTTTGAAAAGTATAATTTAAAATTTATTGGTCACAGCCGTAGTTAGAACTATGAACTTTAGTGCATTTTCCTTTCAGGTTCTAAAAATTTTTACCGTAAATTCGCAGATTATTTATACGGATTTGGTTTTTAATCTGCGAATCTGCGGTTGAATTATTTTTTACTCTTAAAACTTTGCAGACTTTTAGTCTACTAAATAAATCATAAGCTTATTAATTTAAAACCTAATCCACCACGAATTGTTTTCTAATTATTTAAAAAAGTTGGATTCGTGTAAATCCGTGTAATTTGTGGTAAAAAAATATAAAAAAAGCCACGGATAGATTTTTTTAATATTCTTTCCAAAATTTGTGAGAATCTGTGGCAAAAAAATACCCACTCAATTCGTGATAGAACCTAAAATCGTGATGATGTGCCTAAAACCTAGTTATTTTGTTAGTATTTTAATCTTGATTTTTTTTTCCTGTGCTTCAATACCAAAGAAATTAAAAGCCACAGTCATTTCCAAAGAATATATAGTTCAGCATCCATTGACAAACAATAGCCATGCGGCTACAATTGTAGAATATAAACCTAATCATCTTATGGCAGCTTGGTTTGGTGGTTCCCATGAAGGTGCTAAAGATGTGGGCATTTATTCAGCAACTTTTGATGGAAAAAAATGGTCATCCCCGATCAATCTTATTAAACCTCTCGTTACTCAATCGGATACTTTGCCTTGTTGGAATCCAGTATTGTTTAAGAGCAAAAGTCAAAATTTATACTTGTTTTATAAGGTTGGAAAAAATCCTCGTGAATGGTTTGGTGCCATGATAGTTTCCAAAAATAATGGAGACAAATGGAGTGATCCAATATACTTGCCAAAAGATTTCTTGGGACCAATTAAGAATAAACCTATTGAAATTATATCAGGACAAATTTTGTGTGGCAGTAGTACCGAAAGTGTCAATACTAATCAATGGCGAGCTCATTTAGAAATTTATAATGAAGCCACTGCAACTTGGAAAAAAACAGCTATTGAAAACAAAAACGAATTCGAAATTATTCAACCTACTTTTCTTGTGCATTCAAAAAATAAAGTTCAAGTTCTATTTAGAAGCAAGCACAATAAAATTATTAATAGCTGGTCAAACGATAAAGGAATGAGTTGGAGCAATACAGATAGCTTAGATGTTGTAAACTCAAACTCTGGAATTGATGCCTTGACCTTGTCAAAGAATTCTTTTTTGTTGGTCAATAATCCCTTGCCTCAAGGCAAAGACTGGTTTTATGGTCGTAATGTTCTTGATATTGAACATTCAAATGATGGAATACATTGGCAAAAACTTTTGGATCTTGAAAATCAAAACGAAGGCGAGTTTAGTTATCCAGCAATAATTCAGTCCGCTGATGGTAAAATACATATTGTATATACTTACAATCGAAAATATATTAAACATATAGTTTTAAAATGTTACTTGCACCAATTTTGAAAATGGCACACGGATGCCCCAGATTTAAACAGATAAAAACGAATTTTTATAGTATTATCAGCAAAAATCTGTCTAATCTGTATCATCTGCGTGCCTTATTATTCCTATGGGATAAAGAGATAAATGAGTTCAGGTTTTTAGCAAATTTACCCTATAAATACTTATGATTCTTTGAGAAAATACCATAAAAAAAGGACTGAAACAATGGTGTTTTAGTCCTTTTTTACTTGGTTGGGATTAACTTTTCTTACCTGTAACTTATTGTTTTGAGGTAGATATTATAATTGCTCCATAAATTTCATCTTTTCCATAAATTACAGGGCTACTATTTTTGTTCAAAATAGTAACATCCGTTATTCCCTCCTTCTTTAATGGTAAAACTATTGTATTTAGGGTTTTATCATATTCAAAAGGAACACCATCTATTGCTATTAAGGGTGTATTTTCAATTTGCTCACTTTGAAAAGCAGTTTTAATTTTATCAACCAAATAATACATAGAATCATCTTCATTGTCTAACAAAAATATTTTTGATTTTGTAGTTGTTATTACCAACACTCCTGCTTCTCCATAACTACCATAAATAGAAATCCCTACAGGTTTTTTCAATAATTCAATCTTTTCAATAGCTAACTTTGACAAAGGCAATTTTTGATTTTCTAAATCTTGATAACGATATGGTTTGCCATCAAGAACAACTATAGGCTGATTTGTGATTGAACCACTTTCTGCCATTTTTGAAATGAAATCCCAAAGAAACAATTTTCCATTTCCTTTATCAAGAAGTTCATAACGGTTTTGTGCGTTTATCGAAAAGGATAAAAGAGTAAAAAATAATAGAATAACTTTTTTCATATAATTTGTTTAATTGTGTAGTACAAAAGTGATTCTTTAAAAAAGAATCTATTTATTGAATTAGAAATAATAGGTCTTCAAATATATAAAATTCCCCTCACAAAAAAATCATATATTAAAAAGATTTTTCTTTCAAAATTATTCATCACTAAACTGAACTAAAAAACTATTAAATCTCCCTAAAAACAACACCCACATTTATCAATCCCTCCATTTTTATAATCCTTATGAATGCTTATATTTGCAGTCATTAAATTTTAGCTTCATTTTATGACAACTACAAACAGACGTTTCCCTGCCGAATGGGAAAAACAATCAGGAATTTTATTATGTTTTCCGCATAATGGCAACGATTGGCCAGGAAAATATGAAGCTATTCAATGGGCTTTTGTAGAGTTTATCAAAAAAGTGGCTACTTTCGAGCAAGTGTTTTTAGTAGTTGCCGATGAAAAACTAAAAGCTAAAGTTACGGAAAAGCTTGAAACAGCAACTGTGCAACTAACCAATGTTTCTTTCATCATTCATAAAACCAATAGAAGTTGGATGCGAGATTCTGGGCCAATTATTGTTCAAAACGGAATGAAAAGAGAGGCTTTGAATTTCAATTTTAACGGTTGGGCAAAATACAAAAACATCAATTTAGACAAGCACGTTCCTGTTAAAGTGGGCGAATTTCTAAAGCTTCCCGTGACACAAGTTGTCTATAACGGAAAACCAGTAATTGTTGAAGGCGGAGCAATTGATGTCAACGGAAAAGGAACGCTGCTAACCTCGGAAGAATGCTTGATGCATCCTGATATTCAGGTTCGAAATCCAGGTTTTACCAAAGCCGATTACGAATCGGTTTTCAAGGAATATTTAGGAATTACCAACGTGATTTGGTTGGGTGACGGAGTTGAAGGCGACGATACTCACGGCCATATCGATGATTTATGTCGATTTGTAAACGAAGATACCATCATTACCATTGTAGAAAAAGACCCGAACGACAATAATTACAAGCCTTTGCAAGGCAACTTAAAACGTTTGCAAAATGCCAAATTGGAAAACGGAAAATCTCCTAAAATAGTGGAATTGCCAATGCCAAAACGCATCGATTTTGACGGATTGCGATTGCCAGCAAGTTATGCTAATTTCCTGATTTTGAACAACTGTGTTCTGGTTCCAACATTCAACGATGCCAACGACAGAATTGCCTTAAACATCATTGCCGATTGTTTCCCCGATAGAGAAATCATCGGAATTAATGCTATCGATTTGATTTGGGGTTTTGGAACTTTGCATTGTTTGAGCCAACAAGTTCCTGAATAAAAGAGACGAAAAAATTATACAAAAAAACACCAGTATTTGCTGGTGTTTTTTGTGTAATTTCAAACGGAAATTAATTTACAATTATTGACTTAGTTGTTGATTGATTTTCAGAGGTTATTTTCAATAAGTAAAACCCTTGTGGTAAATTATCCAAAGTATAGGTTTGGTTTTCTAAACGAGGTTTTTTGATAACCTGCATCAACTGACCATCGATATTAATTAAATCAATTTCATCCAAGACAATGTCAGTTTGTATTTTTATCTTGTGACTGTTTGTTGGGTTAGGATATATTGAAATGTTAGCAAATTTATCGAAAGTTGAAGTGTTTAAAGCAGATCCCCAAATTTGAAAAACCCATTCAGGATGGTCAATAAATGGATTTCTGTTTCCTTGAACTGCATAGACAGCGTTGTTTCTGTTAGTTTCTTTTGGACTTACTGGATCAGCAATATGCCAAGAATACATTAAGTCAAGATACCATTGTTCAAAAACCTTATCATTTGTTCCGTCGAGAACAGTATCTCCATTCGCCTGATTTGTTTGCCAACTACTTATCACGTTTTGGTAGCAGGTTGCCATATAAAAATAGTTTCTTGCAATATCTCCTTTATACTCATCAGCTGGTTCAATAACGTCATAAGAATAAGGATAGTTAGGAGCAACACAATTCCCAATTTTTGTTCCATTTGAGGTTGTAAAAGAGGCAGTCCCCACTTTTCCATAAGCAAGATTTCCTCTCATACTGTTATCTTTTTTATCTGTTGGCATAACGTGGAAAGCATCAGTGTACATTGGAGATACTGTACCTCCAAACCAACTTTTTGGAAAAGTATGTTCTCTATTGTATCTCTCACATTCATTATTACCTAAAGTTCCATTATCTTGATTTCCTCCACTTGCCACAGAACCAAAAACAAAATTACAGTTAGAATATATATCCCAAACTTTGCCATCCGCTCTTACATCAGAAGTATAATATAAATTCCATAATCCCGGTGTATAAGTCAGTTCTGTGTGAGGTGCAATAATAGTATACAATTGTGTCTTCAAGGTATAACCTGTTCCAGTTGCGTTATCATAATATCCAGCAGGTGCTTGCGCAAAACTTAAAGCAGCAAATAGGAATAACGTAAATAGCGTATAAATTTTCTTCATAATTTTAAATCGTTTCGTTTTTTCTTTCTAATAATGCCATATAAAATCCATCAAAACCAGATTCTGATGCTAATATTTTTTGATCTTTTATAAAATTAAATTGTTTTCCAATGTCTGTTGAAAGGAATTTTTGAACCTGTTCTTGGTTTTCAGAAGGTAAAATAGAACAAGTAGCATAGACTAATTTTCCGCCAGGTTTTACAATTTTGGAATAATTTTCCAAAACTTCAGATTGAACTTTTCGAATGTTGTCAATGAATTCCGGTTTTAATTTCCACTTGGCATCAGGGTTTCTTTTGAGAACTCCCAAACCGCTACAAGGTGCGTCAATCAATACTCTATCGGCTTTTTCGTGTAGTTTTTTGATAACTTTTGTCGTGTCGATGATGCGATATTCTATATTGAAAGCACCGTCTCTCTTGGCTCTTAATTTTAATTGTTTCAATTTGCTTTCATACAAATCCATAGCAATTAACTGTCCTTTGTTTTCCATCAAAGCAGCAATATGCAATGTTTTTCCTCCTGCTCCAGCACAAGTATCAACGACTCTCATTCCAGGTTTTACATCAAGAAAAGCAGCCACGAGTTGCGAATTAGCATCTTGAACTTCGAAAAAACCTTGTTTGAAAGCATCTGTCATAAAAACATTGGCTCTTTCTTTCAAAACCAATGCATCTGGTTGATCCTTTAAAAATTCAGTTTCAATATTCAAGTCCATCAAGATGGCTCTTAATTGTTCTTTAGTGGTTTTTAAGGTGTTAACTCTAAGAATAACTTTGGCAGGTTGGTTTTGTGCAGCTATTTCTTTAGACCAAATTTTCTCACCTAATTCTTTGACACCTAATTCATCCATCCAATCGGGAATGGATTCTTTTAAGGCTCTCGTTTTTGAAAGTTCATCAAAACGTCCTTTTATTTTTCTTTCAGGAGTTCCTTCAAGCTGACGCCAGTCAGGAATTGGGTAACCTCTTAAAACTGCCCAAACAGAGAACATTCTCCAAAGATTATCTCTGTCAAACGGTTCTTTTACTTCGGCAATTTCTGCATATAATCTTTTCCAACGAACAATTTCGTAGATGGTTTCGGCAACAAATTTTCTATCAGAACTTCCCCAACGTTTGTCTTTTTTTAAGGCTCTTGCTACAATTTTATCAGCATATTCTCCTTCATTGAAAATGGCATTCAATGAATCTATTGTAGTGTAAACTAAATTTCTGTGTAATCTCATTTTAAATAATTGAGGTGCAAAGGTACTATTAAATGATTGAAAGTTTATTTTAAATTTTTAGCAAAAAAAAACACTGTTTTGATTACAGTGTTTTTTTAAGTTTTTCATCAAACGATTTAAGAAATTCTGGTCAGACCTAAATTTTCTGCTGGATGTAACACCATTGGAAATTTTTCAATTTTTACAGAACTGCTGTCCAATCCAAAGGCACTTTCTTCAGAAAGACTTAATTTTTTAATGAAGAAATAGGAATTCATTATTAATTTTTCGTGCCATAAAATGTCGCTTTCATTCGATAGGAATTTTTCGGATAGTACAAATTTGAAGTCTCCAATAATATTGTTTTTATTTAAAGATTCATATCTACTGGTAACGTCAACTTCACCATTTTTTACCATATCTTTAATAACTTCCCGGAACATCAGGTTAATTTTTGTAGGCTCTCTAAAACCTAGATTGAAATCAACACGGTACAAATCGTCTTCTAAAATTTTGGTTACTTTATATTCAGTTTTGTAAGGTACTGATAAAATATTTACGTGTACGAACCAATAAATATCAGCCCTTTTTGGTCTATTTCTCAAGATCGAATACATTACTTTTTCCTCAATTTCATCAGTTCGACCAGCATTTGTCATATAAACTAAATGGGTTGCATATTTCGGGATGGATAAGTCAGCACTTAATGCTGCGAGTACTTTTTTGTAATCTTCTATTTTTACGATTTTAGTATAGCTCTTGTTAATTTTCTTAGCTAAAAACCATATTGTCATAATCGAGACAAGCACTAATGCAATGAACAAGGTTACATAACCGCCTTCAGCAAATTTAGTAACATTGGCTACCAAAAAGCTAAACTCAATCGCTAGATAAATAGCAATTAAAGGCATTATGAAATACAGTTTTACTCTTTTCATAATTAAATAAAAGTTGAGTAAAACAGTGGTCATTATCATACATAATATAATAGCTAATCCATAGGCATGTTCCATATTACTTGATTCCTCAAAGTGCAACACAACTCCAATACATCCTAGCAATAATAGCCAGTTTATGGAAGGAATATACAATTGACCTTTTAATTCCGTTGGGTATTTTATTTTTACTTTTGGCCATAAATTCAAACGCATTGCTTCATTTATCAAGGTAAACGAACCGCTAATAAGGGCTTGCGATGCAATTACGGCAGCAAGTGTTGCAACTACGATTCCTATTGGTTGGAACCAGTCGGCCATAATTAGATAAAATGGATTTCCATTTTTTCCACCTAAACTTAGCAAAGTTTCTCCTTGGTGATGAATTAGATAAGCTCCTTGTCCGAAGTAGTTTAAAACCAAAGTCGTTTTTACAAAAATCCAACTGATTCTGATATTTTTTCGTCCGCAATGTCCCATATCTGAATATAAGGCTTCAGCTCCAGTTGTACATAAAAAAACAAAGCCAAGTACATAAAAACCTTCAGGATGAATAGACAATAAATGATAAGCATAATAGGGATTAAGAGCTTTTAGAACTTCAACGTGTTTAATAACTTGAATTAGTCCTAAAACACCAAGCATTCCAAACCATAGTAGCATTAATGGGGCGAAAAAACGGCCTACTAATTTAGAACCAAATTGTTGGATTGTAAATAGTGCGACTAAAATTCCAATAACAATGGGGATAGTATTTATTTCTGGATAAAAAGTTCTAATTCCTTCGACAGCAGAGGATACAGAAATGGGAGGCGTAATAATACCATCAGCAAGCAAGGCACTTCCCCCAATTATAGCGGGGACTATTAACCATTTTATTTTTGTTTTCTTGACTAAAGCATATAGAGCAAATATTCCTCCTTCTCCATGATTATCAGCACTCAGAGTTATGATAACATATTTGATGGTGGTTTGTAGCGTTAGGGTCCAAAAAACACAAGAGATTCCTCCCAAGACCATATCTGCATTTATTACATAATCACCAATTATGGCTTTCATTACATATAATGGAGAGGTTCCAATGTCGCCATAAATTATCCCCAATGAAACTAATAACCCTCCTAATGTTAGCTTACTATGTAAGTCTTTATGCGAAATGCTCATGTATATTTATATAAAAAAACTTGACAAATTTACTCATTTTATAAATATCATTGGTTTTTAAATATATAATAAATAAAAAAACACGACTAAGTGAGTCGTGTTTTGTATAATGACAAATATAATTTTATAATCTTCTATTACTATTTCTTGAAGAAGAAGTAGAATTACTTCCTGAATTAGTGTTTCTAGACTGAGAATTGTCACTTCTAGATTCCGTTCTTTGTGGAGTATTTACTCTTGGAGATTCGGTTCTGTTTTGAGAATAATCTCTTTGATTTTCAGTTCTCTGTGGAGTATTTACTCTTGGAGATTCGGTTCTGTTTTGAGAGTAATCTCTTTGATTTTCAGTTCTTTGTGGAGCATTTACTCTTGGAGATTCGGTTCTGTTTTGAGAATAATCTCTTTGATTTTCAGTTCTCTGTGGAGCATTTACTCTTGGAGATTCAATTCTATTTTGAGAATAATCTCTTTGATTTTCAGTTCTCTGTGGAGCATTTACTCTTGGAGATTCGGTTCTGTTTTGAGAATAATCTCTTTGATTTTCAGTTCTCTGTGGAGCATTTACTCTTGGAGATTCGGTTCTATTTTGAGAATAAACTCTTTGATTTTCTGTTCTTTGTGGAGCATTTACTCTTGGAGATTCGGTTCTGTTTTGAGAATACCCAACATTTCTTGTGTTTCTTCTTTTATCTAATTCATAACGATTATTTACCTCTGAATTTCTTCTAGAAAATGAATAATCAGGATGTTGTCTTTCATATCCATTAGTTCGTCTTGAATTATATATAGTAACCGCTATACTACTTCTTCTATAGTTTACGTAATTATATTGATTATAGGAATTTAAGCAATGATTCATATTGTATCTGTATCTAAAAACAGGGAATGGATTCCAAGAATAGTAATAACTAGGATAGTAATTCCAGTCCCAAGTAGAGTAATACGGACGATAGTTTGAAACCCAGAATGAGGCATAAATTAAAGGAGTACTATAATATACAGGCTCATAAATGTAATTATGTCCATACATATAAACATCACCAACAACTTGTACGTGAACATTATTATAATTGTCTTTTTCTACTTCAATTGTAGCAACATCTTGATATAAATCTCTATCTAGAACAGATTGAATGATGATAACGTGAGTTCTATTTTCAACAGATTCGATAACACGTAAATAGTCAACTTCGTCGTCATTATTCAAATCAAGATTCGAAATTTGAAGTGTAGGGTCATTTAATCTTCTTTCAAAATCTTGAAGATTTTTTGAATCTCCAAAAATTGAAGCAACAGCTCTCAAATCAAGATTATCACTGATTTCGGAATTCTTTGCATTTATTGTAGTTCTATCTTGTGCATTAATTTGCGTAGCGAAAACAGAAGTCAATAGGATCAAAATGAGTAGTTGAGTTTTCATAATAATTGATATTAAAATTAATTGTTGAGGAATATTCAATTACTGTGCCAATAAATAATTTGCAAAACCATTATTATTTAATTTACAGTATTAAATATTTACAAAACAGTTAGTTATATCTTTAAAACAATGATAAAATAAATTAATTATTAAATAAAAACCCCAAAAAACATAAAGTTATTTTTGGGGTTTATGAATATTTTAAATTTTTTTAAAACTATTTCCTTGGACCTTTGTCTCGATATTGTTGCAGTAACTTTCTATTAAAATCATCCTCGGCTTTTTTCAATTTTATTATTTTTATTGGCGAAATAATTCCTCTTAAGCTGGCAATAAATTTTTTTCTATTCAGGTACAATTCATCCTCATTACTTTCCATTTGATTGAGTAAATCAGAAGCTTCTTTTTCGCTCATTTTGTCTAAAGTACCACCATCCATTCTATGCATAAATGATTTCATTTTTTGATGCCTTAATTCGAATTGTTTGTCATCGAAAGTATTGTAAATAGGCCAAAAACGAGCTGCTTCATCTGATGTTAATGATAACTCATTGGTAATAAAGCCTACTTTTAAAGTCTTTATTTGTTCTTTTTTTTCATCAAATCGATTTTGTGCAAATGAATGAATTGAAATTAAAAATATAATAATTAGTAGTTTGTTTGTTTTCATAATGTATTAATTTAATAAATATTGTTCTAAATTTCTGTTTGCCGAAAGCTCATCTTCTATGCTTTTATCTTCAATGTTTAGGTTAACATTCATATCCTGAATGTCTGTTTCATCCAGAAGATTAACTAAATCAGCATCGGACACAGAAGTATGATAAGCAATATAGTTTTCCAAAGATGAAGTATCAATTTCTGTTGAACTATCGTAATAATTATTGTAAACCGGAATTGATAATGCTAGAACTATGACTGACGCCGCAGCATATATCCAGGTTTTTCTTCTTGAAAATATCGAAATTACTTTTGGTTCTTCTTTGGGAAGTTGTTGTAATACTTTTACTGAAAAATCCTCAAAATAATTTTCCGGGGTTTTAAACCCAGATTCAATTTTTGGTTCGTTTTCTAGTTTAAATGTTTTCATAATATTCTTTAGACTTAATTTGTGTCAAAAAGTTTAATTTGCTGTTACAAAGGCTTCTATTTTTTTTACTGCGTGATGATATGATGCTTTTAAAGCTCCCACAGAAGTTCCTAGAATTTCTGATATTTCTTCATATTTTAATTCTTCAAAATATTTCATTTTGAAAACTAATTGCTGTTTTTCGGGTAATGATACAATTGCTTTTTGCAACTTTATTTGAATTTCATTTCCGTCAAAATAAACATCGGCTTTCAAATTATCGATAGTTTTGTTTTGCAATGTTTCCGATGAAACTCCATTTTTTTTCGCTTTTTGATTCAGAAAAGTCAGAGCTTCATTGGTCGCAATTCGATATATCCACGAAAAAAGTTTACTTTCTCCTTTGAAATTTTTTAGATGCTGATACACTTTTACAAAAGTGTTTTGTAAAACATCGTCAGTATCATCGTGGTTTAAAACTATATTTCTAATATGATTATAAAGGGGGCTTTGATATTCTTTCAAGAGCCTTTCAAACGCTTGATTTTGCGTTTTTGGGTTTAATAATTCTTGAATGAATTCCTTTTCTTCTTGCAAAGCTATATTTTATCAGTTTAGAATGGAATTTATCCAATAGGTTTAATCAAAAATGAAAATTTTTTAAAACTCTGATGGAATTTCTTTTTCAATTTTTGTTGGTTGTGCAATGACTTCATTTTTAGATTCTTCAACTAAAGGTTTTTTGTAAACAACTTTTGGTTTTACAGGAATATAAATTTCGGTTACCCATTTTGAAGGACTTTTATTTTCGTTTTTGCTTATTTTGTAAATTTCAAGATGTGAAAATAGTGGATTTAGGCTAAGATAATTTAGATTAATAAACTCATTTGTTTTAATTAAAGCTTTGTTCTTATGAGAATAATCACCAGTCAATGTTGTTTTTACAGCTTGATAAGGCGTCGTTTTTACTGAAGAAATGTCACTTCCTTCACTAAAAAAGATAGAATCTTTGATAGGAATACAAATCGACAATTTGGTTAGTTGTTTGATGCTGTCATAAGTATGATAAATAATGAAAGGGTTACCGCTTATGGTAATATTATTTTTTTTGCAAAAATTGATAATTTTCGGAAATACGATTCCTGAATTTTTGCCCACCTTTGAAATTTCACTAGTAAAGGTTTGTGCCAAGTAATAACTTTCAGGTATGTTCACCAAACCATTTACTTTAACGGAATAGGTGTTTATTTCATAATCTAGCTTCTTGTCAATATTCACTAAACTTTTTTCAAACATCATTCCTATAATTCCTTTGGCGCCACCATTTAAAACAGTAAGAACTTTATAAGTAAAATCCATTTTTCCTTTTGTAATCCAAGTTACTTTAGTGCCACCCAGAGTATCCTTGAAACTCCAAAAAACGTCAGCAGTGTTGCCGTTGAAATTCATTTTTTGTACGATACTGTCGTTTTCTTTTGTATATAAAGTTTGAAAGTCGCCATAACCATTTTTTCCTTCCCAAGAATAAGAACTTCCTTTTCCAATGGTATTTTGAGAATAGGTAACTTTTATCCCAGCATCATCTAACGCCAAAGAATTCCACTCTTCCCAATTTTTAGAATCATTTACATAATTATATACTGTCGCTTTAGTCGAATTAATTATTTTGCTTCTTTTTACACTAAAATCGCCCTTTTGAGTTGCAATAAAAATGGTCAATGCTACCATACTTAATAATAGTAGAAGAAATAAATATTTTAGAATTCTCATAATAATTTGGGTTATATTCTGATGTAAAGTTAGAAATTTTATTAATACTTTAATTGTCAAAAAAGTATAAAATTGCTATTTTCAAGCTATTTTAATTAATTTTTTTTCGAAAATTCATTTTTTGAATTTTAATTTTCAATTTAATTATTCCTATAATGAACTAGAGAATTAGATTGATAAATATTTATTGGTGTTTATTATTGAATTTGATTCTAAATTAATGCTGTAAATTATAGTATCTTTAAAGAATGATTATATTTGTTGAATAATCACATATAAAACAACTAAATATAATTAATAATGAAATTACTTAAAATCACAGGTGCTTTTATAGCTATTGGTTTTTCTTTTATTTGTAATGCACAAATAACAAAAAATACTACTGTAAATGTTTCCGAAAAAGCTCCATTCGAATATGTTGCTGAACAATTTTCCGACATAAAAGTATTACGCTATCAAATTCCAGGTTGGGAAAATTTAACACTTAAAGAACAAAAATTAGTGTATTACCTTACTCAAGCTGGAACTTCAGGACGCGATATTATTTGGGATCAGCATTATAAATACAACCTAAAAATCAGAAAAGGACTTGAAAATATATATGTAAATTACAAAGGCGATAAAACAACTACTGATTGGAAAAATTTCGAAATTTATCTTAAAAGAGTTTGGTTTGCTAACGGAATTCATCACCATTATTCATCGGCTAAAATTAAACCAGACTTTTCAAAAGAATATTTAAATAGTTTGATGAAAGCTACTAAAACGGTATTGTCTCCTGAAATTACAGCTATTATTTTTAATGATGAAGATGCTAAAAAAGTAAATCTTGATGAATCAAAAGGATTATTAGAAGGTTCTGCAATTAATTTTTATAGCAAAGGAATTTCCGCAAAAGAAGCAGCAGATTTCTATGCAAAAAAAACAAGTCCAGATGCTAAGAAACCGTATTCTTTTGGTTTAAATTCGAAATTGGTTCGAAATGCCAAAGGACAGTTGGAAGAAAAAGTCTGGAAAAGTGGAGGGATGTACGGTGCTGCAATCGATAAAATCATTTATTGGTTAGGAAAGGCAAAAAGCGTAGCTGAAAACAAAAAACAAGCAGATGCTCTGGGATTGTTGATCAGCTATTACCAAACTGGAAATTTAAAAACTTGGGATGATTATAACATTGTTTGGCTTCAAGCAACCGAAGGGAATATTGACTACATCAACAGTTTTATAGAAGTCTATAATGATCCATTAGGATACCGCGGTTCGTATGAAAGCATAGTTCAAATTAAGGATTTTGATATGTCGAAAAAAATGGAAGTTATTTCTAAAAACGCTCAATGGTTTGAAGACAATTCTCCATTAATGCCGGAACACAAAAAGAAAAATGTGGTTGGTGTTTCGTATAAAACCGTTATTGTTGCAGGCGAATCTGGCGATTCTTCTCCAGCAACTCCCATTGGTGTAAACCTTCCAAATGCAGATTGGATTCGTGCCGAACACGGTTCGAAATCAGTTTCTTTAGGAAATATTTTAGAATCGTATTCTAAAGCTGGAGGAAA
>NZ_JAQTPQ010000198.1 GCF_028712645.1 Flavobacterium sp. | reverse complement strand
AAGCAGTTGGTACTGTTGGTTTGGCTTTGGGTTATGGTAAAAAAGCAGCATTAAAAGAAGAAATGCAAGTAGGTGTAAATGCTTACTCATTATATAAAGGTTTCAATAATGTACAATCAGTTACATTGACAAAAGCTGGTGACGATTACGAGTTTGCTTGTGTTCAAGGGCAAAAAACGTTGATGGGAAGAGGCGATATTATTAAAGAAACTACTTTAGAAATATTTAATAAAGAAGATGCTGAAGTTTGGAATGAACAACCAATGGTTTCATTGGATCATAAAGAAGTTCAAGCAACAACGGTAAATTTATGGGATTCATTTGATCGTTCTGTTGGACATCATTTTAATCTTTCTATCGATTTGAATGCTTGTACAGGTTGTGGTTCTTGTGTAATTGCTTGCCACGCCGAAAACAATGTTCCTGTGGTTGGAAAATCTGAAATAAGAAGAAGCCGTGATATGCACTGGTTGCGTATTGATAGATATTATTCTTCTGAAGAAACTTTTGCAGGTGATGATAAGAAAAAAGAAGAATTAGAAGGTTTGGACTTGACAGGATTTATTCTTGGAGATGAAGAAACAAAAGGTTCTTTGGGTGGATTTAGAAAAATGGAACACGCATCAGACAATCCTCAAGTTTCTTTTCAACCCGTGATGTGTCAGCATTGTAATCACGCGCCTTGTGAAACAGTTTGTCCAGTTGCGGCAACTTCACACGGTCGTCAAGGTCAAAATCAAATGGCTTATAATAGATGTGTTGGAACTCGTTATTGTGCTAATAACTGTCCTTATAAAGTTCGTCGTTTTAACTGGTTCTTATATAGTCAAAATAAAGAATTTGATTTCCATATGAATGATGATTTAGGCCGTATGGTGTTAAATCCTGATGTAGCTGTTCGTTCTCGTGGGGTTATGGAAAAATGTTCTATGTGTATTCAAAAAACACAAGCAACTATTTTGGCTGCTAAAAACGAAGGAAGAGAAATTGTTGATGGAGAATTCCAAACAGCTTGTTCAAGTGCTTGTACTACTGGAGCAATGATTTTTGGAGATGTTAACGATAAAGAAAGTCAAGTTGCCAAGTTGGTAGAAGAAGAAAGAATGTATCATTTGTTAGAACACGTTGGAACAAAACCAAATGTATTCTATCACGTTAAAGTTAGAAACACTTAATAAATTTAAAATCAATTTAAAGGATTATGTCTCATATATACGACGCTCCCATTAGAAAACCTTTAATCATAGGTGATAAATCTTATCACGATGTAACAGTAGAAGTTGCTGCACCCGTTGAAGGTAAAGCGAACAAACAGTGGTGGATTGTGTTTTCAATCGCATTGATAGCCTTCCTTTGGGGATTAGGTTGTATCATTTACACTATTTCTACAGGAATTGGAACTTGGGGATTAAATAAAACAGTTGGCTGGGCTTGGGATATTACTAACTTCGTTTGGTGGGTTGGTATTGGTCACGCAGGAACATTAATTTCGGCAGTACTTTTATTATTCCGTCAAAGATGGAGAATGGGTATCAACCGTTCTGCAGAAGCAATGACCATTTTCTCTGTAATTCAAGCAGGTTTGTTTCCAATTATTCACATGGGTCGTCCATGGTTGGCTTTTTGGGTAGTGCCAATTCCGAATCAGTTTGGTTCACTTTGGGTAAATTTTAATTCGCCATTGCTTTGGGACGTGTTTGCAATTTCAACCTATCTTTCAGTTTCATTGGTATTCTGGTACACTGGTTTATTACCTGATTTTGCAATGCTTAGAGATAGAGCAATAACTCCTTTCAATAAAAGAGTCTATTCTATATTAAGTTTTGGTTGGAGCGGTAGAGCAAAAGATTGGCAACGTTTTGAGGAAGTTTCCTTGGTTCTTGCAGGTTTAGCAACACCACTTGTACTTTCTGTTCACACAATTGTATCTATGGACTTTGCTACTTCGGTAATTCCAGGTTGGCATACCACGATTTTCCCTCCATACTTTGTTGCAGGAGCGGTATTCTCTGGATTTGCGATGGTGAATACCCTGCTTATTATTATGAGAAAAGTTTCTAATCTTGAAGCTTATATTACTATTCAACATATCGAATTGATGAACATTGTAATTATGATTACAGGTTCTATAGTTGGTGTTGCTTATATTACTGAACTTTTCATTGCTTGGTATTCTGGAGTAGAATATGAACAATATGCTTTCTTGAATAGAGCAACTGGACCTTACTGGTGGGCTTATTGGTCAATGATGACTTGCAACGTGTTTTCTCCACAATTTATGTGGTCTAAAAAATTAAGAACAAGTATAATGTTCTCTTTCTTAATTTCTATTGTTGTAAATATTGGAATGTGGTTCGAAAGATTTGTAATTATTGTAACTTCGTTACATAGAGATTATCTTCCTTCGTCATGGACAATGTTTTCGCCAACATTTGTTGATATTGGAACTTTCATTGGAACAATTGGTTTCTTCTTTGTGTTGTTCTTGTTATATGCTCGAACATTCCCTGTAATTGCACAGGCTGAGGTGAAAACAATATTGAAATCAACGGGAGATAATTTTATAAAAGCAAGAGAATTAAATAAAGATTCACATCATGAGTAATAAAGTAATACACGCCATTTATAATGACGATGATATATTGATGGATGCCGTTAAGAAAACTCGCGCAGCACATCATCATATTGAAGAAGTTTTTACTCCATTTCCGGTTCACGGATTGGATAAAGCAATGGGATTGGCACCAACAAGAATAGCTATTTGTTCTTTTATTTACGGTTTGTGCGGTTTGTCTTTCGGAACTTGGATGATGAACTACATAATGATTCAAGATTGGCCACAAGACATTGGTGGTAAACCAAGTTTTAGTTATATTCAAAATATGCCTTCTTTTGTGCCAATTATGTTTGAAGAAACTGTATTTTTTGCAGCTCACTTAATGGTTATTACTTTTTATATGAGAAGTAAATTATGGCCTTTCAAAGAAGCTGAAAATCCAGATGTACGTACAACAGACGACCATTTTTTGATGGAAGTTGCGGTAAACAATAACGAAAAAGAACTGGTTACATTTTTCGAAAATACAGGAGCAGTAGAAGTAAAAGTAATTGAAAAGCATTAATAGGGATATGAAAAGCGTATATAAAATAACACTTTTAGTATGTATTACTATTTTAGTTTCGTCTTGTAAAGATGATTCGAAACCAAATTATCAATACATGCCTAATATGTATGAACCAGTAAGTTATAATACTTACTCTGAATCGAGTGCTTTTAAAGGTGGAAAAGAAGGACAACTTCCAGTTGAAGGAACCATAAACAGAGGTTTTGAAGTTTATGAATATCCGAATACTCCTGAAGCCTTAATTGCCGTGAAAGCTGCAAATTTGAAATCGCCTCTTGGAGAACTTTCTCAAAAAGATAAAGATAAAGGGAAAGAACTTTTTGGAATTTATTGTATGATTTGCCATGGAGAATTAGGCAATGGTCAAGGAAAATTGGTGACTCAAGGAAAATTCTTGGGAGTTCCTAATTACAAAGACAGGGTAATAAATGAAGGAAGTATTTTTCATGTTGAAACTTATGGTCTTAATTTAATGGGGTCACACGCCAATCAATTGAGTAAAAAGGAACGTTGGTTAGTTGCAGCCTATGTGGTTGAACTAAAAAGTAAATTATAATTGTAGAACAAACTCATCGTAATAGATATGTATACATTTTCAAGTAAATTAAAAACATTTTCACTAATCTTAATGGCTGTTGGTCTTTTAGGAATTGGATATGGTTTTTACTCTGCACCCAAAGATATTCAAGCAGTTGAGGCAATTCTTGCTGCAGATGCTCACGGAAGTCATCAAGAAAGTTCTAATTCTTCAACCGAAGCACACGCTGTTGCTGGTGAAAAAAAAGTAAATGCCGAAACAGAACACAAAGCACATTTAGAGCACGTTTTGAGTCAACTACAAAACAAACCATGGGCTGCATTATATGTTGCTTGTATTTTCTTTATGTTGATTTCTCTTGGTGTTTTAGCGTTTTATGCCATTCAGCAAGTGGCTCAAGCAGGCTGGTCTCCAGTATTGTTTAGAGTTATGCAAGGAATTACGGCTTATTTACCTGTAGGATCCGTAATTTTCTTTATAATATTAGTTCTTTGTGGTTTGCATTATAGCAGTATATTTATTTGGTTGAATGAAGGTATAACTAATGTTGGTTCTGCAAATTATGATAAAGTAATTGACGGAAAATCGGGTTATTTGAACTTTCCTTTTTGGATTGTAAGAGCTTCTTTGTTCTTGATTGTATGGAATCTTTATAGATATTTTTCAAGAAAAAATTGCTTGGCACAAGATGAATCGAATGATGATAGTTTTTACAAAAAGAATTTCAAACTATCTGCAGGATTCTTAGTATTCTTCATAGTTTCAGAATCTATTATGTCTTGGGATTGGATTATGTCAATAGATCCACACTGGTCTAGCACCTTATTTGGATGGTATGTTTTTGCTAGCTTCTTTGTAAGTGGAATTACAACAATTTGTTTAATTACCTTATATTTAAAATCAAAAGGGTATTTAGAGCACGTAAACACAAGTCATATTCATGATTTGGCTAAATTTATGTTTGGTTTCAGCGTGTTCTGGACTTACTTATGGTTCTCCCAATTTATGTTGATTTGGTATGCCAATATTCCCGAGGAAGTAACCTACTTTGTAACAAGAATACAAGTTTATAATCTTCCATTCTTTGGAGCTGTTGCAATGAATTTCTTGTTCCCAGTTTTGATTTTAATAAACACAGATTTCAAAAGAATCACTTGGATATTGCTAATGGCAAGCACCGTTATATTATTTGGCCACTATATTGATTTCTTCAATATGATTATGCCTGGAACAGTTGGTGATCAATGGTTCATTGGAATTTCTGAAATTGCATCTGTGCTTTTCTTCCTTGGATTGTTTATTTATGTTGTTTTCACAGCATTGACTAAAGCACCACTGTTGCCAAAAAGAAATCCGTTTATTGAAGAAAGTAAACATTTTCATTATTAATATTTAAAGTAAAATTAGATGACAAGTTTGTTGGTAATTATAGTTTTAGTTCTGTTAGCTATTGCATTGTGGCAGTTGACTAAGATATTCGATTTGACTCAAGTAGGAGATGCTGATAATTCACAAGTAGCTAATGAAGGTGATAATAACACCCAAGGTTATTTGATGTTTGGTTTTTTAGCATTTATTTATATTTTCACAATTTACGGACTGATAAGTTGGGGGCCACTAGTGTTACATATTCCAGCTTCAAAACACGGAGCTACTGTTGATAATTTGATGAATATTACTTGGGTATTAATTTTTACTGTTCAAGCAATTACTCAAGTTTTGTTGCATTATTTTGCATTCAAATACAGAGGTAAAAAAGGTCAAAAATCTTTATATCTTGCTGATAATAATAAATTAGAAGTAATTTGGAGTGGAATTCCAGCTATTGTATTAGCAGGATTGATTCTTTATGGACTTTATGCATGGACAAACATTATGTTTGTTGATGAAAATGAAGATACCATTGTTGTTGAAGTTTATGCCCAACAATTTAAATGGACCGCTAGATATTCTGGTGATGATAATGTTCTTGGTAAAGCAAATGTTAGATTAATAGAAGGGGTTAATACACTTGGTGTTGATTTATCTGATCCAAATGCTCAAGATGACATCGTGGTTTCTGAAATACACATTCCAAAAGGAAAGAAAGTACATTTTAAATTTCGCTCTCAAGATGTTTTGCACTCAGCTTATTTCCCTTATTTCAGGGCTCAAATGAACTGCGTTCCAGGTATGGTAACTGAATTTTCTTTTGAACCAGTATTAACAACAGCAGAATATAGAGAATTGCCTTATATGATTGAAAAGGTAGCAAATATCAATGCTATAAGAGCTAAGAAAAGTATTGAACTTGTTGCTAACGGAGAAACAGCTCTTGATTCTTATACATTTGATTATTTATTGCTTTGTAATAAAATATGTGGTGCATCACACTACAATATGCAGATGAAAGTTGTTGTTGATACTCCAGAAGACTACAAAAAGTGGATTATGGGACAAACGAACTTAGTTCAACAAGTAAAAGCAGCTAATGTGCCTGCACCTGTTGAAGGAGCTATTGGAATAGATTCTACAAAAGCTACAGATACTGCGGCTATTGCTAAAATAGCTATGAAATAATTAATAAGAAAATTTAAAGTATAAAAATATGTCAGCAGAAGTTCTCGATAACGGACACGAACACGAACACCACCATAATGACACTTTCATTACTAAATATATTTTTAGTATTGATCACAAAATGATTGCAAAACAATACTTGATAACAGGTATAGTTATGGGTATTGTTGGTGTAATGATGTCTATGCTTTTTAGAATGCAATTGGCTTGGCCAGAACAATCCTTCAAGATATTTAATGTGTTATTGGGTGATAAGTGGGCTCCTAATGGAGTGATGGCAAATGATATTTATTTGGCATTGGTTACCATTCATGGAACTATAATGGTTTTCTTTGTTTTAACGGCAGGTTTAAGTGGTACATTTAGTAATTTGTTGATACCACTACAAATTGGAGCTCGTGATATGGCCTCTGGATTTTTGAATATGATATCCTATTGGTTATTCTTTTTGTCTAGCGTAATTATGCTTAGTTCGTTATTTGTTGAAGCGGGACCAGCTTCAGCAGGATGGACAATTTATCCGCCTTTAAGTGCATT
>NZ_JAQTPQ010000197.1 GCF_028712645.1 Flavobacterium sp. | reverse complement strand
GTCAATCCCACCAATGTCGAAGCACGAAGACGTCGTTCTCCAGAAATTAATTGGTATTTATTAAAGTCTAATTTACGAACAGTAATCGGCTGAATAACTCCTAATTCCTTGATAGAAGAACTTAATTCACGCAATGATTCTTCGTTGAAATTGCTTCTTGGCTGAAAAGGATTGATTTCGATGGCTTCAATTTCAAGCTCAATAATATTACCAACAACTTTGTCAGCATTTTTATCTGTGGCTGATTTTATATCGTTTTCTGGATCTTTCAATAATGCCGATAATCCTCTTCCTAACGCTTGTTTTTTTATTGCTTTTGCCATAAAATTATTTGCTGTTTTTCTTTATAACTTCCTGAGCCAAATGTAGGTAATTTGTTGCTCCTTTGCTCGTGGCATCATAGTTTATAATGCTTTCGCCAAAACTTGGTGCTTCACTCAATTTTACATTTCTTTGAATTATCGTTTCAAAAACCATATCATTAAAGTGTTTTTGAACCTCTTCGACCACTTGGTTGGATAAACGCAATCTCGAGTCAAACATTGTCAAAAGTAATCCTTCGATGTCCAAATCTGGATTGTGAATTTTTTGAATGCTTTTTATCGTGTTCAACAATTTTCCCAAACCTTCTAATGCAAAATATTCGCATTGAATAGGAATTATCACTGAATCGGCTGCTGTCAAAGCGTTCAAGGTAAGCAATCCAAGAGATGGTGCACAATCGATAATGATATAATCATACTCATCCTTAATGCTTTCCAATGCTTGTTTAAGCATATATTCTCTATTTTCTCTGTCGACCAATTCGATTTCGATAGCAACAAGATCAATATGAGATGGAATTACATCAACATTAGGCGCCGAACTATTTATGATAGCTTCTTTTGGAATATTGCTATGTTCGATAATTTGATAAGTTCCTATTTCAACTGTTTCGATATCAATTCCTAATCCTGATGTGGCATTTGCCTGAGGATCAGCATCAATAAGTAACACTTTCTTTTCTAAAACACCTAGGGAAGCGGCTAGATTTATAGACGTTGTAGTCTTTCCAACGCCCCCTTTTTGATTAGCAATCGCAATGATTTTGCCCATTTATATTTTAAATTTTGAACGGTAAAAATACAATTATTTATCGTTTCTAAAAATCTATTTTGTTAACATTTGTTAAGGTTTGGTTAGCAGTTGGTTTCAGGAATGATGTTCTTTGATTTTTAATTTCTTTCAGGAGCTTTTTCCTGCTGTACGTTACAATCTTTTATTCGGTAAAAACCTCATAAAAGGATTTTCACTTCCATCAGGGCTAAAAAAAAGCAGAGCACCTAATGAATGCTCTGCTTTCAATTTTATTTTCTGCAATCTGCCTTCTGCATAATGTTATTAATTTAAGGATTTCTTTGTCATTTCGACCAACGGGAGAAATCACATAACGTGAGCAAAATATGAGATTCCTCCTTTGTCGGAATGACAAAACCAAGACGATTTTTCCTTAATTTAATGGTTTTGAACTCCTTTTTTTGATTTATTTTTTCTTTCTGAAATCTGTCTTCTGCAATCTGAAGCCTGCTAACTTCTCTTTTTCGCTTTAATCATCATTTCCAATTGATCCCAAAGTTCCTCTGGAATGGCTTCGAGAATATTGAATTCCCCAGCACCTTTCAACCATTCGCCACCATCAATTACTACCACTTCACCATTCATATAAGCTGAAAAATCAGAAACTAAATAAGCCGCTAAATTCGCCAACTCCTGATGATTTCCAACTCTTCCCAAAGGGACTTTTTTCGCCATATCAAATTTTTCGGCTAGGTCTCCTGGCAACAATCTATCCCAAGCACCTTTCGTAGGGAATGGTCCTGGAGCTATTGCATTGGAGCGAATTCCGTATTTTGCCCATTCCACTGCAAGACTTCGGGTCATTGCCAAAACTCCCGCTTTTGCGGCAGCACTTGGCACCACATAAGCCGAACCTGTAAAGGCATAAGTCGTCACGATATTCAATATGGTCGAAGTGGTTTGTTTGGTATCAATCCAATGTTTTCCAAAAGCAAGTGTGCAGTTCTTGGAACCTTTCAAAACGATATCGATCACCGTGTCAAAAGCATTGGCCGATAATCTTTCGGTTGGCGAAATGAAATTTCCTGCAGCATTGTTTAGCAAAACATCCACTTTTCCGTATACTTTCAGGACTTCTTGCAACATAGCTTCCACTTGGTCATAGTGACGAACATCGCACTGAACTGCTAGGCAAGTTCCGCCAGTTTGGCTTTGCCCAGTTCGGCTTTGCCTCGTGTCGGTTTCCAGTTCCTTTGCCGTGTTTTGCAGTTTTTCTAAATCACGTGAACTGATGGCCACTTTTGCACCCAGTTCCATAAAATATTTAGTCATTGCTTTACCAAGACCGCTACCGCCACCGGTTACCACAATCACTTTTCCTTCAAGGGCATTATCACGAAGCATTTTTGCTGAGAAATCCATAGTTTATTTGTTTGAAATGTAAATATAGGGAAAATAGTTAGTAGGCGTGTATAGTAAAAATAGAAAGTTGCTATACGGTGTTTTTGTCATTTCGACGCAGGAGAAATCACATTAGTTGCTCGTTATGCGATTGCTTCGTACCTCGCAATGACATTTTAAACAGTACACAATCTTTTAGCTGCTTCTTCCAGTGTTTTATTATCTTTCGCAAAGCAAAACCGTATCAGTTTCAGGTCTTTTCCATCAGCATAAAAAGTAGAAATAGGAATGGCAGCAACTCCGTATTCAACAACTAAACGCTTGCAAAAACCCACATCATTTTCATCAGAAATAGAAGCATACGAAACCAATTGAAAATAAGTCCCCTCGCAAGGCATCAATTCGAATCGGCTGTTTTGGAGCAATTTTCTGAAATAATCCCGTTTTTCTTGATAAAATTTTCCAAGTTCCTCCACCGAAACTACATCCGTATAGTCACTTATTGCTGCTTGAGCGAGACTATTCACGCTAAAAACCAAGTATTGATGCACTTTTTTGATTTCCTTCATCAAATAATCCGGTGCCACGAGATAACCAATTCGCCAACCTGTTATATGAAAAGATTTTCCAAAAGAGGAAACAATAATACTTCGATCTACCAATTTTTTTCTGGAATGGATGGAAATATGTTTTTCTTCAAAAGTGATGAATTCATAAACTTCATCAGATAACAATAAGATGCGTGGGTATTTTTCGAGCAAATTTTCCAAAGCTAAAAAATCATTTTCTTTCCAAACTTTTCCCGTAGGATTGTGTGGACTATTAATGATTAACATTCGGGTTTTGCTAGTAATGACTTTTTCAATTCGCTCCCAATTGGGCGAATAATCATCGTTTAATTCCACCCGAATAGCCTTGGCATTGCACAATAAAGTAGGTGCTTCATAATTATCAAAACTTGGATCAAGAATGATAACTTCATCGTCCGTTTTTATTAATGCTGAAATGGTTGTGAAAAGTGCTTGTGTTGCTCCTGTGGTAACTAAAATTTCTGTTTCTGGCAAGACTTTTCGTTGATAAGAATCCAGAATTAGTTTAGCAATTTTGGATATTAACGGCTGATAACCTGCTATTGGCAAGTATTGATGCACGTCTTTTTTAACAACTTCGGCCACGATATTGGCTAGTTTTTCATCCACAGCAAAATTCGGAAATCCCTGTGCCAAGTTTATGGCATTGTATTCTTTTGCCATTTTAGACATTGTAGCAAAAATACTGGTGGTAACGTTGGGGAGTTTAGACATAATATGATTTAGACACCTGACCCGTTTTTAAAACCTGTCAGGTGTAATGTTATAAAAATGAATTTATTGTGAGATCATTACTTTTTAATTGATGAACGTATTTAAAGTTTTCAACATCATTAAAGATCTCAATTACTTCTTTACGTTTTAATTTCGTTGGTTTGTCCGAAATGCAAGTTATATAGGAGCTCCAAGGATAATTTATAGGATGTTCACAAATATTGTGGTGAACAGGATTGTTATGAATGTAAGCAATAAGGTTTTGAAAATAATTTTCATTTTCGATTGATTTTCTTCGAAAAGGCCTTTCAAAAAGAGCACCGTGTCGATTGTATTTTTTGTTAAATGCTTTTGTATATGCGTTAAAAAGATTTGAAAAAGATTGAGAAGGCAGAATCTTATTTTCTGTTTTTATTTCTTCAACCTCTTTAATTCTTATCAAAAAGTGAAAGTGGTTTTTCATTAAGCACCAAGCATACGTTTCTGCCATTGGCTCAATATGTAAATCATATAATTTTAGAAAATGTTCATAATTACCGTTTTCCTTAAAAAGGATGTCACTATTTATTCCACGATTGTAGATGTGATAATATTTTCCATTTTCAAGTGGTTGAATGGCTGGCATATAGTTTCGTTGAAACCTGACAGGTTTTTAAAACCTGTCAGGTTTGGTATATTTAATTTATCAATATCTCCAAAATACTAATCGCAGCTTCGCTTATTTTTGTTCCGGGACCAAAAACGGCTACCGCACCGGCATCAAATAAAAACTGGTAATCCTGGGCAGGAATCACTCCTCCAACAATAACCATAATATCTTCGCGACCGTATTTTTTGAGTTCTTCAATCACTTGAGGAACCAATGTTTTATGCCCAGCTGCAAGTGAGGAAACGCCAAGAATATGCACGTCGTTTTCTACAGCTTGTTTGGCGGCTTCGGCCGGAGTTTGAAAAAGTGGACCTATATCTACATCAAAACCCAAATCAGCATAACCTGTGGCAACCACTTTGGCACCACGATCGTGACCATCTTGTCCCATTTTGGCAATCATAATTCTAGGGCGACGACCTTCTTTTTTGGCGAATTCGTCGGCTAGTTGTTTGGCTTTCTCGAAGCTTTTGTCGTCTTTTATTTCTTTGCTATACACACCACTAAAGGATTTAATTTGTGCTTTGTATCTACCGAAAACCGTTTCAAGTGCCATACTGATTTCGCCAAGAGTTGCTCGATTTCTTGCTGCATTAACAGCTAATTCCAGTAAATTGCCTTCTCCGGTTTGAGCACAAAGGGTTAATTTTTCGAGTGAAAGTTGTACTTTTTTAGTGTCACGAGTTGCTTTAATTTTTTCTAATTGTTCCAGTTGTTGCTTGCGCACCATTTGGTTATCCACATCCAATATTTGCAATGGTTCTTCTTTTTCCAATCTATATTTGTTGACGCCCACGATGATATCCTGGTTGCTATCGATACGCGCTTGTTTTCTGGCTGCGGCTTCTTCGATGCGCAATTTCGGAATTCCTGACTCGATGGCTTTGGTCATTCCGCCGAGTTCTTCGACTTCTTCGATGAGTTTCCAAGCGTTTTGCGCAATTTCATTGGTCAAACTTTCGACATAAAAACTACCTGCCCAAGGGTCTACCGTTTTAGTAATTTTGGTTTCTTCTTGTAAAAATATTTGGGTGTTTCGGGCAATTCTTGCCGAGAAATCTGTTGGTAATGCAATGGCTTCATCCAAGGCATTGGTATGTAAGGATTGTGTTCCTCCTAATGCCGCAGCCAAACCTTCGATGGTTGTTCGCGCCACGTTGTTAAAGGGATCTTGCATTGTTAAACTCCATCCTGAAGTTTGACAATGGGTTCTTAAAGCCAATGATTTATCGTCTTTTGGATTGAATTGTTTGACCAATTTTGCCCAAATCATTCTACCTGCACGCAACTTGGCAATTTCCATAAAATGGTTCATCCCAATTCCCCAGAAAAAAGATAGGCGAGGAGCGAAGTCGTCGATTTTCATTCCAGTGGCAAGCCCAGTTCTGATGTATTCTAAACCATCGGCAAGCGTGTAAGCCAACTCAATATCAGCAGTTCCTCCAGCTTCCTGGATATGATAACCCGAAATGGAAATTGAATTGAATTTCGGCATTTTTTTGCTTGTGAATTCGAAAATATCAGCAATAATTTTCATTGAAGGCGTTGGCGGATAGATGTAGGTATTTCGAACCATAAATTCCTTTAAAATATCATTTTGTATCGTACCAGAAAGTTGTTCAGGTTTGACACCTTGTTCTTCGGCAGCGACGATGTAAAAAGCCATAATAGGTAAAACGGCTCCGTTCATTGTCATTGAAACTGACATTTCATCAAGCGGAATTTGGTTGAACAATACTTTCATAACTTCAACAGAATCGATGGCAACTCCCGCTTTTCCAACATCGCCCACCACGCGTTCGTGATCTGAATCATAGCCGCGATGCGTTGGTAAATCGAATGCTATTGAAAGTCCTTTTTGTCCTGCGGTAAGGTTTCTTCTGTAAAAAGCGTTGCTTTCCTCTGCGGTCGAAAATCCTGCATATTGTCGAATCGTCCAAGGACGACGAACATACATTGTGGCGTAAGGTCCTCGTAAATTTGGCGCAAAGCCAGCTCCAAAATCAAGATGTTCGAGGTTTTCAATGTCTTGTTCGGAATAGGTTTTTTTTAATGAAATCCCTTCAGAAGTTTCAAATACATCAGTTGGTATTTGTGTTTTTTTAGCCAATGGCTTTTGTATTTTGAGATGCTGTAAATTTTTTCGCATTACTTTTCTAATATTTTAAAAGTCCATTTATTGTCTGAATAGTTTGAATTGATGCCTTCAAGAAGTCCAGCGCTTATTGTTACACCTGAACCTGTAGTAAAAAGTAAAAAGGCCCAATTACTTCCTCCGGATGCTGCAACTAAAGAACTTCCTACTATTGCCAAACCTACAATTAAGACTACTGTTTTAACTGTTGCCAAAACTTTTGGTTGTTTTTTAATA
>NZ_JAQTPQ010000196.1 GCF_028712645.1 Flavobacterium sp. | reverse complement strand
TATTATGAATTATGGATAAAAAAAGATGAAAATGTTTAAAACCATGAATGGTAGTTTAATTAACCCTCAACACGTACGATCAGTGCATTATTTTTATAGAAATAATTCTTGGATTATTCAATATAGTTTTTCTGATCAGGAATCATTTGAAACTTCTTGTGCATATGAAGATAGAGCAAAAGACTAATTAGAACGGTTTAGATTATACTGTATTGAGTAATTTATGAAAACACAAAAAGAATTATATACTGCCCTTTTGAATAAAAGAATACTTAGACACATAATAACTAATGAACATATTGGTTTATGTGATTTTGATGACAATATTTATATAGTGGACCTAATAAGAAACAAACCAGTTTCTTACGATCCGTTATATGATTTAGATCCATCTGACTGGATCATAGATGATAGTATATTATATAATCAGATAGTTGATATGAAAGAATATACAACCATATCATTTAATGATGGTAAATGCGAAATATTTCGTATGGAAGATCATTTCATATTATTTGGTACCGATAACGAACGTAAATTCATAGATTGTCATGATATAAATGGTATATGGCAATTATTAGCTAAAGCGGATTATTATATTAGGGATTATTGATGGCGTATTATAGTTATAAACGTGTTAGAGAGCTGATTCCTAATCATATTGAAGAAAAATATAAGAATTATTCTGATGATCCAGATACTTGGTTTTGGGATAATAGTTATGATGGTGATTTGTTTGATGCTTGTGCAGATTATATTGAAGAATTACAATCAGAAATCAATAAAATAAAGAAAATAAATGGGTCAAAAATTGATATTAGTGGATGGGTGGATTATCATACATTACCATTAACACAAGATCAAATATGTATATTCAAATGTAAAGATTATACAACAGAAATTTTGGGTCGATTCAATAAAAAAGAATCTTACTTTTATATTGAACGAGGTGATGGAACTATATACAAATATAGTTTTGGTATTGAATGGGTTATACCAAT
Organism: Flavobacterium sp.; assembly: GCF_028712645.1. Classification (GTDB taxonomy): domain Bacteria; phylum Bacteroidota; class Bacteroidia; order Flavobacteriales; family Flavobacteriaceae; genus Flavobacterium. The sequence goes on along the minus strand of NZ_JAQTPQ010000196.1, from coordinate 5,833 downwards.
TTGAGGATGAAATGGGTAAACAAACAATCGAATTATTAACTTGTGATATTTGTCATAAAGATTCAAAAGCAAGAGAAGACATAAAAAAATGGCTACAGTGGTCAAGGGAAAATCTTTATGTAGATAGAGATTGGATTGATCATTGTATATGTCCATCATGTCTTGAAGATATATCAGAGGCAATAAAAAATAAACAACAATCAACAAGAAATACATTTTTATATAGTGGTTAATTTTCATGAAAAAAATATTTAGTAAAATCATATCAAATATATTTAAGAACCAAGATTATTCTGGTAAATGGAAATCAATTAAAAATTTCGTGATTTCAAATGAATTTGGAAATAGAGAAATATTATCGGATACTTTAGTAACTGTTATCAAAGTAAATAGTAAAAATGAAATATATTTTGAAATCCTTCCTTGGGCAGATAAAAATGTTACTAAAATGTCAATAACAGAATTCAAAAAATGTTTTATTAGGATAAGTTAAATGATAGAAAAAATATGTATTAAATCTCCTGTTCTAGAAGGTATTCGTTATGATGGGACGAATATTGAAGAAATAAAAGAATTTATTTTAACTGGAAATAATGCACATGAATGGTGCTTTGATGAAGAAATAAATAATTCAGAAAATTTCAATAAAAGTGAATATAATCATGCTTTTACAGTAGGTAATTGGGCAATAAAACTGATTTCAGGGGGAATTTATAATATTACACCAGAAATGTTTCATGAAAATTATTATATCATTAAATAAATATCTTCGCAACACTTAAAATCATAACCTAGATCAATTTAATTGATCATTTCATTTTATACAAGGAAGTATTATGCCAAGGATTTTGGAGAAAAAAACAACATATACCATTGATTATCCAATTGCATTGAAGTTCATTGAAGAACAAAATTCAATAATGTGGTTTCCAACAGAAATTGATGTCGAAAAAGATCTACACGATTTACGAACGAATTTTACCAAATCGGAATATCATGCAGTAACCACTCTCCTTAAATTATTCTTAAAATATGAATTAGAAATCGGTAATGAATACTGGTCTAATTATGTTGCTAAAGTATTCCCGAGACCAGAAATTCAAAGAATGGCTAATTGTTTTTCTTTTATCGAAATAAATGTTCACGCCCCTTTTTATAATAAATTAAATGAAATTCTCGGATTAAATACTGATGAATTTTATGAATCATATATTGATATTCCAGCTTTAAAAAATAGAATGGAATGGATTGGTAGAAGAGTAGAAAAAAGAGATTCTGTTTTTGATATATTAAAATCTGTTGGTATTTTTTCTATCCTCGAAGGTGCAGTATTATATTCTTCTTTTGCATTCTTAAAACATTTCCAAGCTGAAGGAAAAAATAAATTGATGGCAACTAATAGTGGCATTGGTTTTTCAGTGAATGATGAAAATTTGCATTCATTGGCAGGCGCCTGGTTATTCAAAACATTATTAGACGAAGCAAAACAGGAAAAAGCGATAACTGAAGAAGATATAATAAGATTGGAACAAGAAATATATGAAACGTCTCATATCATAAAAGAGCATGAATTTGAAATTATCAATTTATTTTTTGAAAAAGGTTCTATCAAAGGTATAACTCCTCATCAATTACAAAATTTTGTTGAATCAAGAATAGATTTATGTTTACAACAATTAGGATTAAAGAAAATATTTAACCCTAGTTATAATCCCATCAAAGATTGGTTTTATAAAAATATCAATGGTTCTAAGTTACATGATTTCTTTAGTCAAATGAATAATGGATATGCTAGGACATGGGTTAAAAGTAAATTTATATGGACAGGGATGAAATTATAAATGAAAAGATTCAAAGATTATATCAAAGAAGATACAACTACTGCAAGTATAGCAACATTTTCTCCTGTAATAGGAGATAAACCCCCATACAGAAGGAAAAATATTGGGGTTAAGATAAAATATACCGATAACATAAGAACCCCTTATAGATGGAGTTTATATAATGAAAATGGATCAATCACTGATGATCATAATATTATAATTCGATTCAAAAGCAAAGAAGAATTGAAAGATTTCGCAAATACAAATGGATATGATATAAAGGAATAAAATGAAAGAAGATAAATCAATTTATAAAGAATTAAGTGATGAGCGTAAACAATTACAAAATGATGGTAAGTTACCTTTATGGGTAACAACTGGAGGATGGCAAGTCCTCAAGGATAAATATCTTACCCCAGAATATCCAGATTTATTTTCTGCTTTCAATAGAATAACAAAACAAGCAGCGAAATACCTGCCAGAAAATATAAGAGATGAATGGGAACAAAAATTCTTTAATATTTTATGGGAAGGATATTTTGGGTTAGCATCTCCAGTTTTATCGAACATGGGAATGCCAACTGGGTGCGCTGTAAGTTGTTCAGGTGGTTCAATTGGGGATTCAGTAATAGATTTTTATTTATCTCAAATGGAAGCTGCTACATTAACCCAAAACGGCTTTGGTACAAGTGGATATCTTGGGAATATTAGACCAAGAGGTAGTAAAATCACAAATTCATCTGCAAAAGCAAGCGGAATTTTACCAGTATTCAAAGATTTCGTACAAATGTCGCAGGATATTTCACAAGGCTCAACGAGAAGGGGAGCTTGGGCTGGATATGTTGAAATTGAACACGATGATTTTTATGAATTAACTGGGTATATTAAAAATAATCCGGAAGATGCAAATATTGGGTGGATTATTAAAGATTCTTTTATTGAAAGATTAGATAATGGGGATACGGAAGCGTTAGGAAGATTTCAAGAAGCATTGTATTTAAAAATGTTGACTGGTAAGGGATATTTCTTTTTCATTGATAAGGTAAATAGAGCAAATCCAGAAATGTATAAAAAACACGGATTAGAGGTAAAAGCATCTAATCTTTGTTTAAAGGGAGATACATTGATAGATATTGAATATTTAGATGGGTCGCAGACAACATTACCAATTAGTGAATTAGTAAAAGATTTTCCTTTTTATAAAAAATTTGGAGGTGATACCCAAGTATTGAAAGTGAAAACATATAAAGATGGTAAGATATTTTATTCTAATATCACTAATGCAGGTATGACGGGTAAAGTATCTGAATTGGTACATATACAAACTTCAGATAATAAATTGTTAGAATGTACTTCAAATCATTTAATATATGTTAAAAATGTTGGTTGGTTAGAAGCAATAAATCTGATGCAAGATGATATATTGATAACTGATACAGGTGAAGTTTATATTACTGATATTAAATTGATGAGTGGTTATGATAAAGAACCTGTATATGATTTAACTGTCCCTGAAACTGAATCGTTTTTTGCAAATGGTATATTAGTACATAATTGTACAGAAATTGCATTATTTTCTGATGAAGAGCACACATTTTCGTGTATTATTTCTTCAATGAATTTAGCTTCTTGGGATAAATGGAAAGATACGGATGCTATTTTTGTTGCGACAGTATTTCTTGATTGCGTTGTTTCAGATTTTCTTGAAACGGCAAAAGATAAACCTGGTCTTGAAAAAGTAATCAACTTCACTAAAAAAGGAAGAGCGATTGGTTTAGGTGTAATGGGATTCCATACTTATTTACAAGAACACATGATTCCTTTTGACTCAATTGAAACGAATTATTTCAATACAGAAGTATTCAAAAAACTCCAAGAAGAAACGACAAGAGCCTCAAAATGGTTAGCTGAGATATTAGGTGAACCAGAATGGTGTATTGGTTATGGTGAAAGAAATACCCATAAAATTGCAGTTGCACCAACTATTACAAATGCTTTAATAAGCGGAGGAGTAAGTCAAGGTGTTGAACCAATATATAAAAATACATTTACTCAAGCAACTGCTTCTGGTGATGTAGATAGGGTAAATCCAAAATTATTGGAAATAATGAAACAACGTAAAGTTTATAATAAAGAAAATATCAAAGATATTGTGTTGCATCACGGATCAATTCAACATGTTGATTGGTTAGATGACTTTGAAAAAACAGTATTTAAAACGGCTTTTGAAGTTTCACAAGAAAAAATATTATGGCTTGCTGAGTCAAGACAAAAATATATTGATCAAGCTCAATCTATCAATCTATTTTTATCAAGCGAAGCGAAAGAAGAATATATTGCATATTTACACGAATTAGCTTTTAAAATGAATAATTTAAAAGCATTATATTATATTAGATCGAGTTCTGGGGTATTAGCTTCAACCGGAGATGCTTGTACAAATTGTGTAGCATAAAGATAATTACTGGCACTATTTTTTAGATAGTGCCAGTAATCTTTTATTTTATCGTGTTACGATCCGTTGCAATTGCTAAAGCTACTATATGTTCTAACTGTTTCACTGTTAAACCAACAATTATATCATCACTTCCCCAACGTAAATTATTACTGTTATTAACGTAATTTAGTAAATATTCTCTTGTTGTACCTAACCATTTTCCGCCTTCCATTTCAACTTGCTTTGCTGTTTGCTTTGTCATATTATAACAATCTCACTATAATAAATTATTGGCAATTTACTCCACCACCATGTTCATTTAATACTTGTCTTTGATGACCTTTCATATCAATATTCCATAAGTAACCACTTTTACAAATAGTACCTCCCCGTTGATAAAACTCAGGCGAAATACCACTACCAATAGCGCCAAGAATAATTGTACCAACTATACCAATAATACAAATAACAATCATCAATTCAATAAGTGTAAAACCTTTTTGTTTATTTTTCATAAATATATCTCTTTTAGTTAAATTATATTGTTTAATTTTAATGTTTTCAATAATTGTAATTGACTATAACAACAACCTTGAAGTTCAGCTACAATTGGATTCGAAAAGTAATTGATATCATTTCTTTCAATAAGTTCGATAATATCATTACCTCCAGTGTTATTAAATAAATGCCCATATTTTTTAATAATTTGTTTATCTTCTTCTGTTAGTATCATTATATTTTCCTAATAAAGTTTCTTTGTTAAATTCATCAATAATTTTTTCACTAGATAAATATTTTATACAAATTTCAGGGAATTGTGAACTTCTTGCTTTGATCACATCCAGCCTAAATTTCATAGCAGGCAATATACTCTCAAACATTTTTGTTTGTTTCTTACTAATAATTGAGAAGGCGAGTTCAAATGCATATTGAGCAATATTTGATAATAAATACCAATCGCTATATTTACCAATAATATCGATATTTGTATATACATCTCTAATTGCATTTTTTATGATTTCATTGATTAAATCTTGCTTATCGTCTTTTAATTGTTCAATCAATTCATTTGCTTTTTTTAATTCTGCTAGTATCATTATATTTTCCTTGAGGTTTAATATTTTTTAGTTTATATAATTCATTTGATGAAATAAAGAATCCGAATAATTCGCATTCAGAATCTTCAATTTTTAATTTTCTTTCTAAATTTATATTATATACCGTTGTACCTTTTGGTATTTCAGCTTGCCATTTTAATGGCAATTTACCTTTTATGTGATTCAATGATTGTTTGTTTTCATGACCATCGATAAATGCCCATATACCAAATTTTAAGTTTTCTAACTCAATATTATAAAATTCCAGTTGTTTTCTATTGCGTTCTTGTAAAATATACCAATTTTGTTGTATATTTGGATATTCAATTCGTAATTTTTCCATTTCTTCATCGAAATCAAATATATCATGATATGCAAACGATAAGTGTTTCTTTTGATATTGGGGAATAAATGCCGAATTTGAGTATCTAACAATCTTAATCATTCTTTGGAAATAAGAGTTAAAGATTTAATAA
>NZ_JAQTPQ010000195.1 GCF_028712645.1 Flavobacterium sp. | reverse complement strand
CTAATTCAGCCCAAAGCTCAGGAGTTCTATCCAAACTTACATAGTGAATCTGAATATCCTGATGAGTTGTAATATGCAAACGGCCTCTAGAATATTCGTCCGAAACATCTGAAATTCGCACTAATTGCTCGCTTGAAACTTTCCCAAAAGGCAATTTGATACGAATCATTTGAACGCCTTCTTGACGTTGTCCATAAACTCCTCTAGCCAAACGTAAGCTACGGAAACGTTCCTCGTCAATTTTCCCGTCACGGAATAAAGCAATTTTTCTTTCTAAATCTATGATGTCTTTTTGGACAATTGGGTCTTCTATTTCGGTTCTAAAACTCTGCATAATTATCCTCCCCCCAGCCCCCTCCGAAGGAGGGGGTGTCTAGTCTGGTATTTTTATATGTTAATATTTATTTTTTAACTTTTTACTTTTTATTTTACAAAAATCAAAACCAACACTAATCCGGTATTGGCTCCCCCTCCTTCGGAGAGGGCTGGGATGAGGACTATTTTATAAATCCAACTCCAGCGGTTGTATTGGTTGCCACATCTATCAAGATAAAAGCACCATTTGATTTGTTTTCGGTGTAAGCATCAAAATATAAAGCCTTGCTTAATTTTATATTGACTTCGCCAATTTCGTTAATGCTTAATTGTGTCGCTTCTTTAGTTCCCGAATAATCGGTAGAAATCGTGTTTTTTACAGCATCTATTTTTGCCAAAATACGATTTGTGTTGTGCTGAACTATATATTTTGTTCCTGCAACCAATTTTTTGCTGTCCATCCAGCAAATCGTGGTGTTGATGTCTTTTTCGATCCTTGGAAGTTCCTCTGATTTCACAATCATATCACCACGAGTTACGTTGATGTCATTTTCCAATTCCAAAACTATCGAAGAACCCGCTGTAGCTTCGTCAAATTGTTTATCGAAAAAGTGAATTTTCGAAACTTTCGATTCGGTCAATGAAGGAAGTACCGTTACGGCATCGCCTACTTTAATATTATTCCCATATAATTTTCCGGCATATCCTCTAAAATCGTGGTATTCTTCGGTTTTTGGTCTAATCACCGTTTGAACAGGGAAACGAACTTCTCCCTTTTCGAAAACATCTTTTGGCTCTAGACCTTCTAAATGTTCCAAAATAGTTTGTCCATCATACCAAGGCATATTTTCTGATTTATCCACCACATTTCCACCATTGATGGCGCTTAACGGAATGTAACTTACCACTTGTTCTTTGAACGTGCTTTTAGCATTCAAGGCTTGAAAATCGGCTTTGATTTTGTTGTACACTTCCTCAGAATAATCAACCAAATCCATTTTGTTTACGGCAACAATCACTTCTTTGACACGCAATAAATTATTGATAAAAAAGTGACGATAGGTTTGCTCAATAACTCCTTTTCGAGCATCAATCAAAATGATAGAAACTTGCGAAGTCGAAGCTCCGGTAACCATATTTCTGGTATATTCAACGTGACCCGGTGTATCTGCAATGATGTAACTTTTCTTGGCTGTCGAAAAATAAATGTGTGCTACGTCAATTGTAATTCCTTGTTCACGCTCAGCAACCAAACCATCGGTAGCCAATGAAAAATCAAGATAATCGTATCCTTTTTGTTTGCTGCTTTTTTCTATTGCTTCAATTTTATCGGTAGTCAACGATTTTGTATCGTATAATAATCTCCCGATTAATGTACTCTTTCCGTCGTCTACACTTCCTGCTGTTGCTATTTTTAAAACTTCCATTTTATATTTTTTGTTTCAGGTTTAAAGTTTCAAGTTCTAAAAACTCCTTTCCTTAAATCTTTTAATTTTTAAATCCTTAAATCTTTCAATTGGTATTCTAAAAGTATCCTTGTTGTTTTCTTTTCTCCATTGCGGCTTCAGAACGTTTGTCGTCTATTCTGGCTCCTCTTTCTGAAATGGTAGAAGTTCTGATTTCGCCAACAACTTCTGCAATTGTAGCAGCATACGATTCAACTGCAGCCGTACAACTCATATCTCCAACAGTTCTAAAACGAACAATTCTTTCTTCTACTTCCTCGTCTTCTTCTTGATAAACAAAAGGGGAATGTGACCAAATTAATCCGTCACGCAAGAAAGTTTTTCTTTTGTGCGAGAAATAAATTGATGGAATTTCGATTTGCTCTTGTTCGATATAACTCCAGACATCCAATTCGGTCCAGTTAGAAATGGGGAAAACACGAACATTTTGACCATTCTCGATTTTTCCGTTCAGCAAATCGAATAATTCAGGTCGTTGATTTTTTTCGTCCCATTGTCCAAAATCATCACGAACCGAAAAAATACGTTCTTTGGCTCTAGCTTTTTCTTCATCACGACGCGCTCCACCTATGCAAGCATCAAATTTGAATTCTTCAATTGCATCTAAAAGTGTAGTGGTTTGCAACATATTTCTACTTGAATAACGACCAGTTTCTTCAATTACTTTTCCTTCATCGATGGAATCTTGCACATTTCGAACAATTAATTCCAATCCTAATTCAGCAACCAATTTATCTCTAAATTCAATCGTTTCAGGAAAATTGTGTCCTGTATCAACGTGCAATAATGGAAACGGAATTTTTGCAGGAAAGAAAGCTTTTTGTGCTAAACGCACTAATGTAATAGAATCTTTTCCTCCAGAGAAAAGCAAAACTGGTTTATCAAACTGAGAAATAACTTCTCTAAAAATGTAAATCGCTTCGCTTTCGAGAGCATTTGTTTTTAATATGGAACTCATTGTATTTGTATTTTGCCACTTTTCACGAATTTTCTAATTACTAATTCAACAAGTTCTTTTAATTCGTGAAATTCGTGGCTGTTTTTATTTTATATATAAATCTTAATTTTTATTTATTTTTGATGCAACCCACACTCTTTATGACTGGATTCCCACCACCATCTTCCAGCTCTTATATCTTCGTCTGGTGTGATTGCTCGGGTACAAGGTGCACAACCAATGCTAACAAATCCTTTTTTATGAAGTGCATTTTGTGGCACGTTATTTTTTTCTAAATAATCTTCGACTTCTTTCAATGTCCATTTTAACAATGGATTGAATTTTATGATTTCGAACTTTTCGTCGTATTCAAAAAGAGATAAATCATTTCTATTCTCTGATTGTTCCGCTCGCAAACCTGTAATCCAAACAGCATTTCCTTTCAAAGCCTTAATCAATGGTGCTACTTTTCGAATGAAACAACATTCTTTTCTGTTTTCGACTGAATCGTAAAAGCTGTTTGGTCCTTTTTCTTCAAGTAATTTCTCTACTGCTGATGCTTCTGGAAAATAAACTTTGATTTCTTTTTTATACTTTTTTAAGGTCTTATGAAAAACATCGTAGGTTTCCTGAAATAATCTTCCTGTATCCAAAGTAAAAATGGTAATTGGCAAATCATTTGTTGCAATTAAAGCCGTAATCACTTGGTCTTCCTGCCCAAAAGAAGTCGAAAAAACAACTTTTCCTTTATATTCATTGGCCAAAAAAGACAAAGTTTCTTCGATGGAAAATCCTTTGGTTTTTTCTACTAATGTATTTACTAATGTTGAACTCATTTTATTTCTATTTTTTCCTCTCCCCAACCCTCTCCAAAGGAGAGGGTGAAAAGCGGATTTGGTTTTATTAAATCTATTATCCTATCGGTTTAGTAGATTAGTCCGCAAAAGTACTATTAATTTCTATATATCAAAATAATATCTGTTGTTTTTTAGATAAAAATATTTATTTTTTCAAATAGTCTATCTTGTCTATAGGATAATTGTTTAATTGTGTTATTTTTGTCGAAATTTTTATTTTATGGATTTTCAAATAGGATTAGTAATTGCAGGTTTAACAGTTGGTTTTGTAGTTGGATTAACAGGCGTTGGAGGCGGTTCTTTGATGACACCCATTTTATTATGGTTTGGTATTCCGCCAACAACTGCTGTTGGCACCGATTTATTATATGCGGCTTTTACAAAATTAGGAGGAGTTTATATTCATCATAAAAAACAGACTGTTAACTGGTCTATCACGGGTTGGCTTTCATTAGGAAGTATTCCTGCCGCTTTACTGACTTTATTGATTCTTCACAACCTGAAAACCGATACGACAGCAATGAATGCAATCATAAAATACAGTTTGGGTTGGGCGCTTCTTTTTACTTCGGTGGCCGTTTTATTCAAAAAAAGACTTTTAATATTTTCTCAAAAGCACGCTGGTGACAAATTTCATAAAGAGAGTAAAACTCAGAATGTGTTAACGGTCGCTATTGGAATAATGCTGGGAGTGACTGTGACCTTGACTTCGATTGGTGCTGGTGCTTTAGGAACGGTTACTTTATTTTTCTTGTATCCACTTTTGCCTACTCCTCGCCTAGTTGGAACCGAAATTGCTCACGCAGTTCCTTTAACTCTTGTGGCAGGATTAGGACACGCCTCAATGGGAAATTTAGATTTTGCATTATTAGGACAGCTATTAATGGGATCGCTTCCTGGAATTGTTATAGGAAGTTTGTTGAGCGGAAAAGTTCCAGATGTATTTCTAAGAAATGCTATCGCGATAATGTTATTTTTCGCGGGATATAAATTGGTTTTTTAGACCCTATCCAAAGTAGAGGGAGTCAAAACTGGAAAAAATATAGGTTTCATTAATATGACTATCGTTACTTGCACCAATTTTGAAAATGACACACGGATTTAAACCGATAAAAACGGATTTTCACCCTCTCCCCAACCCTCTCCAAAGGAGAGGGAGTCAAAACTGGAAAAAATATAGGTTTCATTAAATCCAAATAGACTAAAAAGCAATATCGGCAAGGGTGTTGTTTTCCAATATCATCAAGGTATTGTCACGAACTTCCATCATTAGTTTACGGACGGCGCAGGTCGCTTCATCTGTGCAATCATCGCATTTTTCATAAAAATTATGGCTGGCACAAGGCAACAAGGCAATGGGTCCTTCGAGAATACGATAGACTTTTGCCATATTAATGTCTTTGGGTTCTTTTATCAAATAATAACCGCCGCCTTTTCCTTTTTTGGCTCCAAGAAAACCAGAATGACGCAGGAGTAACAAAATACTTTCTAAAAACTTAATTGAAATATGTTCCGCTTTTGCAATATCAGCAATAGCGACTGGTGTTTGATCTTCTCGGCGTGCCAAAAAAGTCAACGCTTTTATTCCGTATTTTGTTTTTTTTGAGAGCATTTTAAAGATTTATTTTTTCAAGGTCATTTCGGGATAAAAAATCTGAAATTGTTTGTATCGAAGTTTTTTCAAATACCTCAATGTCTAACAAATCCCTATCTCCTGTTAAAAGAAAATTCGCTTTTCCATCTTTTGCTAGTGAGAGCAAGAAATTGTCTTTTGGGTCTCTACAAACAGTGGTTTTTGATTTTACAATAACAAAATCAGCATATTCATCAATAGTTTCTAGAATATTTTCTACATCTATTTTTGAAAAAAACCTTCTAAATTTAGGTCTTTTAGTTACCTCTAAAAACTCATCGAGTAATTCTTTACTAAAAACCAATACTGCTTTTTTTTCAAAAATCAGTTCATCAAGTTTGGAGAAATCTTTTGAAATTAAAAAACTTATCCAAAGATTAGTGTCTAAAATTATTCGACTAACTTTATTTGGCATAACGTTTTGCTCGGACCAACTCAACTTCTTTTGTAATTTCTTCTAACGATGGCACTAAAGCATCTTTTCCACGCAATTTTTTAAGAACCGCAGCGAAATCATTTTTTGGAGATTTACGAATAGCAATAAGATTTAAGTCTGCCAAATCTTTTAACAATTTAGCCGCTTTCGGATTTAAAATATCAATTTGTATTGTGTTCATAATTGCTAATTTACAGAAAAGAAACTTCTTGTACTAGGATTGTAAAGATAATTAGTTTTATAATACATTGCTCGACAAACGAATTGTTTTTTGGAAAATCAAAATTTTAAGCAATAGCAACAGGCGTTTGATCTTCTCGGCGTGCCAAGAAAGTCAAAGCTTTGATTCCGTATTTTGTTTTTTTTGAGAGCATTTTTGAAAATGTTTGATTATTTTAGAAACCTAAATAAAAGCCAAATTACAAAAAACACAACGCTTATTATCAAAATACGATTTCCTTGTTTCCTATCATTCTCTGAATAAGCGTAAATTCTATCCCCATTTGGCAATGTTTTTTTAAATGTCGCCAAATGCCAACCTATAAATATTCCTAAAAAACCACCCAGAACAGCAGTAATATAACCAATAATTATATATGTAGTTTGTCCTTCTTCTGGTTTAGAAAGTTCTTCAATTCTTTTGCTTTTGATTTTTTCAATTTCATCCGGAGTAATTTCTTTTCCTCTTTCTTTTAATAATCTTTTAGCTAAAGTAACATCAAACTGACTCCATTCATCACTAGCAGCAATTAACTCAAATAACTCCTTGTCAGTAAAACTCAATAAATAGTAATCCTTATCAATTTCGATACTTTCACTTTCTGCTTTTTCAATTAAAAAAGCATTTCCTTTTTCAAAATCACTTTTTTTTAGTTTGATACAAAACTCTTTTCCAAATCCATTATTTGCAAAAGTTGGATCAAAACTCAAAGAATTATCCTCAAGTACATATTCTAGTTTTTTTTCTTTGAAAAAATCCCCCAGTTCCGAGGCAGAATCTTGATCATTAAATTTTTGAAATGTTATGAATTCTTCTATCATATTTAGTATAAAATAATTAATCTGAAATTTAACACAAAACCCACGGTTTAAACCGTGGGCTATTTTGCAGGAATCAATAATTATAAATTTTAAGCCAAAGCCTGTTCCAAATCAGCAATTACATCTTTCACGGTTTCTAATCCTACGGAAACACGCACCAAACCATC
>NZ_JAQTPQ010000194.1 GCF_028712645.1 Flavobacterium sp. | reverse complement strand
CTTTCAAGCCGTAATCGGTGGTAAGGGTAATTATTGACATAAAATTGTTTATAAATAAAAAGCGAATGCAAGCTAAAACTCATTAAATTTGAGAAATGCAAAGCTAAAGTATTTTCGGCTTTATTTAATTAGAATTTAAAAACAAAACCCATTTATGATTAAACAATTAGTTATCCTGTTTTTTTTCGTTTGTAGTTTACAATCGTTTTCTCAAAAATTAGTTTATAAGTCTAATGGTACTATTTTAAATTCCGAAAATCAAAAAATTTCTCCAGACCAAGTCAGGGAATTATTAGCAAATAGCGAAAAATTATTGGCTGATTATAATGCTGGAAGGACAAAGAAAACTATTGGGAATATTTTACTAATAGGGGGATTTGGCTTATTAACTACTGATGTATTAGTTGGCGCAAGTACTGATGGAAATACGACAGTTTCAGGTAATACGATACAATCGGACAGAAACTATCCTTCTGCATTAACTTATGTCGGATTAGCGGCTTTAGTAGTGGCAATTCCCGTCAAGATAGGCTTTTCGAAGAAGATTAAAAATGTTGTAACAGATTATAACAATCAATTGACGACAGGATACAATAAACCAAAACTAGATATAATTACCAATTCAAATGGACTTGGATTGCGATTTACCTTAAATTAATAACTTAAAACTACCGCTTTTGAACGAAAGAATCATCGAGCTCATAGACATCGCTCCAAAAGATTTTTGGGGTGCTCAAGACTCTCATCTTGAAACAATTAAAAAGTACTATCCCAAATTGAAGATTGTTGCCAGAGGTACAACTCTGAAGGCTTTTGGTGAAAAAGAAGTGCTAGATGAATTCGAAAATCGCTTTAATCGCTTGATGCTTCACTTTACACGATACAACAATATCGACGACAATGTTATCGAACGTGTTATTCAAAGTACAGCCCAAGATGATGTTAAAACGTTTGGTAACGATAAAATTTTAGTTCACGGAGTTGGCGGGAAAATCATTAAAGCAATGACGCCCAACCAACAATTGTTGGTTGATACGATGAACAAAAATGATATGGTTTTTGCTGTTGGTCCAGCTGGAACTGGAAAAACATACACTGGAGTTGCTATGGCGGTAAAAGCATTGAAAGAAAAACAAGTTAAAAGAATAATTTTAACTCGTCCGGCAGTTGAAGCAGGTGAAAATCTCGGTTTTCTTCCTGGAGATATGAAGGAAAAACTAGATCCGTATATGCAACCTTTGTATGACGCTTTGCGCGATATGTTACCTAACGAAAAACTCGAGGATTATATTTTGAAGGGAATTATACAGATTGCTCCATTGGCATTTATGCGAGGAAGAACCTTGGACAATGCCTTCGTAATTCTCGATGAAGCGCAGAATACAACCCATTCCCAAATGAAAATGTTTCTGACTCGTATGGGAAAAAGCGCCAAGTTTATGATTACCGGTGATCCGGGTCAAGTCGATTTACCTCGAAGAACAATTTCTGGACTGAAAGAAGCTATTTTGGTTTTGAAAGATGTAGAAGGAATTGGAATTATTTATTTAGATGATAAAGATATTGTACGTCACCGCTTAGTTAAAAAAGTTATTGATGCTTATAAAATGATTGAGAATCACGATTAAGTTTTTAATTTTATTCTAAATTATATCAAGTTAAGAGTATGTTTTAAAAGATTTTATGTAATTTTCGCAATTATTACTTGAAAATGCGACCCCAATTGGGGTCGCATTTTTTAAAGAAAACAACAATCATTAGAAAAATTAATTTCTAGAACCATTTTTTGACACTTTAAAATAGAATCCAAAACGACATTTAAATAAATAGATTGAAGAATATAATTATAACAGGAGCTTCAGGAGGATTAGGTAAAGAAATTGCAATTCATTTTTCTAAAAATGGCTGGAATGTCATCGCAACAATGATTTGTATTAAAGAAGCCGATGTTTTTAAAGACATTCCCAATATTAAATGCTATGAACTAAATGTAACCTCTCAAGAAAGTATTGAAAAGGCTAAAACTGCCATTCTCAACGATTTCAAATCAATTGATTTAGTTATTAATAATGCTGGAGTTGGTTATCGAAGTTTTGTAGAATTATCTGAAGATTCTAAAATCGATGCCATTGTTAATGTCAATTGGCTTGGAGTAGTAAAAGTTTGCCGAGCATTTATACCTCATTTTCGGGAACAAAAGAAAGGGCAATTTATTAATATTTCGTCTATTGCTGGTTTGGTAAATTTACCTTTGGGGAGTTTTTATCACGCTACAAAAAAGGCGGTCGAAAGTTTTTCAGAATGTATGGCTTATGAGTTAATGGATTTTAATATTAGTGTGTGTACGGTTCAATTTGGCAATGCGCCAACAAATTTTCAGAAGAACGTTACTAAATGCGAAACGATTTCCATTGATTCTTACAATGTGATGATGGATAGCATTAACAATATAATGGATGAAAAAACGAATGATAATCATCAGTTAACCGATGCAATAGTTGAAAAATTGTATAAAATTGCCGAAAATCCCTCTAGAAAATTCAGGCGTTATTCTATAGGTTTTGATGCTCACTTGATGAAATATTTACGAAAATTTTTAGGTTACAAATTGTTTAATATCTTGATTAGAAAGTATGTTTTAAAATAAACTATATTTTTTTATAGATGATAATTATAAATGTATCCTATTTTTTTCTTTGTTCCAAAATAGGAAATAAAGTAAATTTGTTACTGTTAAATAGAAATTTAAAATGACCAATAAAGAAAGTATCAAAGTTATAATAAGTGATTTAGACGGCACTTTACTCAATGCTGAACATAAAATTTCCGATTATACTAAATCTGTTTTTCAACAACTTCACCAAGAAAATTATCTGATAATTGTCGCAACAGGTCGGCATCATCTCGACGCATTTCCAATTGTTGAAAGTTTAGGTTGTCCGGTTTACTTGGTAACTTCAAATGGGGCTCGTATTCATTCGCCAAAAAAAGAATTGCTTTTTTCTTTCGATATAAAAAGTGACGCCATAAAATCTGTTTTGGCATTAGAAATCGACTCTGAATTTACTACCGTAGTTTTTAGAGAAGAAGTTTGGCAAACCAATAAAGACAATGAAAAGCTCAACAGTTTTCAAACGGAAATGAATTATCCTCCCGAAATAGTCGATTTTAGTGCTATTGAAGATTTAAGCGCTATAAAATTATTTTTTACGCATAACGATCATCATAAATTAGTTGAATTAAAAGATAGAATTTTGGTAAATCATTCAGATGATTTTCATTACGCTTTTAGTCTTCCATTTTGTTTGGAATTTATGGATAAATCAGTTGATAAAAGTGTAGCTATTTTGAAAATATTGGAAAAAGAGAATTTTTCTTTTGAGCAATCTATATCTTTTGGAGATGGTTTCAATGACGAAAAAATGCTTTTGGCTACTGGGAAAGCATTGATTATGGAAAATGCAGTCGAAGCATTGAAAAGCAAACTCTCTCATCTTGAAGTGATTCCTTCAAATGATAATGATGGTGTGGCAAAATATTTATCAAAAATGCTTTTGTCTTAGTTCAAATTGAAAAAATAAATCTAAATAGATTTCGTGCATTTTACCTTAAAAATATTACTAAATTTGCATTCATAAATCAACACAACAACAATGAACACAATAACTACAACTAATTTTAATTTTCCTGGTCAAAAATCAGTATATCGAGGCAAAGTAAGGGAAGTTTATAATATCAATGACGAGCTTTTAGTAATGGTTGCCACAGATAGGCTTTCGGCTTTTGATGTGGTTTTGCCAAAAGGAATTCCTTATAAAGGTCAAATCCTAAACCAAATTGCTACCAAATTTATGGAGCTTACTCAAGATATTGTTCCCAATTGGTTAATAGCAACTCCAGATCCAAATGTGGCAGTCGGGCATTTATGTGAACCATTCAAAGTAGAAATGGTGATTCGTGGATATGTTTCAGGCCACGCTGCTCGTGAATATGCAGCAGGAAAAAGAGAAATATGTGGCGTTGCAATGCCGGAAGGATTAAAAGAAAACGACAAATTTCCAACTCCAATAATTACACCAACAACAAAAGCAGAGAATGGTTCCCACGATGAAGATATTTCACGTGAAGCTATTTTATCAAAAGGAATTGTTACTGAAGAAGATTATTTGGTTTTAGAAAAATATACCAGAGCATTATTTCAAAGAGGAACAGAAATTGCGGCTAGTCGCGGATTAATTTTAGTGGATACCAAATATGAATTTGGTAAAACCAAAGAAGGCGTTATTGTTCTTATTGACGAAATTCATACTCCTGATTCTTCACGTTATTTCTATTCTGATGGTTATCAGGAAAGACAAGATAGGGGAGAAGAACAAAAACAATTGTCAAAAGAATTTGTTCGCCGTTGGTTAATCGAAAATGGTTTTCAAGGTCAAGATGGACAACAAATTCCAGATATGACTGATGAATATATAGAAACCGTTTCCGAAAGATATATCGAATTGTACGAGAATATTTTGGGAGAAAAATTCGTAAAAGCAGATGTTTCTAATATTTATGACCGAATCGAAAAGAACGTTTTGGTATATTTGGAAGGTAGAAAATAGAGTTTTTTAGCTATTAATTAAAAAACGCAATTCAAATTTTGAATTGCGTTTTTTTTTTAGATCTGATATAAGTGAAAATTCCATACTTTATAGCGCGATTAGCTCCTGAAAATTTTATTTAAAATAAGAAAAAGTTTCGTTGTTTTCCATCTTCAATAAAGTTTCATAAATCAGTTTTATCACATTTTCAACATCTTCGCGATGAACCATTTCGACAGTTGTGTGCATATATCTCAAAGGCAACGAAATCAATGCTGAAGCCACACCACCATTGCTATAAGCAAAAGCATCAGTGTCAGTTCCAGTAACTCTCGACGAAGCTAATCGCTGAAATGGAATTTTCTTGTCATCAGCTGTATCTATGATAAGTTCTCTCAAATTATTCTGAACAGCTGGAGCATAAGTAATTACAGGTCCTTTACCTATTTTTATTTCTCCTTCAATTTTCTTTTCAATCATTGGAGTAGTTGAGTCGTGGCAAACATCGGTTATGATGGCAACGTTAGGTTTGATGGTTTTGGTAATCATTTCGGCACCACGAAGCCCCACTTCTTCCTGAACGGAATTGGTAACATACAATCCAAAAGGTAATTTTACTTTGTTTTCGTGAAGCAATCGTGCTACTTCAGCAATCATAAATCCCCCCATTCTATTATCGATGGCACGACAAACAAATTTATTTTCGTTAAGAACTATAAATTCGTCGGGATAGGTAATCACGCAACCTACGTGAACTCCCAATGCATCAACTTCTTCTTTTTTAGAACAACCTATATCAATGAATAAATTGTCTATTTTTGGAGTTTCTTCTTTACTGCGATTACGAGTGTGAATAGCTGGCCATCCAAAAACACCTTTCACGATTCCTTTTTTGGTATGAATATTTACTCTTTTTGAAGGAGCAATTTGATGATCGGAACCTCCATTTCTAATGACATAAATTAGCCCATCATCTGTAATATAGTTTACATACCAGGAAATTTCGTCGGCGTGTCCTTCAATTACAACCTTATAAGGTAAGTCAGGGTTAATGATTCCAACGGCAGTTCCGTATGTATCCGTAATGAAAGTATCCACATAAGGTTTTACATATTCCATCCACATTTTTTGCCCAGAACTTTCATAACCCGTAGGCGATGCATTGTTTAAATAGTTTTCTAAAAAGGTAAGGGACGACTTGTTTAATATTGATTCAGTGCTCATAAAATTATTTTTTTGCTAAATTATAAATTTGGCATTACAGTTGTGCATATAATGTATAATTTTGTAACATAAAATTTTCCCAAAAAATGAAGATTATCAAATTTCTATTGTTTTTTCTTTTCATATCAATGCCAGTCAATGCACAAGTCATTCAAAAAGACACCACTAAAATGGGTTATGTCTTGACTGAAAACGATACTATACTTAGTGATACTATTCATTTAGAGGAAATAATAATATACAAAGGAAAGCTTGATCCCGAAGCTCAAAAGCAATTTCAAATCCTTCGCAATCGTGTTTACGTTACTTATCCTTATGCGAAATTAGCCTCAGAGCGATTAACTTCATTGAATAGGGGAATGGCAAGTCTCAAGACAAGTAAGGAAAAAAAGAAATATTTCAAGATTGTCGAAGATTACCTTTCCAATGAATTTGAAGCCAAACTCAAAAAACTCTCTCGGAAACAAGGACAAATATTAGTCAAGTTGATACATCGTCAAACAGGTATAACTACTTATGACCTAGTTAAAAACCTTAAAAGCGGTTGGAAAGCCTTTTGGTCAAACACAACAGCCAGAATGTTTGACATCAATATGAAAACACAATACTTGCCCTATGAATCTAATGAAGATTATTTGATTGAAACCATTTTAGTGCGCGCATTCGATTCAGGGCGATTAATAAATCAACCCCCAGCCAATCCCATAGATTATAATGATCTTAATAATTTTTGGATAACTAAAGCCGAAAATAAATAACAGTTGTTTTAAAAAGTATGTTTTCTAACCTTATCTTTCTAATTAACTGCAAATCCCTGAATTTACAATCCGATTTTTTAATTTAAACCTTACAATTAGTGTTTTATTCCTGCATTTAAAAATAAATAGCCCGTTTGATGTAAAAAAAATATTTACTCAAAACACACATCATCAACGTATTAAAAAATACTTCAAAAATACTTTACTAAAAGACTTGTAAAACTGAATAAACGTATTACTTTTGCACCCGCAATGAAATGCACGTTCTTAAAAAAAGTATTGAAAAAAAA
>NZ_JAQTPQ010000193.1 GCF_028712645.1 Flavobacterium sp. | reverse complement strand
TTTTTTTCTGAATTTTCAACTTTGCATTTTCAATTTCATTCTCAGTTTCTAATGCGAATCCAATTAAAAACTGATTTTTTTTGATTTCGCCCAATGAAGCCAATATATCATTTGTTTTTTCGAGCTTAATAGTAAAATCATCTGCAGCTTTTTTAATTTTCTGCAAGGCTACATTTTTCGGTCTATAATCAGCAACTGCAGCCGCAGCAATCATTACATCTACATTTTCAAAATACTGATGACAGGAATCGTACATTTCCTGAGCAGAAACAACACGAATGACTTTTACCAAATTATTTTCAATAGTTAAATGAGAAGGTCCTGAAACCAATATCACCGAAGCACCTAAATTTGCAGCACTTTGTGCTAAATCAAAACCCATTTTCCCCGAAGAATGATTTCCTATAAAACGCACAGGATCTATTGCTTCGTATGTTGGACCGGCAGTAATTAGTATTTTTTTTCCTTTTAAAGGCAATCGGCTTTCTAAATCGGCTTCAAGAAAAGCCACAATATGTTCTGGTTCAGACATTCTTCCTTCACCAGATAAACCACTTGCTAATTCGCCACTTTCGGCAGGAATCATTGTGTTTCCAAATAATTTCAACTTATGAAAACTCTCCAATGTAGAGGGATGAATATACATATCCAAATCCATTGCTGGAGCAAAATAAACGGGACATTTTGCTGATAAATAAGTTGCTATTAAAAGATTGTCGCAGGCACCATTTGCCATTTTTGACAAGGTATTTGCTGTTGCAGGTGCAATAACCATCAAATCTGCCCAAAGACCTAATTCGACGTGACTATTCCATTTTTCGTTTTCTTCGCTTTCGTCATAAAAACTAGAATAAACGGGATTTTTTGATAAGGTGGATAACGTAAGAGGCGTTATAAAATCCTTAGAAGCAGGTGTCATTATCACTTGGACATGTGCACCTGCTTTTATGAAAAGTCGAACTAATGTAGCAGTTTTATAGGCTGCAATTCCACCAGAAATCCCCAGTAAAATCTTTTTCCCGTTTAAAACTGACATTATCAATATTATTTATTTCCTTCTCTGTGGTAGATTTTACCATCTAACCATTCTTGAACTGCCAAAGCGTGTGGTTTAGGCAATTTTTCGTAGAATTTTGAAACCTCAATTTGTTCTTTATTTTCAAAAACTTCTTCAAGACTATCATTATAAGTTGCAAATTCTTCTAATTTTTCAGTCAATTCTTTTTTGATTTCAGAATTGATTTGATTTGCTCTTTTGGCCATAATTGTTATAGCTTCATACACATTACCAGTTGGCTCTTCAATAATATTTTTATTGTAAGTTATTGTGTTTACTGGAGCATTCGTCTTTCTTAAATCCATCGCTTATTTATTTAGTGAAATTTTGTAAATCTTTTTCAATTCGCGCAGACATTTCGTCGGCTGTTTTTTTATATTTTGTATCTACTTTAAACTTAATCAAGTTAGAATATGCCATTTTTGCAACATTCAATCTTTCCTCCATTTTTGACGGAATACTATTGATTGCTAGTTGATAAGCTGAATCTAATTTATAATATAAAGCATCTTCCTTGAATGGTGTTCCAGGATAATCTGCAACAAAATTGTCAAGCGACACTATTGCTGATTTATAATCCAAAATTGTATTGTATCCTTTGGCATTTTCAAAAACTTTTTTCTCTATTTTTTCATTCAAATCTTTTAGCATTTTATTAGCCTCAGGCAAATAGGCTGAACTTGAATAAACATCTATAAAAGATTGCAATTTGTCTATAGCTTTAAATGTATCCGTTTGATCTAAACTATAAATTGGCGAAAGCATAGAAAAACTTTTAGCACCTAAAAAGGCAGCTTCCTCAATTTTTTCACTTTTTGGATAACCAGAAACGAAACTTTCAAATTGATAGGCAGCTAAATAATATTGTTTAGTTTTATAATAGGATTGTGCATACATATAAAACAATTTTTCAGCCTGTGGTTTCCCTCTATAAGCTGGTGCAATTTGTTCAAAAAGGCGAATGGCTTTCGAATAGTTTCCTGCATCATATAATTTAGTTGACATTTCAAACTTTACACCAACATCTTCATTTTTCAATGCTTTTTGGTATTCGCTGCAAGAGCCAAAAACAATAACGACAAGTAATAGAGAAATTATTTTTTTCATTTTATTTTTTTACTTTTTTTGATTTATAAGTTGTTTTCAGCTAACATAAATCATACCGAAGTTTCGGTGGCAAATTTAGTTATTAATTTAGCTACTACAAAATATATTTTTGCTTAATAAAAAGAGCCGTTTTTTATGACAATTTATTGATTGATTCTACGAATTGGTTTATTCTACTAGTTAGTGACTCGTCCGTTTTAACCAATGGTAAACGAACTGTGTTTTCAGCTATTCCTAGTGATTGAAAGACTTGTTTGATTCCAGCAGGATTTCCTTGCTCGAAAATCATATCGATGCAATCCATAAAAACATAATGAATTTTATTAGCCTCATTGATTTTTCCGTTTAGTCCTAAGCGAATCATTTCGGAAAATTCTTTTGGAAAACTCTGACCAATAACTGTAATTACACCTGCACCACCAGCTAAAACCATTGGCAAAGCAATCATATCATCTCCCGAAATTACCAAAAAATCTTTTGGTTTATCTTTAATCAATCTCAAGGCTTGAATCATATCGCCTGCTGCTTCTTTGACACCAACGATATTCTTAAAATCGTAAGCTAAACGCAAAACTGTTGACGGTTGCATATTGACACCCGTTCTACTTGGAACGTTATATAAAATTACTGGAACTGGACTAGCTTCGGCAATAGCTTTGAAATGTTGATAAATTCCTTCTTGTGTTGGTTTGTTATAATAAGGAGACACTGATAATATAGCAGCAAATTCTGAAAAATCTCTTGTTTTCAATTCTTCAACAAGTTTTGCAGTATTGTTTCCTCCTAGTCCAAGAACTAATGGTAGTCTTCCTTTGTTAGTTTCTACAACAGTTTTTATGACAAATTCCATTTCTTCCTTAGACAAAGCTGCATTTTCTGCAGTTGTTCCCAATATAACAAGATACTCTACTCCACCATCAATTGAAAAATTCACAATTCTTATTAATGCCTCTGTGTCTATTGAAAAGTCTGCTTTAAAAGGCGTTACAAGCGCAACACCAGTCCCTATTAATGATTGCATAATGAGTTTATATTTTGTTTAATATTTTTAAATACCTAATTAATTCGTGAACAAAAACTTTGTAATTCTCAGCATTGGTATTAATCATTAAGTGGTTTAATCTTTTATCAATTGATGAAAAACCTACTTTAAATTGTGCTTTCGAATTGTGTGTAATAGTCAATAAAATTGCTTTCTCGACATCGTAATAACTAATTAATAAATCAAATTCTTCTTTGATGAAATCTTTGACTGCTGGGTTTGTAATTTCAGCTTTCCAATTAAGATGTCTAATACTAAATGTTGGTTGTGAATAAACCTCATTTTTCTTTAGTTTGTCTCTGTAAACAATGATTTTTATGTTACTTTCTTGAATTCCGTTAGCTACTAATTCTTTTATCAAGTCTTCTTTTTCAAAAAAATAACTCTCATCTACAAGTAAACCAACGGTTTGAATAGAAGTAGCCAATGAACTCCCCTTTACATTGTGCAACCTATTTTTTAATAATTTAATTAAAAAAAAATCCTTTATATAATTCAAAAACATATTACTTTTACGAGATTACAAATTTAATTAATTAAGTTGCATTACAAATGGCAAATCTAAAAAAGTATAATGGTGTTTTAAAACTTTTTGTTATATTCTTAACACTTTTTTTTATTGTTTCTTGCGGTAAACAAAATTATTATGTTTCTAAAATAGAAGGGAAACGAATACCAATTACCGAAAAAGAAAATCAAGTTATCAATCAGAGCGAACAGGCAAATGAAATAGAAAACTACATTAAACCTTACCGAGAACACATCAACAAAGATTTAGATAGTGTTCTAGCCTATTGTCCAGTTACATTAGACAAAAGCAATGGCAAATGGCAAACTACCATTGGTAATTTAATGGCAGACGTAACTTTAAAACAAGGAAATTTAGTTTTTCAAGCTCGAGAAAAAAAGAATATCGATTTATGCTTGCTTAATAATGGCGGTATCCGTTCCATTCTTCCAAAAGGAAATGTTACTTCTAGAACAGCTTTTGAAATTATGCCCTTTGAAAACAGCCTTGTGGTTATCGCATTAAAGGGAGAACAAATTTTTGAATTGGTCGACTATTTTATTGCTACTAAAAAACCACATCCATTATCAGGAATTACATTTACCATCAGCAAGGATAATACTGTCAAAAACATTTTAGTTCAAGGAAAACCAGTCGAAAAAGAAAACCTATATTATGTTGCCACCAATGATTATTTAGCCAATGGTGGTGATAATATGAATTTCTTTAAAAAAGGAATTCAAAAATTTGATTTGAACTATAAACTACGAAATGTACTAATTGATTATTTCAAAGAAGTAGATACAATTCCTGTAATAAATGATGTTAGAGTAAGCTTTGAATAGCCCATTTTAAAAAAGCAATAGAGAAATGAAAAGAAGAGATTTTATTGAAAAAACTGCTGCAAGTACAGCGATGTTAGGCTTGGGGTTGTCGTTGAGCAGCTTTAAATCTTCAGATAGTAAACATATTACAATACTACATACTAACGACGTTCACAGTCACATTGACCCTTTCCCGATGGACGATCCTCGAAATCCAAATATGGGTGGAGTTGCCAGAAGAGCTTCATTAATTGAATCAATTCGTCAGGAAAATCCAAATGTTTTGCTGCTTGACGCTGGCGATATTTTTCAAGGAACTCCATACTTTAATTATTATGGTGGTGAACTGGAATTCAAATTGATGAGTATGATGAAATATGATTTATCAACAATAGGCAATCACGATTTTGACAATGGCGTTGACGGTTTAACTGCCCAAATGCCTCATGCAACTTTTGAGTTTGTTTCGGCAAACTACGATTTCAAAAACACTTCAATGGCTGGTTTTGTAAAACCTTATAAAATTTTCAATAAAAACGGAATAAAAGTAGGTGTATTTGGACTCGGGATAGAACTCGAAGGTCTCGTTGACAAACAAATGTATAAAGAAACTGTTTATAATGACCCATTAGAATCAGCTCAGGATATGGTGCGAATTCTAAAAAAAGAGAACAAATGTGACTTAGTAATTTGCCTTTCACATCTTGGATACAAATACGGAAAAGAGGATTTAAATAAAATATCTGACCTAAAACTTGCCGAACAAACCAAAGACATTGACCTAATTATTGGCGGGCATACTCATACTTTTCTAGACAAACCAACTATTGTAAAAAACTTGGAAGGAAAAGAAGTTTTGGTAAACCAAGTAGGTTGCTATGGAATCAACCTTGGCCGAATTGATTTTTATTTAGACAATAACAAAGCAAAATTATCTGTTGGAAAATCTATTATAGTTTAATATTTATTTTTGATTACAAATTTGTAAAAAGTAAGAAAATAACTAACATTAAATATAATTGCTAGTGGTTCAAAAATCATACTCTCTTTTGTTCTTCATCTAAAATTAAAAATTTGTAAAAAGTATAATGGGAAGCAACATATATAATAACTGTTATAGGTTGAAAAATTGCATTTGAAAAATAGAATTTTTGAACAATAAATAGAAAATTTTGAGTCACGCATATTAATGTACTTATGAGCAACAAAGAATTCCTCTTGTTATCATTTAAAATATAATTTGACAAAGAAATACCACCCAAAAACGATACTAAAAAAACGTTGATTAAAGCTGGATAAAAACTCACTCCAAGTTGATCTTCTGTAATACTCAACAAGTACAAAAACACACATAAAAAAGGGATTGTGGCGATAATAAGTGGAAATAAATTATTATGGTCGATAATCCTGTACAAAACTACAATGGTCAAAAACCTAAAAATCATAAAGGTTAGCAAACCATAAAACATACTTTCTGGTATCGTTCCAAAAAATAAAACACTAGAAATAAATGCGAACAAAAGGGCAAATAGATAAATAATATTTTTTTCCTTTGAAGAGAAAAAATACAATGTTATTAAAATCGAAATTAGTAGCGGTTTGGCGAAATATATTGAGAATTGAGATTTTACTATTTCACTTATTAATAAAATTAAGGCCGTAGTAAAAAAACTGATTTTTAAATATATTACTTTTTTATCTCTTTTCAATCTTTCCATAAATTGGATTTACACAAAATATTTACAACTAAAATTTAATTTGTTTTTATCAATTCCATAAAATCCATTTCTGAAATAATTGGAATACTAAGCTTTACAGCTTTCTCTAATTTTGCGGGTCCCATATTTGCTCCAGCAACAACATAATCTGTTTTTGCCGATATGGAACTCCCCACTTTCCCTCCATTATCTTCTATTACTTTCTTTAAATCATCTCTCGAAAATTGTTCAAAAACACCTGAAACCACTAAAGTTTTTCCACTTAGTTTCTCCGTTGCATTTGGATTTACTTTTTCAAAGATCTCAAATTGAACACCGTATCTTTTTAATCTTTCTATGATAATTCTATTTTCTTGGTTTTCAAAAAAATCAAGAACACTTTTCGCGATGCGCTCTCCTATTTCATCTACTAAAACCAAATCCATCAAACTGGCTTGACTCAAGGCGTCAATACTTTTGTAATGTTTTGCCAATTTTTTCGCTACCGTTTCGCCTACAAATCGAATCACGATTGCATATAAAACGCGTTCAAAAGTAATATTTTTTGAATTTCCAACACCGTTTACCAAATTTTCTGCCGATTTTTAAGCCATTCTTTCCAAAGGTAA
>NZ_JAQTPQ010000192.1 GCF_028712645.1 Flavobacterium sp. | reverse complement strand
GAGCATTTTTGGGGCGGTAAAAAATTCTTGTTTTTTTATATTTCCTGTGGATTGGGAGCTGCATTAGTAAACACAGCAATAAATTATTATTATTTTCAAGAAGGATTAAATACTCTAATGTCGAATCGATTTCCAAAAGCGGAAATTTTACAAGTTTTGGACCAAGGAAAAATTAATACTCAATGGCAAGAATTATTGTCGGTTTCAGATTTTCAGAAATTCACTTCTGCTTATCTTGGTTCAGTTGTAGGAGCTTCGGGAGCAATTTATGGAACTATTGTGGCTTTTGCATTTATGTTTCCTAATGCAGAATTGGCTTTGATGTTTATTCCAGTTCCAATAAAAGCAAAATATTTTGTTCCTGGATTAGTTCTAATCGATTTGTATTTGGGAGTTTCTGGTGGTGAATCTATTTTTGGAGGAGGAGGAATTGCTCATTTTGCTCACGTTGGTGGTGCATTATTTGGTTTTATAATTATGTGGTATTGGAAGAAAAACCAGTTTAACAATAATCGTTGGAATTAAAATCTAATTTCAGATAGGAGATTTTTAAAAACATAAAAAATGAGCAGTATTATTGACGACTTGAAAACACAATATAAATTTGGTGGAATAACCCAAAAGTTAATCTATTGGAATATTGCTTGCTTTCTGATTTCGTATGTGCTTTTTGGATTGTTGAAATTAATAGATATTAATATTGATTTTCTTCAATATGTGAGTTTATCATCCAACCCAGCAGATTTGATTTGGAAGCCTTGGTCATTAATTACGTATGCCTTTTTTCATTCCGATATTTTCCATATTTTTTTCAATTTGATAATTCTTAATTTTTCTAGCCAATTGTTTTTGACTTTTTTCAATCAGAAACAGTTGTTGGGATTGTATATCTTATCAGCTGTATTTTCGGGTTTTGTTTTTGTTTCATCATTTTATTTAATGAATATTTTTTCGCCAATGGTTGGCGCATCTGGAGCAATTATGGCGATTTTAGTTGCCACAACAGTCTATCAACCTTTGATGAATGTACGTTTGTTACTCATTGGCAACGTGAAATTATGGCATATTACACTTGTGATTCTGCTAATCGATTTGCTACAAATTCGTGACGGAAATACGGGTGGTCATATTGCGCATTTCGCTGGTGCTTTTTTTGGCTATATTTTTATTGTATTGCTTCGCAACGGAACCGATTTGAGTAAAATAGTTTCATCCTTAATTGATTTTTTTGTTAATTTGTTCAGGAAACCCAAATCCACGCCATTCAAAAAGGTGCATAAAAATTACAAACAACCTGTGGCGAAACCTACTTCAAAAATTGTCACAAAGGACAAAACGCAACAACAAATCGACGAAATCTTGGATAAAATCAGCAAATCTGGATACGATTGTTTGACCAAAGACGAAAAAGAATTTTTGTTTAAAGCCGGGAAATGATAAAGTTTGTAGTTTATAGTTTTTGGTTTATAGTTGCGCCACAAACAGCAAACAGCAAACAGCAAACAACAAACAACAAACATAAAATGAAAAACCTTTCGTGGTTTAATAAAGGAATGTTTCTTTTGAATATAGTGTTGACTGTATCAACATTCATTGCGTATGTTTTGCCTTTTTTAGCACCTAAACTTTTTCCTCTTCTATCAGTACTTACTTTGATAATGCCGTTGTTTCTCCTATTGAACGCCTTATTTTTCCTCTATTGGGCTATTCAATTTAAGAAGAGAATGATTTTGTCGGGTTTATTACTTTTGATGGGAATCACTTTTATCAATAAATTCTATAAATTTTCCGCCAAAGATTATCCAATTGAAGACAAAGATTTTGTTGTGATGAGTTATAATGTGCGTTTGTTTAATGTTTTCAAATGGCTAGATCGTGAAGATGTTCCAGAGAATATTCTTGCTTTTATCAATGATAAAAATCCTGATATTCTGTGCGTCCAGGAATATTCAAATTCAGCTCATATTGATTTAAAAGTATATCCTCATCGCTATATTTTTATGGAGGGTGTTAAAATTAAGACAGGTCAGGCTATTTTTTCTAAATTTCCCATTATTGATCAAGGACATATTGAGTTTCCTGACTCGAATAATAATTTTGTTTTTGCTGATATTAAAATGGGAAAGGATATTATTAGGGTTTACAATATGCACTTGCAGTCGATAAAAATTTCGCCAGATGTTACTGAAATTAATGAAAATATTGACGCCATTAATCAAGGGAAATCGGAGCAGCTTTTCTATAGAATAAGTAAGGCTTTCAAAAAACAACAGCAACAAGCCGAGATCATAAAAGAGCATAAAAAGGAGTGTAAATATCCCATCATCATTTGTGGTGATATGAATAATAGTCCGTTTTCCTATGTTTATAGGAATATAAAAGGAAAATTGAAAGATAGTTTTGAGGAAGCTGGTAAAGGTTTTGGAGCTACTTATAAATTCAAATATTATCCAGCCAGAATCGATTATATTTTCGCTGATGAGAAAATGACGGTCAAGAAATTCGAAAGTTTTCCTGAATTCGAAAATTCCGATCATTATCCTATTATGGCAAAATTGTCAATGGAATAGGGTAGTTTTGAGTTTTATTTTAGAATTAATTTCTGATTTTTCAAATAGTCCAAAGCAAATTTTCCTTCGTTGAATATCAAATCAAGAACACTTAAATTATTTATAAATCCATATTTATCACCAAAAACTTGGGTGTAAGATTCAAATTCTGATGGGTCTTTTTTTCCGTTTGCCAAATGTCTATAATCTAAAATTAAATTGGAATCTACTTCGTGAAAATATTCGGAAGTAGTTTTATATTCGAATTTCATTCGCAGACATTTCGAAACAATAGCCATCGTTTCAAAATTCAAGTCCAATAAAAAAGTGTGTTTTTTTTCGAAAATGGGACGAATAGCATCTTCAAAATATTCAAAAAAAGGAGAACTTCTGTAGGCTGCTTCTAATGATTTGAAATGTTGTTTTTGCCAATCAAAGTCAGTTTCGATTTTGATATCTTTTGTTTTTTGGTGACTCTCACCAGAATGCTTTACAGGAATATTCAACAACTGAATTCCGTTTGGACTGTAAATATAAGTTCGGTTTCGATTCGTTTGTTTCTGAAAATTATCTTCTATTTCGAACTCAATTTCTTCAGATTGAGCCATAGCAACATAATGGCTTATCGAAGGGAAATAGGTGGGATGGAGTAGAAGATTCATCATTTTATTAGTTTAATATGGTTTAAAATTGTTTAAAAGTTTAATCAGTTTGGTGGTTAAACAACATTAAACTTTTAAACACTTTTAAACATTTAAGCTTTTTTCTCTTTTCTTTTTTTCCAAAAATATTCACCTACAAAAAAAGCTGCCAAAGCAAGCAAGAATAATTTGAAATAGGATTGAGGTTGTCCGTCTCCGTCAACAGTAGTAAATAATCTTTCCCAACGTATTTTTCCTAAGCCTTTGCCATTGGTATCCCAACTCATCCAGATGAAAACAGGTTTTCCAACGATATGATTTTCGGGCGTATATCCAAAATAACGTGCGTCTAACGAATTATGACGGTTGTCTCCCATCATCCAATAATAATTTTGTTTGAAGGTATAATTAGTGGCTTTTTGATCATTGATATAAATATCATTGCCAACTACTTCAAGTTTGTTGCCTTCATATTCATTAATTATTATTTTGTAAAAAGGCAAGGTTTCTTTGTTTAAAGCAACTGTTTTTCCTGCTTGAGGAATATAAATTGGGCCAAAGTTATCACAACTCCAATTGTTTGTGACTGATGGTTTTCCATCTTGAAAATCTGGAAAAATACCATCTTCTGGGCCTTTTCTGATTTCTCTAATTACGTTTATAATACCAGGAACATTTTTCATTCTAGCAGCATTGGCAAAAGTTAGTGCTGTTATTCCTACGGTATCCTTCTGAGTGCTAACATAATTAATTCCGTCTGTCACATTCATATCTTTAAATAGATAGTCAAAATCGATTGACGTTTTTCCGTCTAAAACAAGTTTATAAGAATATTGAGGCTTCGCTCTTTCAGGCACAAGCAATTCTTTTCCATTGATAAAAACAATTCCATCTTTTATCTGTAAACTGTCGCCAGGAATCCCCACACAACGTTTTACATAGTTTGTTTTTTTATCAATTGGCTTGTCATACCTTTTATCAGCCTTTATATACATATTAAACAAGGTATCTCTTGGCCAGTTGAAAACAACAATATCATTATTTTTTATTTTTTCGAAACCTGGAAATCTAAAATAAGGTAGTTCAGGCCAGCTTAAATAAGATTTAATTTTGGCAAACGGAATCGAATCGTGTACCATTGGCAAAGCCACTGTAGTCATAGGAACTCTAGCGCCATAATTCATTTTGCTCACGAATAAAAAGTCGCCAACTAATAATGATTTTTCCAAAGACGAAGAAGGAATTGTGTAAGGTTGTATTAGATAAGTGTGAACTAAAGTGGCAACAATAATGGCAAAAAGCAGCGAACTTACAGTATCTGCGGTTTTGTTTTCAGGATTCAAACTTCTGTCTGTAACGTATTTTAATTCTTGTGTATAATTGACATACAAGATATATAAACCACAAGTAACTATTCCTAAGAAAGTGTCTAAACTAGATCTTTTTCCAAAACTTCTCAAAGTTTCAACCCAAATAACTGGGAACATTATTAGATTGATAATAGGTATGAAAAGTAATAAAGTCCACCAGGTTGGGCGACCAATAATTTTCATCAAAACGATGGCATTGTAAACGGGAATTGCCGCTTCCCAGTTTTTTCTTCCTGCGGCTACATATAATTTCCAAGTTCCTAAAAAGTGAATTACTTGTACTATCAAGAAAAACACAAACCATTGATAAACTGTCATACTATTTTTGTTTAAAGTTTAAAGTTTAAGGTTGTTCAATTTGGAAATTTAAATCCCTTAAACGTGAAACGAATTTATTTTAAATCTAATACATCTTTCATAGTGAAAATGCCTTGTTTTTCCACAATCCATTCTGCGGCAATTACTGCTCCAAGTGCAAAACCATCACGGTTATGAGCCGTATGCTTAATTTCGATTTCATCCACCACAGATTTATAAGTTACCGTGTGTGTTCCTGGAACATTTTCGGTTCTTATGGCGTCAATATGAATCTCATTTTCTTTTGGTGAATCCAATGTCCACTTTGTGTAATTACTATTTTCAATCACCCCTTTTGCTAGTGAAATGGCTGTTCCGCTTGGCGCATCTAATTTTTGAGTATGGTGAATTTCTTCCATATCAACTTTATAGGAATCGAATTTCGACATCATTTTTGCCAGATATTCGTTGAGTTCAAAGAAAATATTCACTCCTAAACTAAAGTTAGAACTTGAAAGAAAAGCACCTTTTTTTTCTGTGCAAAGCTGTACCATTTCGTCATAACGATCTAACCAACCAGTTGTGCCAGAAACCACAGGCACATTGGCATAAAAACAACTCGAAATATTCTCGACAGCAACAGCAGGAATACTGAAATCAATGGCAACATCGGCATTCGAAAGGCCTTCGTAAGTGTTGAATTCGTCTTTTTTCAAAACAATTTCGTGTCCTCTTTCAATGGCAATTCTTTCGATTGTTTGACCCATTTTTCCGTATCCTAAAAGTGCTATTTTCATTTATAAGTTTTGTTTTTTCGATTCTACTTTCCTGTTCCCTTTTTTAACTAAGAGATTTAAAAGTTATAATTAAAGGTTAGTCCAATATTTGTTCGAGATGTTACATCATTCAAATAAATATTTGGTTTCAATGACAAATTTTCATTGACATTAAACTGTATTAAAGCTGCATCAACATTAGCATCAATGATATTTAAAACATAAAAACCAACCACAAATAATGCGGATAAATCTCGATTTCGTTGATAAAATTTCTGTGCTGAAATCAATCTGGTTTTGTCTAAATAGTAAAATTGGTCGTCTGTGTAACCTTCTAATCTTCGTTTATAAGCATCCCGGTATTGATGGTAACTTTTATTGCTGTTAATATAAAAATAAAGGCTGGTTCCAATAGCTCCATAAACTAAAGGGATTTTCCAGTATTTTTTGTTGTAAGCTTGTCCCAAACCTGGTAAAACTGCTGAATAAAAAGCTGCTTTTGCTGGGGTTAGTGGATCAATATCATTTGATTTCACAGTGTCTTTCGCTACCAAGACAGCATCTGTTTTATCTTGCGAAAAAACGGTTGTGTTTCCTATAAAAAAGAGGAGCAGACTTATGAAAATAATCTTGTTCACTAGCCTTTTATTAATTTAATAATCCTGTTGAAGTCTTCTTCAGAGTGAAATGGAATAGTGATTTTCCCTTTTCCATTTCCAGCAATTTTCACATCTACTTTTGTCCCAAAATAATTATTGAAAGTATTTTTCTCTGAATCAGGAATTTCGAAAGAAGTAGCTTTTGGTTTACCAGCAGGTTTAGGTTTTAAACTTTCCTGATAATTTTTTACCAAAGCTTCGGTTTCGCGAACAGATAGATTCTGGCTTACAATTTTTTGGTAAATATCCGTTTGAATATCTTGGTCTTCAATATTGATAATTGCACGACCGTGACCCATACTGATGAATCCATCACGAATTCCAGTTTGGATAATTGGATCTAGTTTTAAAAGTCTTAAATAATTGGCGATTGTCGAACGTTTTTTTCCCACACGTTCGCTCATTTGCTCTTGTGTCAATTGAATTTCATCAATTAATCTTTGGTAGGAAAGCGCAATTTCTATTGGATCTAAATCGTGGCGTTGAATATTTTCAACCAAAGCCATAATTAAAGATTCGTTGTCATTTGCAATCCTAATATAAGCAGGAATAGTGGTCAATCCCACCAATGTCGAAGCA
>NZ_JAQTPQ010000011.1:19344-30366 GCF_028712645.1 Flavobacterium sp. | reverse complement strand
TTACTTCTTATGATTCTTTTCAATGGTATAAAAATGATACCGAAATTACGGGAGCTACAAATAGTGAATATACACCAACTGAACCTGGATATTACCAAGTAAGAGGAAGTATTTCAGGTTGTCTCAGTAATGTTTTTTCGGATAAAATACCAGTTAGCAGCTGTCCAACTGATATTGATAATGACAATATTTGTGATAACATTGACATAGATAATGACAATGACGGAATCACAAATTGTACAGAATCCTACGGCAACCAAAACATCGATATTTCAAATTTAAATGCAGGAAATGTTGCTGTTGACAATTATTCAAATTCATTTACAGGAATGGTTTCTACTTCAACAAATGCAAGCTTAATTCCCTTTACAGGAAGTGCCGATGGTAGTTTTATTTCTGAAGTTCCTGCTGGAAAAGAAAATAGTGTTACTTATACATTAAACTTTTTACAACCAATGAGTGTTGGAATTGAATATGTTCCTATCGCAAACCCAACTGATTTGATAAATGCTGACGCTGAATATATCGTAAACTCAGATATTGATAAAACCATAACAGTAATCAATCCTGACAATCAACTCTTAATTGACACCAATTATGATGGCATTTATGAAAGTGGAATAACAGAGTTTTCGTCATTTGAAATCCGATTTAGATTAAATAGCTCGATTCCATTAGCAGCAGGATCTGGGACTTTCAAACTCCTAACTTATTTATCCAATTCAATCCGTTTTACTCATAAAAATTTATCCGATGACAATGCAAATAAATCAACTCTAAAGTTTTTTGCAACTTGTGTGCCAAAAGATTCTGATAGTGATGGAATTGCAGACCAATTAGACAGTGACAGTGACAATGACGGAATTCCAGACACAATTGAAGCTCAAGCAAACTCAACTGTGACATTATCAAATATTGATTCAAATAAAGACGGATTAGACAACAACTTCGAACCCGGATTTTCGCCCATTGATACTGACAATGATGGAATTTTTGATTATTTAGATTTAGACAGCGATAATGACGGAATTTTAGATTCAGTAGAAACTGGAATCGATACCGATGCTGATGGAATTCGAAATTATCGTGATTTAGATAGCGACAATGATTTATGTTCAGATGTTGTTGAAGCTGGATTTTTAGATCCAAATAGCGATGGTTTTTTAGGAGATAATCCAATAGTAGTTGATGCAAATGGAATTGTTACAAGTGGAATTGGTTATTCAAGTCCAAATAATAATTATTTAATTTCAGCTCTAATTGTAATAACAACGCAACCCAATGCCATTCCAACTTGCGAATTGGAAAACACAACAATTTCAGTTGCTGACAACGGTGGAAATACTTATCAATGGCAACTTTTTACTGGTGGAAATTGGACTGATATTGTAGATAACACAACTTATTCAGGAACAACAACAAATACTTTAGCCATTACAACTTTGACAAATGCAATGAATGGTAATCAATATCGCGTTCAGCTAAATAAAGTAGGAAATTCTTGTGGCTTACTTTCTGCTGAAACTACTCTAGTTGTACATACTCTGCCTGTTGTAAATGACATAACCATCATTCAATGTGACGATAATTTAGATGCCATAACCTCTTTCAATCTAACAGTAAAAAATGATGTGATTTCAACTAATTCTGCCAATGAAACTTTTACTTATTACACTTCTTTGGCTGGAGCCAATACTGAAAATCCGGCAGAATTAATTTCAAATCCATTAGCTTTTGTAAATACCACGCCAAGCACAATGCCAGTTTGGTCAAGAATTGAAAATACCAACGGATGTTTCAGCGTAGCAGAAATAACTTTACAAGTTTTGGCTACCCAAATTCCTTCAACTTTTAAAATTCAAATTCCCCCAGTTTGTGATGATTATTTAGATGCAATAAATGACGACAGAGATGGAATTAGTAATTTCGACTTTAGCAGTGTCTCAAATGACATCCTTAATTTGTTGCCATCAGGAAATTACAGCATAACTTATTATAGAAATCAGGCAGATGCTTTGGCAGAACTCAATGTTATTCCAGATATTTCTAATTATAGAAACATTGGTTATCCCAACTCGCAACAAATTTGGGTTCGTGTTGACAGTGATATTGACAATTCCTGTTATGGTTTGGGCCCTTTTGTCGAATTAAAAGTTGAAGTGTTACCCAATATCAATTTGAATTCAAATGGAAGTGAAGATGAATATGTATGCACCAATCTTCCCAACTTATTTGTAAAACTCAACGCTGGAATTCAAGATGGAACATCTGAAGATAATTACACTTATGTTTGGACAAAAGATGGAATTGTAATACCAAATACAAGCCCAACATTAGATACAAATTCAGCAGGAATTTATACTGTTGAAGTATTTAATTCTTCGGGTTGTAGCAGAATTCGAACCATAAAAGTTAACCCTTCAGACGAAGCTCACATTGAAAATATTGCAATTATTGATTTGACTGATGTAAACACAGTAACGATAAATGTAACCGGAACTGGCGCATATGTCTATAATTTAGACGATAGAAATGGTTATTACCAAGAATCTAATTTCTTTGATGATGTTTCAGCCGGAATTCACGATGTATTCATCAAAGACAAAAATGGTTGCGGCATAATCCCAACAAAAATTGCAGTAATAGGTGTTCCAAAATTCTTTACACCAAATAATGATGGGTACAACGATTATTGGAATATAAAAGGAGTGAATGCTAATTTTAATGAAAATTCCATTATTTATATTTTTGACAGATACGGAAAATTACTTAAACAATTATCTCCATCAAGTCAAGGTTGGGACGGAAATTTTAATGGTAAATATTTACCAGCTGACGACTATTGGTACACCGTGAAATTAGAAGATGGAAGAGAAGCAAAAGGTCATTTTACTTTGAAAAGATAGATTAGCTAATTTTAATAAAAACAAAAAAACTAAGTAATAGCTAAAATTTAATGTCGTATTTTAATGAATTCCTTTGCCACAGATTTGCTTCGCCTGTTCGTTATCACTCGGGTCACAGATTAGCACAGATTAATTCGTTAATTAGCTTAAAAATCTTTTTAATCCTTCTAATCGGTGGCAAAAACTCTTTTTAATAATTGCGACATTATATCTTTCTCGTTACTTACTATTGGCACTGCCCCCAAAAAGTTAGACAAATTTATGCTTCCGAATAGCGTATGCGCATAAAATTTATAAATTTACAGAATGGAAAAGCAACAATCAAAAGACCCACTTCACGGAATGACTCTACAAAGAATTTTAGAACAACTTGTAGATTATTACGGTTTTGAAACTCTTAGCGAATTGATAAAAATTAAATGTTTTACAGATAATCCAAGTATAAAATCGAGTTTAACTTTTTTAAGAAAAACTGAATGGGCAAGAAAAAAGGTCGAAGAATTGTATGTTAGAACAATTCCTGAATTTAAAGTTTAATTTAATCGGTACGAAACCATAACACCGCCTCTATAAGGCAACCAATCACCACTCATATTCCAATGTTTGGCTTTTTCATATCTGCCTGGAGTTCCGTCATTATAGTAACCATGATAGTATCCTTGATGCCAACCACCTCCAACAAAGAAATCTAACATAAATCTATCTTTTAGTTTTTTCTCGTATCCAATAGTTCCACCAAATTTGTATCCAAAACCATCTTCGTACTTATTAGAACCCCAATAATTCCATTTTTGAAGCATATATCGGTCAGCTCCGGCATGTCCCCCAAAATAAAAGCCATTGTATTTTTCATTAAAATGATAGCGTACTTCTGCAATTAAAGAATAAAATTCCATTGGATGATGTCCCTTAAATGATTTCCAAAAAGAGCCCATAACGTCAGCTTGAAAAGTGATTTTTTTTCCGATACTAGTTTCTATTCCAATATTTGGAACAAGTACCAAAGCTGTTACCGCATTACCTTTTATATAAGTTTGGGCTTGAGAAAATACTGAAAACAAGAGAATAGTTATAATAAGTAATTTTTTCATAAAATATATTTTTAAATTATTTTTCTAAAATGCAGTAATATCGGCGGCAAATATAAAGCTATTGGCAGTTTAAAATTTTAATTTGTATATTAAATTACTATTATAAACAAAAATTAAAATTAGCCATTATTCAAAATCGAATAAATGACGGTATCTAAAAATCGCCCTTCATAATATTCATTTTCTTTTAAATGAGCTTCTTTTACAAAACCATTTTTTTGTAAAACTTTCGCAGATGCAAAATTTTCAGGATCAATAATGGCTTCAATTGAATGCAATTTCATCACTTCGAAACCATATTTCACAACTTCATCTATTGCTTCAGTAATAATACCTTTTCCGTGAAATTCAGGATTCAAAATATAACCAATTTCTGCTCTGAAATGCTCAGGTTTAATTCTGTAATGACCAATAATTCCTATCAATTTTGGACTATTTTTTAATGTAATTGCCCAATTAATTCCTTCGTTATTTTCTATTTTTTCGTCAATCATTGTAATATGCCCAAGAGCATCTTCCTTAGTTTTTGCCAATGGTCTAGGAATGTATTTCATTGTTTGCTTGTTCGATCGAAGTTCGAAAATTTCATTTACATCCTCTTTTACAATGCGTCTTAAACTCAACCTTTCGGTTTCAAGATTGGGAAATGGAGTAAAATTAATAGTTATCATTTTTATACGAATTAAAGGATTTCTATACTAAATTTTGCTTTGAAAATTTCGTTTGTTTCTAATATTTGAATACCTTCTTTCTCAAAAAGATTTCCTGAACTTTCTTCCGTGTCCGAATATCCAAACCAAGGTTCAATACAAAGAAAAGGCGCATTACTTTTTGTCCAAATCCCTAAATTAGGAAAATCTTCAAAGTTTACCTTTACTATTGGATTTGAATTTTCTAAAATAGTTATTGTATTAGATTGCAATGATTTAAAAATTAAAGCGTCATTTTCAAAATGTTCATAATTTAAAAGCAACGTTTTATTTTCGAGTTCAAGTTTCTTTGTTTTATTTGAAATCAAATCATTTTCCAAAAGGAAATATTCTAAAGATTCCTCTTTTTCAAATTCAAGTGAATAATCTTGAAAATTTTCTGGCAAAGCAAATGCAGGATGAGCTCCTATAGAAAAGGGCATTTGAGAATCTCCATTATTAATGACTTTATATTCAATATTCAATCTATTTTCCTCAAGAGTATAAATGATTTGCAATTCAAAATCAAATGGAAATACTTTCTTAGTTTCTTCAGTTGATAGTAATGAAAACGTTACACTATTTTCAGATTTTTCAACCTCTTCAAACTGTATATCCCTAGCAAAACCGTGTCTAGACAAATGATATTCAACACTATTATAACGATAGAAATTGTTTTTTAATGTGCCCACAATTGGAAACAAAACAGGAGAATGTTTCCCCCAAAAATTAGGGTTTCCTTCCCAAATATATTCCTTTTTGTTACTATCTGTTACCGAAAAAAGTTCGGCTCCAAGTTGATTTATTTGGGCAGTTAAATACGAATTTGAAATTGTTGTAGTCAAAATTATTGCTTGTTATGTTGTTATAAACTTAATGGTGTAAATATATTTCATAAATTTAATTTTGAATAATAAAAGGATGCTAATTGTATAATTGATAAAATTTTGTCAAAATTGCAAATTTATATTCAGTCTTATTTTTATTTTTCATTAATTTGCTGTAGAAAATTAAAAAAATGAGAAATAATCGTTTCAAAGTCATACTTCAACTGACTTTATTATTCGGAATTTCGACCGTTTGGTCTCAACAAATTCCCGCTTCTACAGCAAATAAACAAATTTCAAATTATGATTATCATGCTGCTTTTGCACCATTCTTTTATTCGAAAGATGGAACAACTACACGTTCTGCTAGTGGTCAACCAGGTCCTGAATATTGGCAAAACAGAGCTGATTATCTACTAACGGCAAAATTAGATGATGCAAAGAATGAAATTTCAGGAACAAGCACAATAACTTATACCAACAATAGCCCTGATAAAATGTCTTTTGTTTGGATGTATTTGGACCAAAATTTATTTAAATCTGATTCTCGCGGAAATGCCGTGATTCCCATTTCTGGAAGTCGTAATGGTGCTCAAGGTCAAATTTTTGATGGAGGCGATAAAATTAAATCAGTCAAAATTGTCACTACAAGCAAAGGAAAAACCACAGAAACTGATGCTAAATATAGCATTAATGATACTAGAATGCAGGTTTTTCTTCCTCAGGATTTAAAATCTAAAGGAGGAATTGTCAAAATTAAAATTGAATATTCTTTTATTTCTCCTAACGAAGGTTCCGACAGAATGGGAATTTTGGAAACAAAAAATGGTAAAATTTTTACCATTGCACAATGGTATCCAAGAATGTGTGTGTATGACGACATAAGAGGATGGAATACAAATCCTTATTTAGGAGCTTCTGAATTTTACTTAGAATATGGTGATTTTGATGTAAATATCACTGTCCCTTCTAATCAAGTTGTAGTTTGTTCGGGCGAATTAGTAAATTCACAAGAAGTGCTTAATTCTGAGCAACAAAAACGTTTTGCTGCGGCTTCTCAAAGTGATAAAACAGTCCTAATTCGTTCTGCTGAAGAAGTTGCTGCAACAGCAAATACACTTTCTAAATCTTCAAAAACTTGGCATTATAAAATAAAAAATGCTCGTGATGTTGCATGGGCATCGTCAGCAGCTTTTATCTGGGATGCTGCAAGAATTAATTTGCCAAGTGGAAAAAAATCGATGGCCATTTCTGCTTATCCAGTTGAAAGTGTTGGAAATGACGCTTGGTCTCGTTCGACAGAATATACCAAATTTTCAATTGAAAATTATTCAAAAAGATGGTTCGAATATTCCTATCCTGCAGCAACAAATGTAGCTGGAATTGTTGGCGGAATGGAATATCCTGGAATTGTTTTTTGTGATTCTAAGGATAAAAATGGCGATTTATGGGGAGTTACAGACCATGAGTTTGGTCACAATTGGTTTCCTATGGTTGTTGGTTCAAACGAACGTTTATATGGATGGATGGATGAAGGATTCAACACTTTTATCAATACTTTAAGCTCAGTTGATTTTAATAACGGTGAATACAAAGACAACCCTGAAGACTTGCATGAGGCAACAAAAAAATATACTGATCCAAATCTTGAAACCATTATGAGTTCCCCAGACAATATGAAGGAAGTTAGTATTGGTCCTTTGTGTTATTCAAAACCAAGTGCTGGATTAGTAATGTTGCGTGAACAGATTTTAGGACCAGAACGTTTCGATTTAGCTTTCCGAACTTATGTTGACCGTTGGGCATACAAACACCCTGCTCCAGATGATTTTTTTAGAACTATCGAAAATGTTTCAGGTGAGGATTTAAGTTGGTTTTGGAGAGGTTGGTTTGTTAATAATTGGCAATTAGATCAAGGTATCAATTCAATAAAATATGTAGATAACAACCCTAAATCAGGTGTCTATATTACAATCGAAAACTTCGAAAAAATGGCAATGCCAGTAGTATTGGATATAAAAACAAAAAGCGGCAAAGTTTCACGTGTTAAATTGCCAGTAGAAATTTGGCAAAGAAACAAAGAATGGTCATTTAAATATGATTCAACCGAAGAAATTGAAAGTATTATAATTGACCCAGACCACGTGATGCCTGACAGCAACGATAGCAACGATAGCTGGACTTCAGCAACAGGAATTATTGAAAAAGATGTAAACTTAGATGGCTATTTAGGTACTTTCTCTAACAAAAATGCTCCAATAAAAATTGTTTTTACAAAAAAACGAGGAGTAATTAATGTTGAAATAACAGATTATCCAAAATTCACAGTAGAACTTATTGCCAAAGATACTTTTGAATCTGAATTAGCAGGTCTAAAATTCGAATTCAATGAAGACAAAAGTGCTTTTAATATGATTTTAAATGATGGTCAAAAAATACCTTTTAGAAGAGACTAAATCAATCTTTTAGATATAAAAAAAAGTCCCAATGGGACTTTTTTTTATATCTAAAAGGAAAATTAATCATTCATCGAAATCAAAAATTCCTCATTATTCTTGGTTTTCTTAAAACGATCGTTGATAAAATCCATTGCTTCAATAGGATTCATATCCGAAAGGTATTTTCTCATAATCCACATTCTTTGCAATGTTTTTGCGTCTAATAACAAATCATCACGACGCGTACTTGAAGAAGTCAAATCGATAGCAGGAAAAATACGTTTGTTAGCAATTTTTCTGTCTAACTGTAATTCCATATTTCCAGTTCCTTTGAATTCTTCAAAGATAACTTCGTCCATTTTCGAACCTGTTTCTGTCAAGGCTGTAGCAATGATACTCAATGAACCACCGTTTTCCACATTTCTAGCTGCTCCAAAAAATCGTTTTGGTTTCTGCAAAGCATTGGCATCCACACCACCACTCAACACTTTACCAGATGCGGGTTGAACCGTATTGTAAGCTCTTGCCAAACGTGTAATAGAATCCAAAAGAATCACTACATCGTGACCACATTCGACTAAACGTTTTGCTTTTTCGAGAACAATATTGGCAATTTTTACGTGTTCTTGCGGTTCTCTATCAAAAGTCGAAGCGATTACTTCACCACGAACGCTTCGTTGCATATCAGTAACTTCCTCTGGACGTTCGTCTATCAATAAAACAATCAAATAAACCTCAGGATGATTCGCTGCAATGGTATTTGCAATGTCTTTTAATAACATTGTTTTACCTGTTTTTGGCTGTGCTACAATCATACCACGTTGACCTTTTCCAATTGGAGAAAACAAATCGATAATTCGAGTAGAAATAGTACTTTGTCTTTCGGCCAATTTAAATTTTTCGGATGGAAAAACAGGAGTCAAATGTTCGAAAGAAACTCGGTCGCGAACCACTTGCGGATCGTGTCCGTTTATTTTTAAAACGCGAACTAATGGAAAGAATTTCTCGCCTTCTTTTGGAGGACGAACCACTCCTTTTACTGTATCTCCAGTTTTAAGACCAAACAATCGAATTTGGGAAGTCGATAAATAAATATCATCTGGCGAAGCCAAATAATTATAATCTGAAGAACGAAGGAAACCATAACCATCAGGCATCATTTCAAGAACGCCTTCACTTTCTATAATTCCGTCAAATTCAAAATCTGAATCCCTAAAATTATTTTTCTTATTTTTGAAATTGGGATTTGCATTGCCATTCCCGTTTTGATTAGGATTTTGGTTTTGTTTATGTAGTTGGTTTGGATTTAATTTTTTAGCAGGAACAATCACTTCAGAATTATCACTGTTTTCGACAGTTGAAGATTCCTTATTATCTTTATTTTCATCGTTAATCTCTACTTCTTTAGACGCTTCCTTTGCCTCTTCTTTTTGCTTTTGCAAAGCCATCTTCTTTTCGTAAGCTGATTTGTTAAATTTAATAACCTTCCCTATTTTATTTTCAGGAGCTATTTCTTCAGTTGGATTTTCATTTTTTGCTTCTGGAATGTTTGTCTCTACAGCAATTTCTTCATCGGCAAAAAGAGAATTATTGGAGTTTTTCTGGATGGCGACTTTTTTGGGAGCTATAATTCGAGCTCTTTTAGGTTTTTCTTCTTCAACTTTAGCTTTAACCGTTTTGTTTTCTTGAGTAGATTCTATAGTTGCTGACTGAAGTTCTAAAATTTGGCCAATTAATGCCTCTTTTTTTACGCCTGCAAATTTTATT
This sequence comes from Flavobacterium sp., assembly GCF_028712645.1. Taxonomy (GTDB): domain Bacteria; phylum Bacteroidota; class Bacteroidia; order Flavobacteriales; family Flavobacteriaceae; genus Flavobacterium. The sequence goes on along the minus strand of NZ_JAQTPQ010000011.1, from coordinate 20,648 downwards.
GTTTTAGCTGCTTTAGCTATTTCTTGAAGCTCAGAAAGCTTCATTTCTTTTAATACAGAAATGTCAAACATAAATGTTCTATGAGTTTAAATAATTTGGGAATACTATAAAAAGTGTGTAGTAAATTTTTGATTTTGAATTGACCGAAGAATGAAGTACTTACGATTTTGTTATGCAATATTACGAATATTTTTTAATCTACAATAGTATTTATTAAAAAGAAAATATATTTTTGTCAAACAATTTAAGATAATGCTTCAAAGAATTCAAACTATATATTTACTTCTTGCCTTTTTGGCAACTGGAATTTTACCTTTCATTTTCCCATTATGGACAATGAATGACGGTAAAGAATATCTATTTATGCAAAATCAAATCTATGTTATCCTTTTTGGTTTAAGCACAACTCTTACTTTATTAAGTATTATTTCCTTCAAAAAAAGACAAAATCAGTTTGTTATTGGCAGATTGAATATCGTATTAAATTTAATTTTATTAGGCTTGTTTGTATATCGCTCACTAAATTTATCTGGAGAAACACTAGCTGTTTCTGAGAAAGGTATTGGGATGTTTCTACCTATTGTTGCTATCGTATTATTAGTCTTAGCTAATAAAGCCATCAAAAAGGATGAAGATCTTGTAAAATCTGTGGACAGATTGAGATAATCCTATAATCTTAGTTTATTATTAGTGCGAAGGAAACCCGAATGTAACAATTCGGGTTTTTTTGTGGAGAAATTTTAGCCGCAGATTTAAAGTATTGACTAAATATAAATAATCAGCGAATCGGCGGTTACTTTACTTCTTTTCTATTTCTACAATTTCCAAATCTTTAATCTTATCACCATCAATTACGAAACGTAACATAGTTCTCATTTGGTGAAAACCACTTTTCCCAGCAGCTCCAGGATTCATGTGCAAGAGATTATTCTTCTTATCAAACATCACTTTTAGAATATGAGAATGACCACAAATGAATAATTTTGGAGGATTTGAAGCCATTTCAGCCTTAATATTCGGATTGTATTTTCCTGGATAACCACCAATATGTGTAATCCAAACAGTAACACCTTCACACATAAATCTATTATGCAATGGGAATTCCATTCGAGCTTTATCATCATCAATATTGCCGTAAACACCACGCAAAGTTTTGCTTTTTTTTATGGTGTCCGTCACAATTAAATTTCCAATATCACCCGCATGCCAGACTTCATCTGCTTGCACCACATATTTCATAATCGTATCATCAATATGACTATGAGTATCGGAAAGTAATAGAATTTTTTTCATTTTATAATTGC
>NZ_JAQTPQ010000011.1:15348-19334 GCF_028712645.1 Flavobacterium sp. | reverse complement strand
CGCCATCTCATCCTCTTTTTTTTTTTACGAAGCCTCAAAGTTATTATTTAAGATTGAAGATTAACGATTTTTGATTTGAGATTTGGAAAAACTTTGAAATAAAACATAGCTAATAAGATTATCAATCTTTGTAGATTTGCGTTTTTAATGTTGGTTTCTATTTCTGAAAAAATCTGAAATCTAAAATCTGAAATCTGAATTGAGATATTTTATAAAACTGGCCTATAACGGAACTAATTATCACGGATGGCAATGCCAACCCAATGCTTCATCTGTGCAAGAAACATTGAATAAAGCGGTTTCGGTAGTACTGAATTCAGAGATAACCCTTATGGGAGCAGGTCGCACCGATACTGGTGTTCACGCCAAGGAAATGTTTGCTCATTTCGATTTTGAAACTCCGTTTGACAGTCAAAGTTTAGTACATAAACTCAATTCCTATTTACCCAAAGATATTGTTGTTTATGATATTATTCCTGTCAACGATGAAGCCCACGCTCGATTTGACGCTACAAAAAGAACGTATGAATATCACATCAATACATTCAAGAATGCTTTTATGCAAGATGGAAGTTGGTATTTTCATCAAAAATTAGACATCGATTTGATGAATGAAGCTTCTAAAATATTGTTTAAGCACACCGATTTTCAATGTTTTTCGAAAGTAAATACCGATGTAAATACTTTTGATTGTACTATTTTTGAAGCTAATTGGAAAAAAGAAAATGAGAATCTTATTTTTACCATTACAGCCAATCGTTTTCTTCGCAATATGGTTCGTGCCATTGTGGGAACACTGGTAAATGTAGGTTTGGAAAAAATAACCTTAGAGGAGTTCAATGAAATAATTTTAAGTAAAAACAGGGAAAATGCAGGTTTTTCAGTTCCAGCACACGGATTATATTTAACCAAAATTGAATATGATTATTTATAAAAATGAATGGCAAGAAGTGAGTTGAAGAATAAAAAATACAATAAATCAAGAGCTAAACGAAGTAAAAGATTCTAAAAAATAAATGAAAGCAAAAGCATTCGACACTAAAGTTTTTAAACGTATTTTAAAATACATTAAACCCTATAAATGGAGATTTAATAGCGTAATTTTTTTCGCTGTTTGTTTGTCTATTTTTGCGGCGATTCGTCCTCTAATTTTGCAAGGAACTGTTGATACTTATATCAAACCTAAAGATAATTATGGTTTATTGATGTATGTAACCCTGATGGGAGTTACCCTATTATTAGAAGTAATTTTCCAATTTTTCTTTGTGTATTGGGCAAACTGGCTTGGACAAGACATTGTAAAAGATATTCGAACCAAACTCTTCAAACATATGTTGAGTTTCCGAATGAAATATTTTGACAATGCTCCTGTGGGACAATTAGTGACACGTTCTGTTTCGGATATTGAACAAATTGCTCGAATTTTCAGCCAAGGATTGTTTATGATTGCTAGTGATTTAATGAAAATGTTTGTTTGTTTAATCATTATGTTTTGGATGAACTGGCATTTGTCTATGATTGTTGTATTGGCAATGCCCATTCTTCTTTACTTTACTCGAATATTTCAACGTAAAATGCAAGTGGCTTTTGAAGAAGTGAGAACCCAAATAGCCAATATGAATTCTTTTGTTCAAGAAAGAGTTACCGGAATGAAAATTGTTCAACTCTTCAATCGTGAAGATGTTGAATTCGAAAAATTCAAATCCATCAACGAAAAACACAAAACAGCTTGGATAAAAACCATTCTTTACAACTCCATCTTTTTTCCAATTGCCGATATTATTTCTTCTTTAACTTTGGGATTCATCGTGTTGTATGGAGGTCTTCAAATTATAAATGGCAATCCATTTACGACCTTGGGACAAATGACTGCTTATACAATGTTTATAGGGATGCTCTTTAATCCTTTGCGCCAAATTGCTGATAAATTCAACGAGATGCAATTGGGAATGATTGCTGCTAACCGTGTTTTTGACATTCTGGATACCAAAGACCAAATTCAAGATAAAGGCACTATCGAAGCTCCTATTTTTAGTGGAAACATCCAATTCAAGGATGTACATTTTGGTTATATTGCTGATGAATATGTAATAAAAGGAATTGATTTATCTGTTTCCGCTGGAAAAACCATTGCCATTGTTGGTGCTACAGGAGCTGGAAAATCAACAATAATTAACTTGTTGAATCGCTTTTACGAAATTAATAGTGGTTCCATTTTTATTGATGGCCAAAACATAGAAAACTATACTTTGAGTTCTCTTCGCAAGCAGATTGCAGTGGTTTTACAAGATGTTTTTCTTTTTGCCGATACCATTTTCAATAATATAACTTTAAACAATCCTGATATATCTCGAGAGCAGGTTTTGGCTGCTGCCAAAAAAATTGGTGTTCATAAATTCATTATGAGTTTGCCCGATAATTACGATTTCGATGTAAAAGAACGTGGCGTTATGCTTTCTTCTGGACAACGTCAATTAATTGCTTTTCTTCGTGCTTATGTGAGTAATCCTAGTATTCTGATTTTGGACGAAGCCACATCATCCATCGACACATATTCCGAAGAGTTGATTCAAAAAGCTACTGAAACCATCACAAAAGGTAGAACATCCATTGTGATTGCACATCGTTTGGCAACCATCATCAATGCTGATAAAATTGTTGTTATGGATAAAGGCTTGATTGTGGAACAAGGAACTCATCAAGAATTATTGGAAAAAACTGGAGGTTATTACAAAAACCTTTATAATTCCCAGTTTATTAGTGAAGTTTAGCAGTTTGGTTTTTAATGAAATACTGGTTTAAAACTTTAAACAGTAAACTTTTTCTTTAATCAAATAAATCCCTTAATTTTGCCAACTGAAATTAATTAAGAAAATAATCTATATGAAATACGATATTATAGTTTTAGGAAGTGGTCCAGGCGGTTATGTTACAGCCATTAGAGCATCCCAATTAGGTTTTAAAGTTGCCGTAATCGAAAAAGAAAATCTTGGCGGAGTTTGTTTGAATTGGGGTTGTATCCCAACAAAAGCATTACTAAAATCAGCTCAAGTCTTTGATTATCTTAAACACGCCTCCAATTATGGATTGACTGTTTCATCCTTCGATAAAGATTTCCCAGCTGTTATTCAACGTAGCCGAGGAGTCGCTGAAGGAATGAGCAAAGGAGTTACTTTCTTGATGAAAAAAAATAAAATTGACGTTATCAATGGTTTTGGAAAAGTAAAACCAGGTAAAAAAATAGATGTTACTGATAAAGATGGAAAAGTAACTGAATTCAGTGCCGACCATATTATTATTGCTACTGGAGCACGTTCTCGTGAATTGCCAAACTTACCACAAGATGGAGTAAAAGTAATTGGTTATCGCCAAGCGATGAGCTTACCAAGTCAACCTAAAAAGATGATTATCGTAGGTTCAGGAGCTATTGGAGTTGAGTTTGCTCATTTCTATAACTCAATGGGAACAGAAGTTACCATCGTAGAATTTATGCCAAATGTAGTTCCTGTAGAAGACGAAGATATTTCAAAACAAATGGAAAAATCTTTGAAAAAAGCTGGAATTACCGTTATGACAAATTCATCAGTAGAAACAATCGATACAACTGGAAATGGAGTAAAAGCTTTCGTTAAAACTGCCAAAGGTGAAGTTATTCTTGAAGCAGATATTTTACTTTCAGCTGTTGGAATCAAAACCAACATCGAAAATATTGGATTAGAAGAAGTTGGAATTGCAGTTGACAGAGATAAAATCTTGGTTAACGCTTACAATCAAACAAACATTTCTGGTTACTATGCTATTGGAGATGTAACTCCAGGACAAGCTTTAGCACACGTAGCTTCTGCAGAAGGAATCAACTGTGTAGAAAAAATTGCAGGAATGCACGTAGATCCAATCGATTACGGAAACGTTCCAGGTTGCACGTATGCTACGCCAGAAATCGCTTCTGTAGGTATGACCGAAAAACAAGCTAGAGAAAAAGGATA
>NZ_JAQTPQ010000011.1:653-15338 GCF_028712645.1 Flavobacterium sp. | reverse complement strand
AATTGGTAAATTCCCATTCTCAGCTTCTGGAAAAGCGCAAGCTTCTGGAAATTCTGATGGTTTTGTAAAAGTAATTTTTGATGCCAAATATGGCGAATGGTTGGGTTGTCATATGATTGGCGCTGGTGTTACTGATATGATTGCTGAGGCAGTTGTAGCTAGAAAACTAGAAACCACTGGACACGAAATCCTAAAATCAATTCATCCGCACCCAACAATGAGTGAGGCTGTGATGGAAGCTGTTGCCGATGCTTATGGCGAAGTGATTCACTTGTAGATGAAAACATAGAGATGCACTGCAGTACATCTCTACGATAATTTTAAATCAATCCGTTTTTTCCAAAACGGATTTTTTTTTTTGCATCCTATTTAAAAAGCATAATGATACTATTGTCAATATCTTATCAAAAAAATAATAACATTTTATGTTTTTTTTATAATAAATTTCAGTAATTTTATTCACACAAAACAACAACAAAAATCAACTTTATACTTAAATAGTAAACCAAAAATCTGTATAATAAAAAAAAATTGAAAGAGCAATCCACTAAACCAGATTCTAACCTTACAGAAATTGAATTGTTGCATCTCATTCAAGAACTGAAGATTCAAAATCACGAGCTTAAATCTAAAAACACAATACTACAAAGCGAGAAACAAAGACTGTCTGCTGTTTTAGAAGGTACAAATGTGGGTATTTGGGAGCTAAATTTAGTAACCAAAGAAGCATTCTATGATAATCGCTATTTGGAAATGATTGGTTACACATTAGATGAATTTTTGCCTATTTCTTTTGATTCCTGGAAAAAATACACACATCCAAATGATATAAAAAAATCTGACGAATTACTCGAAAAACATACAAAAGGCGAACTAGAGTATTACGAGTGCGAATTTAGAATGAAGCACAAAAACGGTCATTGGATATGGATTCTCGACAAAGGAAGAATTAACAAAAGAGACAAAAATAGCAATCCCCTTTTCATCTCTGGGACACATCAAGATATCACCGAGCGCAAACTTATTGAAGAAGCATTTCAAAAAAGCGAAACACGCTATAAGGTTTTGATTGAATCAGCAAATGAAGGTATTTCAGTAGCACAAGATAACACCTTAAAGTTTGTAAATTCTAAAGTAATGGAAGTTCTCGGATATACAGAAAAAGAACTTTTAACCACTCCATTTACTGAGTTTATACATCCAGACTATCGAGATTTAATTATAGCTAATTATAATAAACGTATCAACGATGAAGGAGTTAACAAAAGCTATGAGGTAAAAGTATTTAAAAAAGATAAAACTACAATCTGGCTTGATTTTAGTGCCGTGAAGATTGAATGGGAGGGCAAGCCTGCAACAATGAGTTTCATAACTGACATTTCAGAACGAAAACATACTGAAGAGGTCCTTAAAGAAAATGAAGAACGCTACCGCTCATTAGTAGAGTGGTCACCAGAGGCAATAGTAGTGCATAGAGATGGAATTACAATTTATGTAAATCCTGCTGCTGCAAAAGCTATCAAAGCTACCAATATTGATGATTTAATAGGCAAATCGATCTTCAATAGAATACATCCAGACTATCATAAAATTATGATAGAAAGGGCTAAAATGCTAAGGAAAATAGGTGATTTCACTCCAATGATTGAAGCAAAATTTCTACAACTCGACGGAACCATTATTGATGTTGAAACACAATCCATTATGATTAACTACAATGGAAAGCCAGCTGTTCAAGCATCTATTCGTGATATTACAAGTCGCAAAGTAGCAGAAGATTTAATTCTGAAAGCAAAAGAACAAGCAGAAGAAAGCGACCGACTAAAATCAGCTTTTCTTGCGAATATGAGCCACGAAATTCGAACTCCAATGAATGGAATATTGGGATTTACCAATTTGCTAAAAGAAACAAACCTCTCCCCAGAAAACCAACAAGAATATATAAAAATCATTGACCAAAGTGGCAATCGCCTACTAGGAATCATCAACGATATTATTGATATTTCAAAAATTGAGTCCAACCAAATGATGGTTTCTTTTTCGGAAACAAATATAAATGATAAGTTAGAATACATCTATAATTTCTTTAAACTGGAAACTTCAACTAAAGGAATTTATCTAAATTATAAAAACGGATTAGCAATGGATGAAGCTTTCATTAAAACTGACGGCGAAAAAGTATATGCCATCTTAATAAATCTGGTTAAAAATGCCATTAAATTTTGTGATAATGGCATAATAGATTTTGGTTACACACTAAAAACAGACCATAAAAACCCAGAACTTGAATTTTATGTAAAAGATTCAGGAGTGGGAATTCCAAAAGGCAGGCAACACGCCATATTTGATCGCTTCATCCAAGCAGATATATCGGATAAAAGAGCTTTTCAAGGAGCTGGGTTGGGATTATCAATTTCAAAAGCATATGTAGAAATGTTAGGTGGAAAAATTTGGGTTGAAAGCGAAGTGAGCGTAGGTTCCTCTTTTTATTTTACAATTCCCTACGAAACAATTTTAAAATCAGAATCTTTAAAGAACAAATCTCTCTCCGAAAAAGAGTCTGAAATTCAAGTTAAAAATCTAAAAACACTAATTGTTGAAGATGATTCAATTTCAAAATTACTCATTACAAAAGCCCTTACACCCTTTTGTAAAGAAATAATAAAAGTTAGTAATGGCATTCAAGCCATTGAAGTCTGCAAAAAAAATCCTGACATCGATTTAGTGATGATGGACATCAATATGCCTGATATGAATGGATACGAAGCGACTAAACAAATACGAAAGTTCAATAAAAATGTGATAATTATTGCCCAAACCGCAAATGCCTTTGCTAGCGATAAAAAAGAAGCTATAGATTCAGGTTGCAATGCTTATATTTCAAAACCAATTAATATGAATATTCTAAAGGAATTATTACAAAAACATTTTGAGTAAATAAGATATTTTTCGGTAGATTAAACAAAATAAAATATGACCCAAATAATCGTTTTAGGAGCAGGAATGGTTGGCAGTGCAATGGCTGCAGATTTATCAAAGAAATACAGTGTAACAATAGCCGATTTAAGCATTGTCCGATTAAACCACGTCAAGAAAAAGCACCCAGCTATCAACATTTTACAGGTTGATGTTTGTGATAAGGATACTCTTCTTTCCAGACTTGCCGCTTTTGATTTTGTCGTATGTGCAGTCCCGGGATTTCTAGGCTTCCAGACGATAAAGACCGTTATCGAAGCAGGCAAAAATGTGGTCGATATTTCCTTTTTCCCTGAAAATGCGCTCGAATTAGATGACTTGGCAAAAGCTAATGGTGTAACAGCAATTGTTGATTGCGGTGTTGCTCCTGGAATGCATAATATCATCTTAGGTTACTACAATGAAAATCTGATATTAACTGATTTCGAAACCTTAGTGGGCGGTTTGCCAAAAGTTAAAAAATGGCCTTTTAATTATAAAGCTCCCTTTTCGCCAATTGACGTCATCGAAGAATATACACGTCCTGCCCGTTATGTCGAAAACGGAAATATCATTATTCGAGAAGCTTTGACTGACTGTGAATATGTAGAATTTGATAAAGTAGGAACTCTGGAATCTTTCAATTCTGATGGTTTACGGTCGATACTTTTTACAATGCCACACATCAAGAATATGAAAGAAAAAACACTTCGATATCCCGGCCACGTTGAATATGTGAGAGTTTTGAAAGACAGTGGATTCTTTAGCGAAAAGAAAATATCAGTTAACGGAACAGAAGTTTCCCCTCTCGATTTCACCAGCAAAATTCTTTTTTCCGAATGGAAATTAGGAGAAACCGAAGAAGAATTAACCATTATGCGAGTGACTTTAAAAGGGGAAAATAAAACCGGAGAAACCGAAGAAGTGGTCTATAATTTATACGACGAATATTGTCCTGAAACTCAAACTTCGTCAATGGCGAGAACCACTGGATATACTGCAACAGCAGTAGCCAATCTATTCTTAGAAGGTTTGTTTACCGAAAAAGGGGTTTTTCCGCCAGAATTAATTGGAAAACACGAAGTTTGTTTCAAATACATTTTAAATTATTTGAAAGAGAGAAATGTGAATTATGTGAAAACACAATCCATACAAAAAATATAAGTTATTGTCCTTTTCAATACCTTTGAAAATCTAAAATAGGAAAATTATGAATAGCAAAAGACAAACTGTAGTTATTGCAATTATGCTAATTATCTCCATTGGAAATTATTCGAGAATTATCGATCACGGTACAATTAGAACTGTCGAATTTCTTTCTATTTTCGTCATTGGTGCATTGACTTCATTGCTTATTAGAGAAATTGTAGCCAAAATCAGGGAAAAATAATTTTATGAAAAACACACAAATATTGGTTTTATTCCTGATTGGCGCAGTCATTACAGTTATTGGATCGTACTTTAAAATTACTCACGAACCAGAAGATTGGTCTAGTTTATTTCTAATTGTAGGAATGACTTTTGAAGCTGTTGCAGGAATTATGTTACTTATAAAATTATTCAAAAAAAACAATTCAGATTCTTTTTTGGATAGTTAATTCATACGTTTATGAACATCAAACTCATCGCCATTGGCAAAACCGACAATAAAAATCTTCAATCCTTAATTGATGAATATCAAAAGCGTCTTTCTTTTTATATTAAATTCGACTTAGAGATTATTCCTGATATTAAGAACGTAAAAAACTTGTCAGAAAGTCAACAAAAAGAAAAAGAAGGCGAATTGATTTTGGCTAAAATAACGCCAACCGATCAACTTATTTTATTAGATGAAAACGGAAAAACCTTTTCAAGCGTGGCTTTTTCGGAAGAATTACAAAAGAAAATGAACTCTGGAGTAAAAACTTTAGTTTTTGTAATTGGCGGTCCTTATGGTTTTTCGGAAACGGTTTATGCCAAAGCGCAAGGTAAAATTTCGCTTTCGCTAATGACTTTTTCGCATCAAATGGTTCGGTTATTTTTTATCGAACAATTGTATCGAGGATTCACAATTTTGAAGAATGAACCGTATCATCATCAGTAATTTTAGATTGCAGATTTTAGACTTTAGATTTCAGAGTTTTCAGTCAACAAACTCTTCTTTATTTTCAATTTTTAAACTTTGAATAAAAATTTCATCTTGAACGTAACTACCAAAATTCAAGTCTTTTGCAAAGCAAAACAGATAATTTGTTGACTTATCTTTTAAAAATTCATTTAGAAAATTTTCTAATTTATCTTTTTTTAGTATCAAACCATTTACCCAAATTTCATTGTTTTTATCAAAAAAAACAACAACTCCAGATTTTGGTTTCTCCATTTTATAATACACTTTCGTGAAAGGTAAAAACGCCAAATTTTTACCAATACTGTCCGCATACGAATAATAATTTTCGGCTAATTCATTTTTATGAGCAACTTCATTTCGTTTTCTTTCCTGCAACTTCATTACTTCAGGAATCACTAATCGTAATGGCAAACGCTTGTCTATATTAAAAATCCAGCTGGTAGAAATAATCTCGTTTCTTTTGTTGACTTCTGCCAAAGTATCTTTTCCTTTAGTTCTATAAAAAACATAAATTGGAGAATGATCCAATACATTTGAAACGACTGTCACATCGGATTTTGGCAACAAAATATCCTCTTTGTTTCCACAAGAAATCAAAATAAAAAGAAAAATAAAACTGAAATATTTCATTATGATTGAATGGTTTTATTGAACAATGTAACACATTCCATTGCTTCTTTTACATCGTGAACACGAAGAATATTTGCCCCTTTAGTCAAAGCAATTGTGTTTATTATTGAGGTTCCATTCAATGATTCTTCGGGTGTGCATTTTATTTTATTGTATATCATTGATTTTCTAGAAACACCAATAAGCAATGGCAATTCAAGAATATCGAACAATTCTAATTTTTGTAAAATCTCGTAATTTTGATCTAATGTTTTGGCAAAACCAAAACCAGGATCAATAATCAAATCGTTGATGCCAAAACTTCTTGCCAAAGCAACTTTTTCTGAAAAATAAAATAGTATTTCTTTGAGGATATTTTCATAATTGGTCATCTTTTGCATTGTTTCAGATGTTCCTCGTTTGTGCATCATAATGTAGGGAACATCATATTTGGCAATAGTTTCCATCATTTTATCATCAATACTTCCCGATGAAATATCATTGATAATTGCTGCACCATTTTCTATACAAATCCGTGCGACTTCACTTCTAAAAGTATCAATAGAAATCAACGTTTTTGGAAAATGTTTCTGAATTAAGGTAACTACAGGAGCTATTCTAAGCAATTCTTCTTTTTCAGAAACATATTCTGCTTTTGGTTTACTCGAATAACCTCCAACATCAATAAAAGTAGCTCCGTCAGAAATCATTTTTCTTACTTGCGAAAGAATTTCTGCTTCACTTTTATACTTTCCACCATCATAAAATGAATTTGGAGTCACGTTCAAAATCCCCATTACTTTGGGAGTAGCTAAATCTATAAGTTGTCCTTTACAATTAATTGTCATTTTCAAATCAAAAATCGTTAATCATCATTCTTCAATCAAAATAATTATCCTTATTTTTGTGACAAATATACATCAATAAATGAACATTACTTCACAAGAATATGATAAGGTGATTGCGATTTGCCGTTCCCTTTTCGTCAATAAAATGAAAGATTACGGTAGTGCTTGGCGCATTTTAAGATTACCATCTTTGACTGACCAAATCTTCATCAAAGCCCAAAGAATAAGAAGTTTGCAAGAAAATGAAGTTCGAAAAGTAGACGAAGACGAAACGGGAGAATTCATTGGAATCATTAATTATTCGGTAATGGCATTAATTCAATTAGAACTTGGCGTTGTTGAGCAACCGGATTTAAATGTAGAAGATGCAGCTCAATTATTTGATGCCAAAGTAAAACTCACCAAAGAATTAATGGAAAACAAAAATCACGACTATGGCGAAGCTTGGCGGGAAATGCGAGTGAGTTCATTGACGGATTTAATTTTGCAAAAACTACTTCGTGTTAAACAAATCGAAGATAATAAAGGAAAAACTTTGGTTTCTGAAGGCATCGATGCAAATTATCAGGATATGATTAATTACGCCGTTTTTGCATTGATTTTAATGAAGAAATTTTAAAAAACAAATTGCAAAAGACAAATAACAAATAAATTTCAAATCTAAAAATTTCAAAATTCTAAAACTGATGGAACCTAAAAAATACGATTTAGAAGAACGGACTTTGAAATTTGCAATAAATTCTAGGCTGTTTTTAAAAAAATTACCACGTAACATTTCCAATATTGAAGATGCCAAACAATATGTTAGATCTTCGGGGTCTGTAGGTGCAAATTATATTGAAGCGAATGAATCTTTGAGTAAGAAAGATTTTTGTTTTAGAATTAAAATTTGCAGAAAAGAAGCAAAAGAAAGTAGTTATTGGTTGAAAATATTGAAAGCTACCAATATTGAATTTGAAACAGAAATAAATATATTAATACAAGAATCAGACGAACTAAAAAAAATATTTTCATCAATAATCGAAAAGTCATCCTAAACTAGACCAAATTCGATTTACTATTTTTGAGTTTTGAAAATTCAAAAATTTGAATCTTTTGAATTTATTTGAAATTTGTTTTTTGCTTTTTGGAATTTAAAAAAAACTTTTATGAAAAACTTCATCACACAATTTTCCAGACTTTTCGTAGGGATTTTATTCATCATTTCTGGATTAATTAAACTAAATGATCCATTAGGTTTCTCCTATAAACTGGAAGAATATTTTAGCGAACCTGTTTTTAATATGCCCTTTTTTGTACCATTTTCATTAGCAATAGCCTTATTTTTAGTGATTTTAGAAGTCGTTCTGGGAGTTATGTTGTTAATAGGTTATAAATCAAAATTCACGATTTGGAGTTTATTAATTTTAGTAGTTCTTTTTGCATTTCTTACTTTTTACTCTGCCTATTTTGATGTAGTAAAAGATTGCGGATGTTTTGGTGATGCCCTGCATTTAACTCCTTGGCAATCTTTTACAAAAGATATTGTGCTATTAGTTTTTATCCTCATTCTATTTTACAATCAAAAATTGATTAAACCATTATTTTCAAATTCGATTCAAAATAGTCTAGCTTTAACCAGCATTGTTTTGTGTGCTTTTATGGGATATTGGGTTTTAAATCATTTACCAATAATCGATTTTAGACCTTATCAAGTAGGTACTAATATAAAAACTGCAATGGAAATCCCAGAAAACGCTCCAAAAAGTGTTGTAGAAATGGTATTTATTTACAACGTAAATGGCGTAAACAAAGAGTTTAGCGAAAAAGATTTAATGTCACTTCCTGCAGGAGCTAAATTTGTTGACAGGAAAGACAAAGTAATAGTTCAAGGTTACCTTCCTCCTATTCACGATTTTAAACTAGAACTAAACGGTAATGATTACACTCAAGAGCTTTTTTATAAAGAAAAATCACTTTGGATTGTAGCTTATGATTTAGAAAAAGCAAATACAGGTGCATTGGAAAACTTAAATAAATTATACAAAGAAGCTACTGCAAAAGGCTATTATGTAGCTGTATTAACAGGTTCTTCAAGTGATGAAATTGCTAGTATTAAAAAGAAATATGGTTTCACTTTTGATTTCCTTTTTTGTGATGCAACACCTCTAAAAACAATCGAAAGAGCCAACCCTAGTTTTGTGGTTATGCATTATGGGAATATAATCCAAAAGGTGCATTATAATGATATTGATCAATTGAATCTGAATCCTAAATATTAAAATGTAACTTTGCTAAAAATTTTTACTATGAAAAAAATACTTGCTTTACTTATTGCTGTTATAAGCTTATCTTGTACTCAAGCACAAAAAAAAGAATTTTCTAAAGAAGCTTTAGCTGAAACCTTATTAGCGACAGATGGAAGTCAAGTTGCCTTTCAAGACATTCTAAAAAAGTATAATGGAAAAACACTCGTTGTCGAAGTTTGGGCTTCTTGGTGTGGCGATTGTGTAAAGGCAATGCCTAAAATAAAAGAACTTCAAGCTAATAATCCTGATGTAGCTTATGTATTTATTTCGATGGATAAAACAGCTGAAAATTGGAAAATTGGAATTAAAAAACACGAACTCAAAGGAGACCATTTTATGGCCAACGACCAAATGAAAGGTGTTTTTGGGAAAGCCATTGATTTAGATTGGATTCCAAGATATATTATCATAGACAAAACAGGAAAAATAGTTCTTTACAGAGCTATTGAAACCGATTTTGAAAAAATTAATGACACATTAAAAAAATTAAATAAATAAAAAATAGAATTATCAAATTACAAACACAACTAAAATGAGAAAGAAGATTGTAGCAGGAAACTGGAAAATGCACAAAAACGCAGAACAAACAGAAGATTTATTGAATGAATTAATAGCACTAGTTCCAACAGAAAGTGATGCACAAATTATTGTAGCACCTACTTTTGTTAACTTAGCTTCTGCTGTAGCTCACTTAGAATTTACAAATATTAATGTTGCTGCGCAAAATATGCACCAAGCAGAAAGTGGCGCTTATACAGGTGAAATTTCATCAGATATGCTAAAAAGCGTTGGTGTAAATACTGTAATTCTTGGTCACTCAGAACGCAGAGCTATTTTTCACGAAACGGATGCATTAATTGCTTCAAAAGTAGATACAGCATTATCACACGATATGACAGTTATTTTTTGTTTTGGTGAAGAGTTGAAAGATCGCCAATCTAAAAATCATTTTAATATTGTAGAAAACCAATTAAGAGATGGTTTGTTTCATATCGAAGCTAAGAATTGGGAAAATATAGTTCTAGCTTATGAGCCTGTTTGGGCAATTGGAACTGGAGAAACTGCCAGTCCAGAGCAAGCTCAAGAAATGCACGAATTTATTAGAGAAACCGTTCGTAAAACTTTTGGAAGTGATGTTGCCGAAGATGTTTCTATTCTTTATGGTGGAAGCGTAAAACCTGACAATGCCAAAGAAATTTTCTCGAAACCAGATGTTGACGGAGGTCTTATTGGTGGAGCTGCATTAAAAGCAGAAGATTTTGTAGCAATCGTGAAAGCTATATAATTAAAGTTTAAAACATATATTCAATCCCCAATTATGAAAATAGTTGGGGATTTTTTTGTGACCAATTCTAATTTTAAATTAATAGAATTGCGTAAATTTGAGTAATCTCATTTATTTCAAAATAGCTTATCAAATAAATGCAAAAACAATATATTTCTAATGCTTCACCTGAAACAATAACACTTGTTCATAGTGGCGAAGACTATTTTTCTCGTTTGGAAAGAATTATTTTGGAAGCTAAAACTGAAATTCATATTCAAACCTATATTTTTGAAAATGATACCATTGGAAAAAAAATAATTGAAGCTTTAAAAAAAGCTGCTTCTCGAAATGTAAAAATCTATATTCTTATTGATGGTTTTGGTTCGTTTTCATTTCCAAGAGAACTAATGACCGACCTTCGACAAAACGGAATCAACTTTAGACTCTTCTCTCCTTTTTTCTCTGCAAACTCATTGTATATTGGAAGAAGGTTGCATCATAAAATAGTCGTTGCAGATTCTGAAATTGCATTAATTGGCGGAATCAATATTGCTGATAAATACCTTGGAACAGCAACAAAAACGCCTTGGCTAGACTATGCAGTTCAAATAAATGATATGAAGATTGCAAAATCACTTTCTAAAATTTGTTTGGATATTTATTTTAGAAAAAGACGCGTGAATAGAAAAAAAATAACTTCTGTTTTTCAGAATTTTGAAGAAGTGACCGTCAACATCCTACAAAATGATTGGCTGAAACGGAAATCCGAAATCAGTAATACCTACATAAAATCATTCCTCAAGGCAAAGGAAGAAATAGTCATCGTTGGAAGTTATTTTCTTCCAGGCAGAAGATTGATTACTGCATTGAAAAAAGCATCTAAAAATAATGTAAAAATCAAGTTAATCCTATCCGGAATTTCAGATTTACCTATGGCAAGACGAGCCAGTTGCTATTTATATTCCAAGCTTTTACGTTATAATATTGAATTGTATGAATGGAAAAAATCTGTTTTGCACGGAAAAGCTGCCGTGATTGACAATCAATGGACAACAATTGGCTCTTTTAACCTAAATAATTTGAGTTCCTACGCAAGCATCGAAATGAATGTAGGCATTAATTCTGTTGAATTTTCAAAAAAATTTCTTTTGCATCTTAATGAAATTATGTTTCAATGTGAAAAAACAACTCCTGAGTCACTAAAATTAAAGAACAGATTGACCTCAAGATTTGTTAATTGGGTTTCCTATTGGATCATTAGATTCATTGAAATCATCATCACCTATTTACCACACAAAAGATTCAAGAAATTGTATTAAAAATAGTTGCATCTAGAAGCCTCAATTTGGGCTTTTTTTTATTTCTAGAATTACTTAAAATAAAAATACATTATTTTGTTTTTAATATTAAGAAATGTATTACATTTGAAAATTCCAATATTAATCATCTACTACAATGAAAAAAACTACTTTGACACTTATTGCGAGTTTATTGACAATATTCTCGTTTTCACAAGAAGAAAATCAACAAATCAAAATTGACTCTATTGAAAATTCGTTTCATTATGAACACGGAACAATTAGTTTAAAAAATGGAGTTGGGAAAATAATAATCCCAAATGGTTTCAAATACTTGAATCCGGAACAATCCGAAAGGGTTTTGGTAGATTTATGGGGAAATCCAAAGAGTGACAATTTAACCCTTGGATTAATTCTTCCTGAAAACCTAGGAGTTATGAGCGAAAACGGCTATGTTTTCAATATCCAATATGATGAAATTGGATTTGTAAAAGATGATGATGCAGATGATATTGATTATGATGAGTTGATGACTCAAATGAAGGAAGAAACGGTAGAAGAAAATAAAGAGCGAAAAAAAGAAGGTTATGACCCAATTAGCATTGTGGGTTGGGCAGCAAAACCTTTTTATGATGAAGACAGAAAAATACTTCATTGGGCCAAAGAAATAAAATTTGGCAACAGCGATGTAAACACGTTAAATTATAATGTGAGAGTTCTTGGCAGAAAAGGAGTTCTTGTACTCAATGCAATTGCAACAAAAGCTGAATTGCCATTGGTTCAAAAAGACATTAATAAAGTTTTGGATATTGTTCAGTTTAATGATGGATACAAATACAAAGACTTCGATTCATCGGTAGATGAAGTTGCTGCGTGGACAATTGGAGGTTTAGTTGCTGGAAAGGTTTTGGCAAAAGTTGGAATCTTTGCCATTATTGCCAAGTTTGGAAAAGTTATAGCACTAGCCTTTTTTGGTTTTTTCGGTGCATTTAGAACTAAAATTAAAAACTTTTTTTCAAAAAATAAAAAAGCAGAAAATGACAGCGAGGCTTTAGCAGAACATTCGGAAGAAATCCCAGAAGAAACAATTGAAGAAACAACCGAAGAAACCATCGAGAAAGAAAATGAAGAACCGTTGTAAAAACAGTAATCTTTAATACAACAATATTCAATCTACAAACTATAAAAAGCTCCTTCTTGGGGCTTTTTATTTTTATGAACTCATCTTAATAAAAACCATAGTTTCCTATTTTTACATCAAAAAATTGACTAAATTTGGTTATAGTAATAATCCACGATTATTGTTGTTAATTGTGTTTTGAATATAGATTATTCTTCAAATTTTTGACAATTTAAAAATAGAAAATCAATATAAAAATGGCATTTATAGACTACTACAAAGTATTGGGAATTGATAAAAGTGCTACAGAAGCAGAGGTAAAAAAAGCCTACCGAAAACTAGCAAGAACTCACCATCCCGACCTCAACCCAAATGACAAGGAAGCTGAAAGAAAATTTAAGGAAGTCAATGAAGCGAACGAAGTTTTAAGCCATCCCGAAAATCGAAAAAAATACGATCAATACGGCGAAAACTGGCAACATTCCGAGGAGTTCGAAAAACAAAGACAACAACAATCTCGTGGCGGAGGTGGTCAGCAAGGTGGATTCGGAGGTTTTGAAGGATTTTCAGGTGGTGGCGATTATTCCGATTTTTTTGAATCGATGTTTGGTGGTCGAACTTCAGGAGGAAGAAGTCAAACTAGACAGTCAAAAGGTGGCGATTATAACGCAGAATTAAACCTCGACTTGAGAGATGTTTATATCACTCAAAAAAGGGAATTAACAATCAATGGCAAAAAAATTCGACTTACCATTCCCGCAGGAGTGGAGAACGGTCAGATTATAAAAATTAACGGTCTTGGTGGAGAAGGAAGAAATGGCGGTCCAAAAGGAGATTTGTATATTACATTCACCATTCAAAATAATACCAAATTCAAATTAGACAAACACAATCTTCATTCTACAGTAGATTTGGATTTATACAGCGCTATTTTAGGCGGAGAAATAACCGTCGACACCTTTGACGGAAAAGTAAAACTAAAAGTAATTCCCGGAACCCAAAACGGGACCAAAGTAAAACTGAAAGGAAAAGGCTTTCCTGTTTACAAAAAAGAAGGAAGTTTTGGTGATTTATACATAGAATATCAAATAAAAATCCCCACAAATCTCACTGAAAAAGAAAAAGAATTATTTGAGGAATTATCAGCTTTGAAAGCTAAATAACTTGAATAAACAGCCTTCATTTCTACTTCAAAATTAGTAAGATTATTAAACGTAAAAATACTATTATTTTTATTTAAAAGTGCGAAAAATTCTCTATTTTTGATGTCTAAATTTATAGCAATTATGACAACAATTACAGATTATTGGTGGGTATTATTATTAGTTTTATGTTTCGTTCTTTACAAGTTCGTATTAAGAGTTTTCTTCGGAATGGTAATTGTTCCCGAGGATAAAATTGGTTTAGTTACCAAGAAATTCGTGCTCTTTGGAGCAGCAAAATCATTACCTGATGGAAGAATCATCGCCACTAAAGGTGAAGCAGGTTTTCAAGCAAAAACATTAGCTCCAGGATTATATTGGGGAATGTGGCCTTGGCAATATTCTGTAAATATGACTTCATTTACCATTATTCCAGAAGGAAATATTGGTTTATTATTGAGCAAAGATGGATCCGAAATTCCAACAGGTAGAATTTTGGCGCAAAAAGTAAGTTCGGATAATTTTCAAGACGCCACTTTATTTCTCAATAATGGCGGACAAAAAGGACGTCAATCAGCTTTTATAACTACAGGTTCTTACAGAATTAACACTTTTTTGTTTGAAGTAATATTGACCCCTCAAGTCGTTATAAACGAAAATATGGTTGGTATCGTTACAGCAATGGATGGAGAACCTATTCCAATCGGACAAATTGCGGGTAAATTTGTAGACAATCACAATAACTTTCAGGATTTTGACCAGTTTTTGAAAAATGGCGGTAATCGTGGATTGCAACCACAAGTTATGCTTGCGGGTTCTTATTATATCAATACTTGGGCGATTCAAATTGAGCAAACTCCAATGACAGATGTCCCAATTGGTTATGTTGGAGTTGTAATATCTTATATTGGCGAAGACGGAAAAGACCTTACTGGAGACACATTCAAACACGGAAATATTGTTTCAAAAGGACAACGTGGCGTTTGGATGGAGCCATTTGGACCTGGAAAATATGCTATCAATATTTATACTACAAAACTAGAAGCTGTTC
>NZ_JAQTPQ010000011.1:0-643 GCF_028712645.1 Flavobacterium sp. | reverse complement strand
CTGATGCCAGAAGTGAATCACATAATTTAGACAAAAATCTTTCTACAATTACAGTACGTTCAAAAGATGGTTTCCCTTTCAACTTGGATGTTTCTCAAATTATTCACGTGCCAGCTAATGAAGCTCCAAAAGTTATTGCCCGTTTTGGAAGTATGACCAATCTTGTTTCTCAAGTTTTAGAACCAACCATTGGTAACTATTTCAGAAACTCAGCTCAAGATAGCGACGTGATTTCATTTCTTGCGACAAGAAAGGAACGCCAAGAATCAGCTAAATATCACATCAAAGCTGTTTTAGATGAATATAATGTAAATGCCGTTGACACCTTGATTGGCGATATTGTTCCACCAGAATCTTTGATGAAAACTTTGACTGACAGGAAAATTGCTGAAGAAGAGCAAAAAACCTATCAAACTCAGAGAATGGCGCAAGAGCAACGCCAAGGAGTTGAAAAAGAAACTGCCATTGCCGATATGCAAAAAGAAATTGTAAAAGCATCGCAAAGCGTTGAAATTGCTCAAAGAACTGCCGATGCAACAGACAAAAAAGCAGAAGGTGATGCTACCAGTTTAAAACTAAATGTAAATGCAGAAGCAGAAGCCACTAAAATGCGTGCCAATGCCGAAGCCGAAGCCACCAAAGC
>NZ_JAQTPQ010000191.1 GCF_028712645.1 Flavobacterium sp. | reverse complement strand
CATGTTGAATTCATTTCTTTTTCAAAAATAAAATTATTAGGTAAATTATGAGATATTATGATGTTAGTGAAGATCTTTCAAGTTTTGAAGATTGGCATATAAATTTATTAAAAGCTAACCCAAGCTATAATAATTGGGGACCACACGAAGATTACATGATTAATGATAGTCAATGGGGATCTCCATTATTTATCAAAAATTGGCAAGAATTTGAAACTGAATGGAAATTGAATGATTTAAACGAATGTGTTAATTTTTATTTTGATATATCAAAAAATACTATCGAGTGCGAAGAATGTGATGGTAGAGGTTGGCACAAAGAAGCTTTGCCTGTTGTTAATTCTTTTTATAAACATATGAATAAGGATTACTATGTTTGGAAAGATCATAATGAATTACCTGTTATTGATATGAAATATTTGTATGATCACCCAGAAGCTTTATTTTGGCATGATAAAATAACACAAGATGAATTAGATGCGTTGTTGACTGCAAATAGATTATTTGAATATAAAAATAATGTACCAACGGTAGATGAAGTAAATAGAAGTGAAATAACTGGTTTAGGTCATGATGCTATTAACAGAAATATTTTGACGAGAGCAAGAATAAAGAGACTTGGATTACAAGAAAATTGTGAATGTTGCCAAGGTAAAGGATATATTGAAATTAGTCCAATACCTATTGTGAAATTGGTGTTATGGATGATTCATCCTAAAAAAGGTTGTTCACGTGGTATTGAAATTTACAATATCACTAAAAACGATTTACCTATGATTTTTGATTGGCTGAATATTGCAAAAAATAGAAATAATGATAGATTTTCTTCAATAGAATTATTAAGATGAATAATATTTTTAATGATATCAGAAGAGCGGTATTTGAATATGAGATATCTACCGGTTTAACTCCAACTAGAATTTATTTAGGTATAAATGAATATGCTGAAATAAAATCTAATTTTGAAAATTTTGACTGGAATAAAAACGACGATAATATCGAATTTTTATTAGGTTATAAAATATACAAAGTTATTGATAACAATCATCATATAAGAGTTTGTAATTGATGTCACAAGAAAAAAATCAAAATAAGATTGAATTTTTATTAGAATGTTTAATAGGATTAGTTGAGTTCCTTGGATCCATAATTGAAGGTATTTCTGGATGAATAATTACATAAAATATGTAAATATGGATAGTAATGCTCCTGAATATTATTTATCTGAAAAACAAATTTTATCGTGGCAAGGTGGTATATTTTATGAACTTCCTGATTATATTGGTGAATTGAAACCAATTCACTATCCAGTTTCAATGAAAGATGTGTTATTTGAATATACTAAAAAATATCAATATTGCTTAGTAAAAGATATATTATATTCAATTGTAGTATATTATCATTTTTCGGATCTAAATCGTGTTAGATAATAAGATTTTCATAACTGAATTATTTCGTATTTCTGATGATTCATCAAAATATATTGTTGGTGTATTTGATAATATTGATGATGCTTTTAAAGCAGGAAAAATCGCTAAACATTATAGAGGTGGTATGATATGGGATTTTATCGTACACGAATTCAAATTAAATAAATTTAATCAAAAACATTTGATACAATATAAAAAAGACTATGAGTTGGAAACCAATTAAAACCGCTCCGTTCAAAAAAGTTGTTTTATTGAAAGGGGATTCAGGGTATATGAAACCACATGATATTTTTATTATCAATGGTTATAGAATTAAAGATTGGCATCAAGGGGAATGGAATGATGTAACTGGTACACATTTAAGTGACCGCGGTTGGGAACCTCAATATTGGAGAGAAATAGATGAATAAAAAATTAATAGATTTATTAAGAAAGAACTTTAAAGAACGTCTACAGTTAAAAACGAGCTGGGGTAGAAATGATTTATTAGCTGAATTTGAATTAGCTATAAATGATACTATTTTAGAATTGATGGATGATTCTAAATGAGATATAAAATATTTAGATGGTTTAAATCTAAATCTAAAGTTGAACATGGTGAAATTGTACCAACATGGTTATTTTTTATTAAAATAATACTTTTTCCTGAGCAGTTTTTATATTATTATATAGGAAAACATACAGGATATGATTTCAATACCGATACGTGGAATATACATGGAATACGATATAGTGATGAATTACTAGGTGATTTAGGAATGCTATATAATGGATTATTTACAGTTGTAAAAAGAGAAAACGGCTGTATTACTATACATAGATTGGAATAATTTTAAGGAAGTTTACATTATATGTTTCATTTATATGAAGGGAATTGTTTAGATATAATGTCAGAGATTGCGGATAAGAGTATTGATATGATTCTATGCGATCTACCTTATGGCACTACATCATGTGAATGGGATGTTATCATTCCATTCGATGAATTATGGTTAGAATATAATAGAGTCATAAAAGATAATGGTGCTATAGTTTTAACAGGAGCATAACCATTTACGAGTAAATTGATCTTGAGTAATATTGAAATGTTTCGATATGAATGGATTTGGGAAAAGAATTATACAACTGGACACATGAGAGCTTCATATCGTCCCCTAAATAATCATGAAAATTTAGTTGTATTTTATAAAAAACAACCTACATATAATCCTCAAGGTATTGTAGAATCAAATAAAAAAATTAAACAAAAATTGACAACTTTGAGTAATAGTGTTTATAAAGACAATTGTTTTAAAGATACTGAAGAATATATTCAAAAATATACGAATTACCCGAGAACTATTCAGAAAATAGGTTTACCGAGAAATAGTGGTGGAAATAAAAGTTTACATCCCACACAAAAACCAGTATTATTGATGGAGTATTTAATAAAAACTTATACTAATGAAGATGATTTAGTTTTAGATAATTGTATGGGATCAGGTTCAACCGGAGTAGCGTGTGGAAATCTTAATAGAAGATTTATAGGAATTGAATTGAATCCTGAATTTTTTAAAATCGCTGAAAACAGAATTAAACAATCGTATAACAATATCAGCAATATTATTTTTGAATAGATTATGAAAAAAATAGAGGAAAAAGAAATCAGGATTAGTTTACAAGAAGCTAAAAGAAAACATCATAGGTATTGGGGAAGATATAAATTTATTCATGCTAAATATTTTCCAAAAAGATTTTTAGAAAAGTAAAAAGAGTATTATAATTGTGAGTCCAACAATAGTGTGTCAAGCTCTTAAAGAAGAACGATATTATCAATTATTTTGTATAGTTAAAAGTGGATATGCCACAATTGATCAACAAATAGAATTTACTAATATTTGTAATGATTTGTTTAAAGAATTGATTGAAGATAATAAAGAAATTTTTGTGCGTTTAAAAAATATTTGAGAAGAGGTTTTATTATGAAATTGCAAGATATAAAAGTTATAGATGTATTATACTGGGTAAATATCATTAGTTTATTTTCAATCAACGGAATATTGTGGGGTGCTAGTAATTTAATTCATATTCCGATATTGGCTTTGATATCATTAGTTATTTTTGCTAATATCATGTTTGTTAAAGAATATAAAAAATAATCATGAAAGAATATATTAAAATTAAGCAAGGGGATTTTGTTTATTATATCAACAAATTACAAGAAACACAGATTAATGATATAATTTTAAAACAAAAAATGAGAGGATTGAATTATGATAGATCCGAAAAATATAATCATGAATTATTATTGATATCAGATTTTTGTGTTTCTTTATCAAATAATACCTTATTTAAAAATAGGGCATCATCGGTAGATATTTTAGATGTATATACAGGAATCAAAAAAGATGCACTAAATATAACAATTGAAACTTTGCGACAAATATCCGATATACCAAGAAATAGCCGGGCAAAACGTAATGCTAGTGCTACACTTAAATTTTTAGAAAGTTTAGGTATAATATGAGTTGTTATATTGATAAATATATGCATGATAAATCAGAATATGATTCTTGTGATATTACAGATTGCTTTGCTGCTGAAGAATTACATATTACTGATAAAAAATACTGCCCTTATTGGAAGGAAATTCCAAAAGGATTTATTGATAGAGTTGATTTAGCAAATATCAATAAATCATTAGATGTAGATATTTTTAAAGAAGAAGATGATTATATTTTATGGGCTTATAATAGAATACAATTTTTAGAATACCAATTACGAAAAATATATGAAGGAATTTCATGAAAAAAGATGCTATAATTGTTGATATTGATGGAACTATTGCACACGGGCATAATCATAGAACGCCATACGAATTTCATAAGGTTCATTTAGATGATCCAGATCCTCATTTAATTTTAATCACAGAAACTTTTAATCAAGTAGGGAACGATGTATTATTTGTGACTGGTCGTTCTGATATTTGTGAAGATTTGACTAGAAAATGGCTAGATGATAAAGTAGATATTGGTGAATATAAACTTTTCATGCGTGGACAATATGATAGACGATGTGATACAATTGTTAAACGTGAAATTTATGAAAATCATATTCAACCATATTATAATGTTCAACTTGTATTAGATGATCGTCCAAAAGTTATCCGTATGTATCTCGAATTAGGGTTGAAAGTTTTAGCTACAGGAAATCCATATAAGGAATTCTAAATGATCCATTTCGATTTCATATTATCTGATAATGATGCTGAAAATTTATTTTATTTACTTCATAGAAATATCATTGAAAAACACTTGAAAATTCAAAAAGCGATTATTGATGAAGATACAGCTTTACAAAAAGTATATGAAAATGATATAATTTATATCGAAGAATTGAAAAGTAAATTGATTAATAAAAGGATAGAAAATAATGTTACAACAAATATTTGATGAATTATTAACAACAAATTCAACAAAAGAAAAAGAGCAGATATTGCGCAAATACAAAGATAACCAACTATTGCGAGAAGTATTATATCATGCACTTAGCCCAAGAGTGAAATTTTATATTAAAAAAATCCCTGATTATGTGGGATCACTTAATCCAACTATGAAATTAAATGATGCTATAACTGAGTTACAGATTTTATCAAGTAGACAATTCACTGGTAATGCGGCGATTGATTATTTACGTTCTATTTTATCTTCATTAAGCGAATTTGATGCATTTGTTATTGAACGAATTATTGAAAAAGATATCAAATTAGGATTTAACGTTTCAACGACTAATAAAGTATGGCCAAAATTGATTGAAGAAACTCCTTATATGGGTGCATCTTCATTTGATAAAAAGAAAATTCAAAAATTGATTGATAGTGATAAAAAAGGTATTGTTTCACAAATAAAAATGGATGGTAGATATTGTAATCTTATCAATACACATGAAGAAGTAATAACAGAAAGTAGAAGCGGCGAAATAACTCATATTTTCAATACTTTTGATGAATTATTCTGTAATATACCAGAAAGAGTATTTAATGGTGAATTGATTATGGATGGTATCAATAGGTATGAATCAAATGGTATCATCGCAAGTATCGTGGATATTTGTAAAAAAGAAAAAAATGGTAATGATATTTCAAAAGAAAAAGAAAAATTTACAAAAAAGCACGAATTAGATTTTGAAGATGCTATCAATAAAATCATATTTGTGACGTGGGATGTTATTACTATTGATGAATATAATAATGCTATAAGTGAACGAGATTATGATGAAAGATGGCACGAATTATCATTATTGATATCGCAGATAAATTCTCCTCGAGTCAGATTAGTTGAATCAAAAAGGGTTGCTAATATGAATGATATGATGGAAGATTTTAAAGAGAAATTATCAAATGGCGAAGAAGGTACTATTATAAAAGGATTGAGTACAAAATGGAAAGATGGAAAACCTAATACTCAAATAAAAGTAAAGTTAGAAATGTCGATGGATTTGGTTATCGTGGGATATAACCAAGGCAAAAAGGGTACTAGATTAGAACAAACTCTTGGGTCATTAATATGTGAATCTGCTGATGGGAAGTTGAAAACCGATCCAGCAGGATTGAGTGATGAAATTAGAGATGTTATTTGGAAAAATAGAGAATTATTATTGAATACAACTGTAGAAATTATTTGTTCAGGGGTATCAGTTACCGATAATGGGTATAGCTTATTACATCCGAGATTTTTTCGACTCAGGGATGATAAAAATAGTGCCAATACATTAGAAGAAATTTTGGCGATTGAAGCAAGTATAAAACAAATAAATTAATTTGACATATTTATAAATATAAATTATAATTTATTTGTATTTTAAATAACTGAGTGAGTACATATCATGAATATTCAAATTATCAAAGCCGCGATAGAATCTTTAAGAGATAAAAATCAAGAAAGATATTTTCTCGCACTACAAAAAGACGGTTATGATGAATTAGATAAAAAACCAACTGTTGACTCTGACGGTAGATTACACGCTCCGTGTGATAATTATACTTGGATAGATGGGGTTATTTATTTGGGAGGTATGTATTTACCGGATCCATATCTCGAAAAATTTGATTTATTAGGTCAAAAATCAAAAGCATATACATATAAAATAAAAATCGCAAAATATCTTGAAGAAATGTTATCAAATTTTCTTCCTGGTACTGTTGGAAAATCTTGGATTGAAAATGATATTGAAGTATGTTATTTTTATGCTCTCGTAACAAGAAGCGAATTAAAATTACTTACTGATCTAATTCCAAATGTTACAACTAAGAAAATCGTACTCGTATCTGAATTCGGTAATCCAGATAACCAAAAAACCTGGAAATTTTCCTCTAAAAGAATATGGAGAAAATTCATAGATATGAATATTGATGATATTGATTTTCTGGCACCAGGCGTTGATATTAGAATAAATGAGAAAGGTGAAGCATATTCTC
>NZ_JAQTPQ010000190.1 GCF_028712645.1 Flavobacterium sp. | reverse complement strand
GATTAATTGAAAGACCATTTAATGAAGTAGTTGAATTAGGTGAGCCTGATTTTCCTTTTTGTTTGGCTTGGGCAAATGAAACTTGGAAAGGTTTTGCGCATGGATTAAAAAATAGAAATATACTTATAGAACAAAAATATCCTGGAGTTGCAGATTATGAAAAACATTTTTATGAAATTCTTCCAGCCTTGAAGGATAAACGGTATATAAAAGTAGATGGTAAACCCTTATTTATGATTTACCGTCCTTTGGCTTCAGACGAAATTATTGTATTTATTAATACATGGAGAAAGTTGGCTACAGAAAATGGATTAGAAGGAATACACTTTGTTGGTCAAGTTATCGATTCTAGAATTAATATTGATGACATTTTGAAAACGGGTGTTGATGCGATAAATACAGTTCGATTGGATAATTACCAACTTAATATTCGTTCAAGATTTCAAAGACTAGCAAAATTCATCAAAAAAATAGTTTTAAAAGTCCCGCAAACCTATAAATATAAAACGGTAGCTAAATATTTTACAGTTCCTGAGATTGATAGTCGTAATAATATTTATCCGAGTATAATTGCAGGATGGGATCATTCTCCAAGAAGTTCAAATGAAGCTTTGGTTTTGACAGACTTTACGCCAGTTGAATTTGGTAAGCACGTAGCCGAAGTTGTAAAAACGGTTGTTTCAAAACCAGAAGAAAATCAAATTATTTTTATAAAGTCCTGGAATGAATGGGCAGAAGGAAATTATTTAGAACCCGATATGAAATATGGTAAAGGCTTTTTAGATGCACTTTATAAAGAGCTAAAATAGATATTTTTCAATGATATATTTAGTTTTAGGTTTTATATTAATATTTTACTCTTATTTGGAGGCGATAGAATATAATTATGAAATTTCAAGATTTGCATTTGCTCTTTCGGCTATATTGCTTATTTTATTTGCTGGATTAAGAGACGGTACCATTGTAGGAACAGATTCACCAGCTTATTACACTAACTATGTTTCTCCATTTTGGGAAACCGAACCTGGTTATAAGTTTATTAATTTTTTATTTTCCAGTAAATTAAACGCAAATTACAATGTGTTTTTATTATTTTTAAATGGGTTTTCGATATATTTAATGTGCAAATTTGTCAGCAAAAATAGTGTTTATTTGGTGCTGCCTTTTTTAATTTTTTATTCTGATTTGTATCTGTATTTTAATATAAGCGGTATAAGACAGGGTATTGCAATGTCTATTACTTGTTTTGCAATGTATTATGCTGTGCGCAAAAAAATGAAATATTTTTTATTTTTTATAGTGTGTGCTGCTATGTTTCACGTGAGTTCATTGATTTTTATATTTGCTTATTTTTTGCCTAGAAAAAGCTTGAAATTTAAAAGTATAATTATACTGGTAATTACTTTTGGCGTTACAATTGCCTTAGTAAATTTTTTAGGGAGTCAATTTGAATATTTGACTAAGAAATTACTCTTTTACTCAGAATTACAAGAAAAGCCAGATCGTATTGAAATTCTATATTTAATAGGTGTTTCGAAAAGAGCAATTATTATTATTTTATCGTTTGTATATAGAAAATATTTGTTTTTAGATGAAAAATATACTTATTTGTTTAATATTTATTTGATAGGTTTTTTAATTTTTGTGGCAACATATCTTATTTCTCCAGATTTTGGTGTACGATTAAGTGTTTATTACACCATTGTCGATTGTGTTCTTGCGGGATATATGTTAAGTTTAGTGAATACTAGAAGCAAAAGAATGCTAATAGTAACAGTTTTTTCAGCTATTGCGATATATAAATTGTTGGGGTATATGACTAATGAATATTATACCTATAGATTTTTTTAAACCCTTTCAATGAAGATAATTGTATACTTTAACTCGATGTCACCTGCGGGTGGAATTGAACGTGTTATTTCAAAACACATTGCTTTTTTTGAAAAGTATAATCATGAAGTTATATTATTGACAAAAGACAGAAATAAGTCCTTTTATGAGTTGTCACAAACTGTAAAGGTGGATTCTTTGGATGTAAAAATGAATATGGATATGAATTCTCGTTTGAAGAGAGTGTTTCAGATTATAGTTGTTTTTTTTAAATCTGTTTTAATTTTAAGAAAGAAAATTAAGGAACATTGTCCAGATGTTATTTACACAGCAACTCCCTTTAATTTGTTTGAGGTTTATTGTTCACAACATCATTGTAAAAATAGTTTGATAACAGAACACTCCTCATTTTTGGCGTACAATAAAATTTATCAATTAATTGCAAAAAAACTCTATAAAAAAGTTAAGGTTTTGACTGTGCCTACTACTTTAGATTCTACTTATTATAAATCAATAGGGATTAATAATGTTTATTTGCCAAATCCTTTGCCCTTTTATAATGAAGCCACAGCTGCACTAAACAATAAGGTAGTGCTTAATGTTGGGAGGTTTACCAATGATAAAAGACACAAATTATTGATAAATTTGTGGTCGCAAGCTAAAGCTAAAGATTGGGGATGGAAACTCAAAATAATTGGTAAGGGAGAGAATGAGATGAAAATAAAAGAACAGATTAAAAGATTGAATCTAGAACAAAGTATAATTTTGAGTTTGCCTACCACAGCAATTGAACAAGAATATTTAAATGCTTCTGTATTTGTATTGACTTCTATAGCCGAAGGATTTGGTTTAGTATTGGCAGAGGCAATGGCCTGTGGAGTTCCTTGTCTTTCTTTTAATTGCCCTAGTGGACCTCGAGATATTATTGACAATGATAAAAATGGTTTTTTGATTGAAGAAGGGCAGCATCAAGAGTTTATTAATAAATTGGATTTATTGGTTCAAGATGAAGTTTTAAGAAAAGAAATGGGACAGCTTGCCAAGTTCGACATTAAAAAATTTGAATCTCAAATTATTTCAAAGAAATTAAATGAACTAGTAGCATTACATTTTTAGTGATAAAAAAATGAAAATATCCGTTATAATTCCAGTTTATAATGCGCAAAACACCATTGTTAGAGCACTAGAGTCAGTTATAAATCAAACTGTAAAACCTTTTGAAATAATTATTGTCAATGACGGCAGTAGTGATCAATCTTTGGTTATTCTTAATAAATATATTGTTGATCATCCATTGTATAATTTTATATTAATAAACAAAAAAAACGGAGGGGTTTCTTCGGCTCGAAATGAAGGACTTAAAGTAGCTAAAGGAGACTTGGTTAGCTTTTTGGATAGCGATGATGAATGGTTAATAAATAAAACGGAAAAACAAATAGCGGTCTTAAATTCTAAACAAGGGTTTAGTTTTATTGGCGGACTTATTTCTACTCCTGAAAATTTAGTTGTTGGAAATGTTGATGAAATTAATTTGAAACAATTAATTTTTAAAAATTATTTTCAGCCTTCTACAGTTATGTTTCGGATTGGAGTAATTGATAAAGTTGGTTTATTTGATGAGTCTCAAAAATATGCTGAAGAAGGGAATTACTTTATTAGAATTGCAAAACTATATAAATGTGCATTATTGTATGAGCAAGTTGTTATATACGATCAAGGGAAAAGTGGCTTTGGACAAAGTGGTTTAAGTTCAAATCTTAAAGAAATGGAAAAAGGAGAGTTGCTGAATTTAAAATTTGCCTATAATCAAGGTTATATTTCATGGGTGAGATATGTAATTGCCGTTTCTTTTTCAATTCTAAAATATTTTAGAAGAATAATAATTGTTAGATTTAGAAAATAAGATGATAAAGCAATACGGTTTTATTGGTTTTTTGAAAATAATTTATTTTAAAATAAGAACATTTTTTGTGTTTTCGGAAGCTAGATTAATAAGATTTCCATTCGATGTTAGAGGTAAAGAGTTTATTTCGGTTGAACGTGGATTTACTACAGGGTTTGGTTGTCGACTAGAAGCGTACCCTACGAATAAAATGACTGTTCTTACTTTTGGTAAAAATGTTCAAATGAATGATTATGTTCATATTACAGCAAGAGAAAAAGTTTCAATAGGAAATAATGTATTATTGGCTAGTAAAATATATATATCAGATTGTTCGCATGGAAGCTACGCAGGTGATACTAATGATAGTAATCCTGATATTGCTCCTGCAGAGAGAGTACTATTTTCAAAGCCAGTGATTATACATGATAATGTTTGGTTAGGTGAGTTTGTATCTGTATTACCAGGAGTAACAATTGGTAAAGGAACAATTGTAGGTGCGAATTCTGTCGTTTCAAAAAGTTTACCTGAAAATGTTATTGCAGTAGGTACGCCCGCAAAGCCAATAAAGAAATTTAATTTTAATACTCAGAAATGGGAAAAATATAAAAATATAATATGAAAAACATATTAATAACAGGAGGAGCAGGTTTTATAGGAAGTAATTTGGCATTAAAACTGATCGAAAAAGGGCATACAATTACCATTTTAGATAATCTTTCACCACAAATACATGGAGAAAATCCGGAGAAAACATCTCCATTATACCAAAGTATCAAAGATAAAGTAACTTTCATTAATGGAACCGTTACTTCAAGAACTGATTGGGTAAAAGCGTTGACAGAGCAACAAGTAATTGTTCATCTAGCTGCTGAAACAGGCACAGGACAATCGATGTACTGTATTGAGAAATATACCGAAGTAAATATACAGGGCACATCAATTATGCTTGATATTTTGGCAAATAGTGACCATTCAGTCGAGAAAATCGTAATTGCCTCTTCAAGATCTATTTATGGAGAAGGAAAGTATAAGCACCCAGAATTAGGGATTGTTTATCCAAAACATCGCCGAGAAAGTGATATGCTTGCAGGCGATTTTGAAGTAAAATGTGCGGACAATGTTGTTTTGGAGCTTTTGGCTACTGATGAAGAATCAAAAATTCACCCATCTTCTGTATATGGTATTACCAAACAAAATCAAGAGCAAATGATTATGACCGTTTGCCCAACAATAGGGATTGCACCAGTTGCGTTTAGATATCAAAACGTGTACGGGCCAGGTCAGTCATTATCAAACCCATACACAGGTATTTTGTCTATATTTTCAACACAAATCCGAAATAATAATGGAATTAAAATCTTTGAAGACGGTAAAGAAACTCGAGATTTTGTGTACATCGATGATGTTATTGACGCCACAATTTTAGGGATTGAAAAAGAAGAAGGTAATTACCATGTTTTCAATGTAGGGACAGGAGTACCAACTGATGTATTAACTGTAGCCAATACCTTGATTAATGCATATAAAGTTGAAGTTCCTATTACAGTTACAGGACAATTTAGATTAGGAGATATCCGTCATAATTTTGCCGATATGACTAAGATAAAAAAATTATTAGGTTTTACCCCAAAAGTTTTTTTTGAAGAGGGAATTAAAAATTTTACCAATTGGGTTTTACAACAAGAAATACAACAAGATAAACTGGGCGAATCGTTGGAAGAAATGAAGAAAAAAGGTTTGTTAAAATAATGATGACAGATAATTTTAAAAATAAAAGAATTCTTTTTTTATCAGTAAAAACTTTTAATTATGAAAAAGCAATTGCTGATAAGCTAAAGTTTTTGGGAGCAATAGTTGATTATTATGATGAACGTCCAGCAAATTCAATATTTGCAAAAGGAATAATCAGATTCAAACGCTCTTTATATCAAAAAAAAATAAATTCGTATTACAAAGAAATGATTAAAAAGACAATTGGGATTACTTATGATTCTCTTTTTGTGATTAAAGGAGAAGTTGTTCCAAGTTTCTTTTTGGAAGACTTCAAAAATAGAAATCCCAAATGTGTATTTATTTATTACACTTGGGATTCTTTTAATAATAACCCGAATGCGGTTTCGATTCTGAAGTTTTTTAACAGAAAATTCACCTTTGACAGTGATGATGCTTTGATGTTTAACCTCGATTTTAGGCCACTTTTCTTTATTGATGACTATATTATCAACAAAAAAAACAACGGAGTAATAAATTACGATTTACTTTTTTTAGGCACTGCTCATTCTGATAGATATAAGATTGGAAATTCAGTTGTTAATTGGTGTGATGAGCAAAATCTGATGAGTTATGCATATTATTATATGCCCAGTCGATTTGTTTATTTGTTTAAAATGTTGTTTGATAGCTCTTTCTATAGTTTTGAATATAAAAAGCTTAGTTTTAAAAGTTTAAATATTAATGAAATTATGTCACTATATAATGAATCAGCAGTGATATTAGATATTAATCATCCAGGTCAAAAAGGTTTAACGATGAGAACTTTTGAAGCTCTTGGCGCTGGTAAAAAAATAATTACAACTAATAAACATATAAAAAAATATCCATTTTATAACGAGAATAATGTGTTTGTAATTGATAGAGAAAACATTGTTTTACATAAAACTTTTTTTGACTCCCCTTTTATTGAAATAGAATCAGGATTGTATGAGGATATGTCTATTTCAGGATGGCTAAAAACTATATTTGTAGATATAAATCCGAATTATTGGATTTTAAAGGATTAAAATAAAATTTATTATTTACTTAAAAAAACAATATACTCATATTTAGGAAGCAGTATGATATTTTATATTTTATTAGTTGTTGTCGTTAGCTGTTTATTCCTTGTTGCTT
This sequence comes from Flavobacterium sp., assembly GCF_028712645.1. GTDB lineage: Bacteria > Bacteroidota > Bacteroidia > Flavobacteriales > Flavobacteriaceae > Flavobacterium. Next base: position 309 of record NZ_JAQTPQ010000190.1, on the reverse strand, counting down.
ATAAATAGTCATTCCTTAAAATAACAACAACGTTTTGATTGTTAATAACTTATGATTAAATACTACCAAAAACAGTACTGTTAAATCGCCAAAAAGTGTATGTTTCGGTATAAAAAAGTGGCAATATGTTAGGAAAAATAAAACCCAATAATCAGCAAAATTTGTTCAAAACAAGGCTAACAGACCTTATAAACCTTGGGCATCCTTTGGTAAAATTAGCAGATGAGGTTGCTTGGGATAAAATGGAGTTTGAGTTCCAAAATTTATATTCAGAGCAAGGCAGACCCTCAATTCCTATTAGAAAAATTG
>NZ_JAQTPQ010000189.1 GCF_028712645.1 Flavobacterium sp. | reverse complement strand
GAAGTGATTGTTAAAAAAACCGATACTGATAAAACGTATAGAACCATTCTGTATCCTTATTTTGATACTTCTTTTTATGAAAAACTAGGTACTAGTATTATTTTTGGTAAAAAAGTCGATGAGTTAGGAACCAAGATTTTTCTGCCATTGGAGTTGCATAAAAGTTTACAACTAATTCAATTCGAAAACCATTTACTTTGTGGAAAAAGCCAAACCTTACTGGACATTAAAAAAGAAGTTCCAAGTTCTCGATGGGACAATTTTTATACTTATGCACTAGTTCTTATTTTCATTGTTTTGATAAACAAGAAAGGAATAGCTATGTTCTATTTTTCGATAATGGGATTACTGGGATTGTTCTTTTTGTTCATCGGATGGTATTCCTTACATCAGGAATTGGCCTATAATTATAATGTATTGTTGTTTAATCCTAGTCTTCTATTGTTGTTCTATTTTATGCTGATCAAAAATAAAAAGTGGATTATTAACTTATGTGTATTGAATGCGCTTTCTATTCTTGTTTACCTGATTATAATGTTCAATAAAATACATCTTTTGATTGTATTGCCTTTACTACTGACGAGTTTAGTTTTATTGGTAAAAATAGCTATTAGAAATAGCAAAAGAATCCCCGTTATCATATAAAAAGGATAAACTTGTTTTTGATTTTACTGGAATTTAAAGAAAGTACCTCTTAGAGTACTATTCGAATGTACTTCTACAGCTTTACTATTAACAATTGTATTGAAAAGTATACAATGTTAAGTTTCTCGATACATTTTATTAAAAAAAGCTATAGTAATTTAAGTTCAGAGGTGAATAAATAGTAAAGCGATTTTAACAACGACTATTGTCCTCTGTAAAACAAGACTGTACTAATGGTTTTGATGGCAATGTTTAAGTCCAAAAAAAGGCTTCGGTGTTTGATATAATATAAATCATATTGTAGTTTGACCAAACTATCTTCTATCGATTCACCATAAGAATAATTAACTTGAGCCCAACCAGTAAGACCTGGTTTGATAATATGTCGGGTTTCATAAAAAGGCATTATTTCTGCAATTTCCTTAACGAAGAAGGGTCTTTCAGGTCTTGGACCAATGACTGCCATATCTCCCTTTAAAATATTGATAAACTGAGGGAACTCATCTATTCTCGTCTTGCGTAAGAATTTTCCAAAAGGAGTAATTCTGTTATCCTTTGAACCTGAAAACACTGCCGTACCTTTCTCGGCATTTTCGACCATTGTCCTGAACTTGAAGATTTGGAAAATCTTACCATTCTTGCCAACACGCTCTTGAGTATAAAAAAGTTTTCCTCGATTTCCAATGGCATTAGCTATAAAAATCAATGGAATCAATGCAACTCCAATAAGCAAGCCTAAAATCGAAATCAATATCTCTGCTAATTTGATAAACATCAAATAGAATTGATTGTTGTTGCTTCTGCTAAAGGGGAAAAACTTATAAAAATCTCGGGTGATATATTGTACGGGGATACGCTGACTCTTGTTTTCATAGACTTGAGTATATTCGCGAATGGTAGTACCTGACTCTAACAAATAGAGTAATTGCTGATAGAGTTCAACGGTAATCTCTTCGGTTTTTTGGGTGGCAATGACAATTTCGAAAATTATATGTTCGCTGACAAAAGAAACTAAGTCGTCAACGGCAATATTTTCGACAAAATGATAGTCAAACTGTTCATCGGTCAGATGATCTGAGTTAACATAGGCGATAATGCGATAATGAGGGTCTGAGTTTTCGAGTCCCTGAATTAGTTCTTCCAACTGCTCCCGGTCACAAACCAAAATCACATTTTGCACAAATCTACTTGAAGCCAAAAATTTAACATAGAATATTCTCCATAAAAGTAGTGCAAAAAGTATGGTGAAATAGAAGGTTAAAATCTGAAATCTATTAGAGGGTAACTCGGCTGAGAAAATGGGTGTTAACAAATAAAATAAAACAGTTGATGATACGGTAAGGATGCTACTCTTTATTATCTGATATTGGTCACTTGCTACTTGAAGATTATACATTTCGAACACAGTCCCAATACTATTGAGATATAACGCTAGAACCAATGCGTAATAAAAATGGATTGAGGAAATCTTGAGATAGTCTAAACTCAGGTTACTACCTACAAGGTATAAAGCACCCAAAACAAAAGCAATGTCAAAAACTCTTAACAGTACTTTTCGTTCCGAAACTTCAAAATGTATTTTGTTTTTATTGTTCACTATAAAAAGGAAGGTTCTGTTTTATAAAGCAAATCTAATCAAAGCATTTGACGAAATCAATTAAAATCGATAAAGAACCAACTTTTAGGGTGTTGGGCATTGGGTGTTGGTGTGCTGAGGTACTGGGTTTTGAGTACTAGGGTAATTAAATAACCGAAATTGAAAACTACCATTGGATGGCTTTTAGCTCTGTCTCACTCTTTTGGTAGGAGGATCTCCTAAATAGACATTGAGTAGCGACAAGGAATAGACGAATGCAGGGGCGGCGGTACGCATAGCGGCATGGTTGATGGTAAAAAACCAGAAAGCGACAAAACAGAGCAAAAACATATTGAACTTGTTTTCAAGGTATAAAAACAAGGGGGTAAAAAACAAAATTAACAAGCCAATAATCCCCAAAGAACCGTGCTCGGCAAGCATACGGGTGATTTCATCATGGGATAATGTACCATTTCCAGTTTCTGCAAGGCGCACCTCAACCCCTTTACCTACTCCCACACCAAATATAGGGTTCTTCAAGAAGGTGTTTATTTCATTATTTGCCACATCTTCCCTCCCTGTAAATTTACTTTCCTTTGCTCTTCCTGCAGCGTCCTGATTAGCATAGCGCTTGTCAATAAGGCCTCCTGTTTGAAAAGAGGTGTAAGTCCAGGTCGCCATCATCGCCAGACTTACGAATACGATGATATAATTTAATTTAACCCTGCCCGTATAATTGGTTTTGAAGTAGAGGAAAACCAATAATAAAATAATCATCAAAAAGCCTGTAATCATACCCCCACGCGAAAAAGTAACCATTCCTCGATAACTCATATTAATGGCTACAATTAGATTGAGACCTAACATAAATTTGGTCCTCGATTCCAATATCACTCTGGAGAAAAAGATAAACATCCCCAAGCCTAAGAAGGTAGCCACCTGATTAGGACCAAAGCCACCCGAAGTTTCAAAACTAGATTGGGTACTGGTAATCACATCCCGAATGTTGGGGGTATAAAAGGTCAAGTAAACCATACAAGTCACAATTGGCAAACCCATACTTAGAAGAATGGTATTGACTTGACCTAAGGAAATCTTACGCCGGAAAGTATATAAGGAAGCTATTCCCAAGCAGACTGGACCTGAAATATTGAAGGCGATGGCATTCTTGATGTTGGTTTCAAAATCAAGGACGAAAGTTGATAGGATAACGCTCGGTACTAATAGAATAAGGAATATCCAATAGGGCACAGCACCTTTAGAAAAACCGCTGAAATACATCCCTATGAAAATAAATACCATTACCCCATATTTCGAAATTTCATACAGGGGATTACCATGAGTCATCCTCAAGAAAACTTCGCTACCCACCACATAGGCTGCCACAATGAGTGCTTCATGGTTTTTGTTTTGTTTTTTTATAATATAATAAGCTCCCACTATGAAAATGGCATAGCCGTATATCTTAGCAATAAAGGGAAATAGATACACCAAAAAACCAATACCCGCGTGTAAGAGTATTAAATTAAAATATAAGATGTCTTCTTTTTTCATTTCGCTTTATTTTAGCCAATTTAAATAATTGTTCAAAACCGCTTCTTCTGAATAATACTCCTTGACGGTTTTGTAGAGTGCCTCACCATAAAAAGCTCGCAGCTCTTCCCTTTCAATCAATTGAATCACGGCTTTATAAAATAAATCAGGTTTATTGCTATCAACAATAAAACCATTAACTCCCTCTTGTACCAACAACGTTATTTCACCTACTCGGGTCACCACAACTGGTTTGCTGTGCCAGCCATATTCTAAAAGTGCAACAGGCAATCCTTCGGATTGAGAAGTTAAAATCGCTAAAGTAGCCTGTTTCATAATGTTAGCTACATCCTTTTTTGATCCATACACAAAAACAGTGTTTTGGAGATTCAACTCCAAAATTAAATTTTTTATCTGAAAAGAATACGCATCCCCGAAATCTTTTCCCACCAAATGAAACGTCCAATCGGGGTGGGATACTTGTAACATCTTGGCAACTTCTAGCAACAAAAAATGATTTTTCTGCAGCCTCAAATTGGCCAAACTTAATATCCGTTTCCCAACCATTCCTTTTAAGCTAGTATTCTCTTCAACTTCGTTTTCTTTGGAAGGGAAATTAGGTAAATAAATCACATTTTCAAAATGCAATTGCTTTTGGGACCAAACTTTAAGATTCTGGTTTACGGCAATAATTCCTTTTAAGAATAAACTGGCTATTTTTAATCCCCAGTGAGGTCTTTTTTGAAGAAACTCACTGTCACCATAATGGTCATGCCAGATGATTCTAATCCTTGGGGAAATGATTTTCAAAAGGATAGCGAAAAAGATAGACGTGCTGTGTGCATGTACTACTTCGACCCTGTTTTGCAAGACAAATTTTCTTAACTTGAATACTGCATTTATATCCAAGCTACTTTTCTTGCCAAGGAATAAAAAGGACACATTATCTTCTAGTTGATTCCTTAGATCCCCTTGCTTTCGGGTCACTACCAAGCCCGAAAAATCGATTCGTTCAGCTAGGGCATTAGCGTAGTTCACTGCCATTCGTTCGGCACCACCAGCCTCGAGGGAATCTATGATTTGTATGATGCGCATTTAGATTAATATTATATTTTAATAATTTTAGTAGTTCGTTTTCCTTTTTTTTAAACTTTTCGATACCTTTTAATAAATCCTATACATTCTGTCCCACGTCAGTTCGAGTAATGGTTTACGACGGGAAACCTTTACAAAGTATCGAAAATCATTTTCTGAACAAAACGTCTCGATACATTTTTTATAATAGCTAACCACAATTTTATTAAAACACTTGAAGTAAAAATCTGACTATCAAAGTAACTTCTTTACTTCTTGTTCAAAAACATCCATTGTGTACTGTCTTGACCAATCGATTGATTTCTTGCTTTTTACAGCATACTCTATTTTATTTGCTAAAAGATTTTCGATTTGTAGAAGATCTTTTTCCTTGTTCATTGTCAGCAGAAGTCCTCGGCTGCTGTGATCAAGCATAAAGGGCACACAAGAAACGGGGGTTGCTAAGGGAACGCAGCCCCAAAACATTCCCTCTGCAATAACTTTTGGCCAACCTTCACTTTCTGATGGCAAGATAACAAAATGGCTTTTTTGATAGGCCTTTTTTATAATTTCCTGCGTTTGATTTCCTTTTAACGCTACTATTTTTTCTAGATTATGGAGCGAAATATAATGTTCAAGTAATTCTCTTTCGGTTCCTTCTCCATACAAAGTTAAGGTCAAGTCGAATCCTTTCTTATGTAAAGCTTCTGCCAATTGGACTGCGTACAAAGGATTTTTACCCTTGACTAAGGTTCCCACAAACACGAAATCAATCCGCTCCTTTTGGTCTTTTTTAAAAACCAGCAATTTATCAGCTTCCGTATAAGTTGCAGTAAAAAAAGGTTGGATGTTTTTAGTACTCCCCGCCCATTCACCATAGACCAAGACCTGCATATTTCGTGTCAAAAAAGTATTTTCTAAAATCCACTTTTGCAATTTGTAGCTCCAAGGTTGTTTCGATTTTGGATCCCAATTACCTGCATATTTGGCAGTTTTGATTTTGTTGGGGAAAAGTATTTGGACACAACATCCTAGCAGACCAATATTTCCAGGGCAACGCAAATGAATATGATTGGCTTTTCGCATAGCTTTATAAAGACTTATGCTTATTCTGGGAATTTTAAATAGGGAGTAAAGTGATGCTTTCAGACTCAACATATCAAACCTTTTGATAGGTATCAATTCAATGTTTTTGTGTTCGTATGGACTATCAATATCCGACTTGAACGCCTTTGTAATTGGAGCTACAATGATTACTTTGTCTACCTGTTTTATCCAGACATTCATTTCACGCACATAGGGAGCATAGGCAAAATAGTGATTTTGTTGCTGAATATGAGGGACGTGGGTAACTATTAGAAAAGTCATACTGCTTTTTTAAAACTTTAATTTATTAAGAAACTTCATTTTGCACTGGCTTCCTATCAAAAAAATAATTAACATAATATGCAAATAAAAAAATCAATACTGGTCGTACTGGAAATAGATAGCGCTGCTCAGAATGAAAGATGAAAACATAGAGCAGACTCCATCCCCATAGTACTATTAATGGAACTATAAGTCGATATTCTTTTTTTCGCACTAACCTAATTATGGCAGCTATTGAAAAGAAAACCAAAACATAATTAATGCTGTTGATATAAATGTGGATTCCCCATTTTATGAAATTACTTTTATTGGATTTCATTAAAGGTGAAATAATAAAACTCTGGGATTGAAAAAATTTTAATATATACTGACGCACCGTCAGTCCAGGATTATGAATAATATCATTGGTTACCCAATGGATGTAATATTCTGTTTTATCCAACTTATTGACCTCGCAGATAGAATCTAACTCTCTCCTCTTTGCTAAATTATGGAGATAATCTGACGAAGCAAATTCATCTTGACCATGCTGGGGCAACCAGTTGAAGGGCTCATCACGTAATTCGAATCTAGACCAAAGCAGGTGTTTTCTAAATATATCTTTTTTGAAAGCCCCATCAGTGTTATTGATTTTATTCTCAATCAATGTTAATGAAAACATCATCAAAGACAAGGATGAAATAAAAATCATCTTATTTTTCCATTCTAATTTTAGAACAAGAAAATAAAAGGAAAACAAAACCAAAAAAGGCAATAGGTTAGGTCTTGTTCCTGTCATTAACACTAAAGAAAAGGCAAGAATTAAAAAAT
>NZ_JAQTPQ010000188.1 GCF_028712645.1 Flavobacterium sp. | reverse complement strand
AGGTTCTTCGCAAAAAACAGTTATTAAATTTTTTAATTCCTGATGTGAAATTGTATAGAATAGATGATTTTCAAATTGTAACTGAGCAAAATCATTATCAAGTATTTCCGAACGTGGAGAACTTAATAAAGTCTCAATTTTTTCGTTTTTGAAATATAAATCAGAGCGGTTTGAGAATATTTTTGTTCCAAAATCATAATGTAATAAATGAAAATTTGAACTTTCTGGAAAATCTCCAAACACTTGACCATCCAAATTGATAATCAAATAATCGATATTGATTAAAGTTGAATCTTTAATTTGCGTTTTGAAATTCTTTTTTTTGTGACGCTGTCTATATGTTATCATATTATTTATGGTATTTTTTACGATAATTATAATTAATGTTTTTTGAATCTGTTTTACGCGCCTCTACTTCCATAGGCATAGTGTCATATCCAATAAAAATCAACTGAATAAAATACCTTAAATAAAATAGAATTAAACCCATTCGTTTATATTGTTGCCAGTGAATTAAATCGTGCTTTAGAATTTGAATATTACCTTTAAATTCTTTTTTAATAAATATTCCAAATGGGGGAATCGTCATAGCACGAAAAGGGGGGATAAGAAAAGAAACATAAAATAATTTAGGAGAGTTCTTTTTAAATTTAAACATAAAAGGAGTTTTAAAGTGAGTTGGTTGCCGTTATACCCTACGGCAAAATTTTATACGTAAATTATATATATACTTTTCTGCCCAAGCTTATAAATAAACTGTAACATATCAATATCATTTAAAGAAGTAATAAAACCACTTAAAGACGTTTTAGATTGATAAAAATCCCAGTGAATAGAAAATTTTTGAGCAATTTCACGAAAATCGGTAAATTGATTATTAAGTATTTTTACTTTTAATCTCATATTATAATTATTTAAAAATTTCGGAATAAGATGGAAGTTCTGAAACATCAAAAGGAGAAGGAATTTTTGAAAGTTTATCCACAAACTTTTTTAAATCCTCTTTATAAGATTGACTTTCAGAAATAAGAATAATTTTTATCTTAAGGTCAATATTATTAATTTCACGTAGTAAAAAATCATATTGAGATTTAAGGTTTTCTATAGATACAGTTTCTATAGGACATTTAATAAATTCCTCTATATCAAATTTTAAATAACCAAGAGATAATTTTTTATAATTTCTTTCTACAACTAAATCGTTTAAAGTCGCCATAATATTATGTAGTTAAAAGGTTATGTTTTAGTAATTTACCAAGCAAAGATTTGGCAGAATCACAATAAAATATGAATTCGTGCAATGCTTGATTTTGTTGGACTACAAAAAAATCCTTTTTTATATGGATTGTAATCCCTAATTTCGAACCACGAACACGAATATGCAAGACTTTAAAGCCTAACTGTTCAGTTTTACAAAATGGACGAATCTGTTTTAAAAATGTTTCTGCCTTAAAAGTAGTATGGCGCATTTTCTGAACCTCCAAAAGTAAGAGGGTGTAATTTTCGAGGGAATCTCGTTTTGAACTCATAATTATTTGTTGATAGTTTATACAACAAATGAACTATAATTTATATTATGTAAAATAGAGTTTTCAGTAAATCCATTTTAATTAACAACTGGTCCTACTTGGAAACATTTTCTTTCTTAGAATTGAGCATATAATTAGCCATTAGTTTTTCTATTAATTCATCCTTGGTCAAATGATGAAAAACAGATTTGACTTTATTCTTCAAATCTATCGAAACTTCGTGATTAGGCTTTGTTTTAAAAATTTGTTTTGCCCATAGCAAAGTGTTATTTTCTTCGATATTTTCATTAGTCGGTTTTTTGAACTTAGAAAATGTAATTCCCAATTCCTTTTCAAAATCAGCAATTTCTATAACTTCTTCTTGTTGTAGAACAGTTAATGAAAGTCCTTTGGCTCCAGCTCTGGCAGTTCTTCCGCTGCGGTGAACATAGTTTTCATAAGTATCTGGCAAATGATAATTTATTACATAAGAAATTTCTTTTACGTCAATTCCACGCGCTGCTAAATCAGTTGCAACTAATATATTAATGTGGCCTTCACGAAATTGTTCCATAATTCGATCCCGAATTCCTTGTGACAAACTGCCGTGCAAAGCTCCAGATGAAAAACGATTAATAGCTAAATTCTTGGCGAGTTTATTAACAGCTGCTTTGGTTTTACAAAAAATAATGCCGCGTTCTCCTTCTTTTGATGATAGAAAATGCATCAAAACATCCAGTTTTTCAATTGGACTTACAACAATATATTGGTGGTAGATTCCTTGATTTCCAACTGTTTCCATATTGGCACTCACTTGAACGACATTCTTATTTAAATAATTCTGAATCAATTGTTTAATTGTGCCTGGCAAGGTTGCTGAAAACAAAAATGTTTTATGTTTTTTTGGTATTTCTGCAATAATTTCGTCTAAACTTTCTTTTAAAATGGTAATCATTTCATCAGCTTCATCAAGAACCAGAAATTGGGTTTCTTTTAAATTGATTGCTTTGCGTTGGATTAAATCAATCAATCTTCCTGGTGTTGCAACAATTATATGCGTGGGATTTGAAAGTCGTTCAATCTGTGGTTTTATGGGTATTCCTCCACAAGTCGCTGCGATGGAAACTTCGGGAATATATTTGGCGAAAGCTTCTAAATTACTGTAAATTTGATGTCCTAATTCACGTGTTGGAACCAAAATTACAGCTTGAACAACCGGCAAATTGGTATCTATTAATTGCAATAATGGCAACCCAAAAGCTGCCGTTTTACCCGTTCCCGTTTTGGCAAGACCAACAAAATCAGTAGTATTTGATAAAAGCAGAGGAATTGTTTTTTGTTGAATTTCTGTTGGAACAACAAATTTCAATTCAGTTATTGCTTTTAACAAAGGTGCTGAAATTCCTAAATTGGCGAATTGTTTTGACATTTTTTAGTTTTATTTTTTATTGCAAAAAGATGAAAAATTATGAATGAAAAACTAATCTGCTTCGTTCATTATTTTTTCACGATACTTCTTCCCTATCAACAAAGTTAACTTCATTTTATAGTCTTCAACTAGCCATTCTCGGTAGTTTTTACTACATTGACTCAAACATTTTGCGTAGCGTTTCAATCTACATTCAATGTCTGGTTCTAATTCTCTTGACAATGATTTTGCTTCTTGCAATTCTTCGCAATTGTCTATGCACATTGATGCGTGTTGTTCTAGCGATTTTTCTAAAACTACTTTTGAACGTAAATTTTGAGCAATTGCCAATTTATGTTCTTCATCAACATCGAAAGTCACGATTTCTGTTTTGGCAAATTTAGCTCTTAATTCAGGAGGCATCGTGTATTTGAAATACAATTCAATTTCAGTATCATCACGTAAATTTTCTAGATAAAATTCAGGAGATTTGAAGATATGTTGCCAATTTACGGGTTCATCCCAAAGTCCAAAGCGTGCTGCATTATTTCCTAAATCGATTACGGTAAATGTATTTTTATTAGCTAATTTTCTGGAACCACGACCGATCATTTGGAAGTATAAAGTCAAGGATTTAGTGGCTCTATTTAAAATAATAGTTTCAACAGTTGGCTCATCAAAACCTGTTGTAAGAATTCCAACAGATGTTAAAATCGCATCAGGAGTTTTCTTAAACCATTGCAAAATATCTTTACGTTCTTCGGGACTACTGGTATTATCAAGGTGACGAATGCCATATCCGGCTTCCCTGAAAGTTTCATAAACGTATAACGAAGTGTTGATTCCGTTGTTGAAAATTAAGGTTTTTTTACCTAAAGATTTCTCGGTATAAGCGTGCAATAATTTCTCTTGCATTGCCATATTCGTATATAAATCATCGGATGATTTTACAGTATAGTCGCCATTTATTCCCACTTTTAAAGAAGTCAAGCCAACATCATAACTATACGTTGTTGCTTTTGCTAAAAATCCTTTTTCAATCAATGAATTTATGGTATCACCTACGATTAACTCGTCGTAGTTTTCGTGCATTGGAAGTTTTACATTCGAACTTAAAGGCGTTGCAGTAACTCCCAGAATGAAAGCGTTTTTGAAAGAACTCAATAATTTCCGAAAAGAATTATAATGCGCTTCATCAATAATCACTAATCCAATGTTGTCGAGATGTAGTTTTTCGTCATTGATACGATTTTTCAAAGTCTCAACCATTGCCACAAAACACGAATAATCGTTTTGATCCGGAAGTTCTTTTACCTTACTGTTGATTATTTTGTTTTTTACATCAAAACCTTTCAGCATTTTTGAAGTTTGCTTACAAAGTTCAATTCGATGGGTCAAAACAACTACTTTTTTGTTGTGTTTTTTCAGATATTGTCTAACAATTTCTGAGAACACCACAGTTTTTCCTCCGCCAGTTGGCAATTGATACAATAAATGATGATTGCTTGGAGCATTATCCAATCTTTCAAAAATGGATTCAATATCCCCTTTTTGGTATGAATAAAGTTCTTTTTTATCTTCTATTTCTGTTTCTAAAGTGTTTTGAGACATTGTTTTTTAATGGGTTTTTGCAAAAATACGCCTAAAAAACAGTTATTGCATCAAAATTCTATTTAAATAAATGGTAATGTTTAAATAAAATAGATTTAGAGATAGTTTCAACTACTCTAAACGCTCAATTATTGCAGTAAATTCTTCCTTGTTAAACCAGTTTTGTTGAGTAGTTTCATTATTAATCGCCAATATTCTAGGTTTAAACTCTTCTAATATACCATTGGCAATCATAAATTTAACTGCTTGTTCGAATGAATTGAACATACTTTTTAAAAACAATTCTGGTTTTACAACTCGCTCTGCCGAGAAGGTTTGCGCAATTTCTATCGAATAAAGCATTACATCACCAATGACAAATGGATCTACACCTAAAACGATAAAGTGTTTGATGTATTTTTGGGCAACGGAACGGCGCATTTTTGGCTTTCTGGGTTTTCCCGATGTTCTTGCAGGAAAATATTCGTTCGATATTTTGAGTTTAGATTCCTGTAAAAGGGATTCTTCCTTTGGATTAAAAACGAAATCATAATAGGTTTTTACGGCACTGAATTTCTCATACAACTCAACAATCTGTTCTTCTAGTTGCCTTTTGTTGAGTTGGGTCAAGTATTTTTTTAAATCGCGTTTGCTCATTATTCAAGTTTATTATTGCAAAAGTAAATTAGTTTGACGATGAATACTCCAAAAAATCAATGTTAATCGCTAATTTTGCAACAATAATTTTAAATACTACTTTTTTAATGAACAAATTTTTTAAAAACATTGCAATACTGGAAGGAATATCTTATTTGGTTTTATTTTCGAATATGCTCATCATTAAGTTTTTGAATCCAGTGCTTTACAAAACTTTCTTATTTCCAATCGGGATGACTCACGGTGTATTATTTATAGGATATGTTATTCTAGCATTTTTTTTGAAAAAGTCACAAGGATGGGATTTAAAATCATTCATTACTATTTTAATTGCCTCACTCCTACCTTTTGCTACCTTTTTTGTTGAAAAAAAATATTTGAAAAATGCATAAATTATTAGAAAAAGTATTCAGTTGGTGCTATCCTTTATTGCGAAAATGGGGGTTTGGAGAAACCATTGCGGCTTATTCAAGCTTAATAGTGAATATTTTTATTCTAAGTGTTTTATCTTATTTCATTTATCGTTTTTTTAGATTGGTTTTGATAACAATTATGGCAATTGTTGCTCGTAAAACCAAAACTAAATTTGATGATTTACTCATTTCCAATAAAACGGTAATGTACATTTCACATTTAATACCACTTTTATTTATCTATAAATCAGTTCCCATTATTCTAAAACAATACAATTATTGGGAAGGCGTTTTTGGGAAATTAGTTGGAATTTATATCATTTTGCTCATCCTTTGGATAATAAGATCTATTTTTAATGCTCTTAAAGAATATCTAAAAGGCATAACAAAATTTAGTGACAAACCTATTGATAGCTATATTCAAGTCTTTATGATTATTCTTTGGATAATGGGAATAGCTGCAATTTTTTCAGAAATTTTTGAAATTAGAATCGAAAGTTTACTGACCACTTTAGGAGCCATTTCGGCTATTATATTATTGATTTTTAAAGATACTATTCTCGGATTTGTTGCTAGTATTCAAGTATCAGTAAACGATATGTTACGAATTGGTGATTGGATTACTATGGATAAATTTGGAGCTGATGGAGATGTGATTGAAATTAGTCTGGCAACAGTTAAAGTTCGAAATTTTGACAATACAACTACCACAATTCCAACTTATAGTTTGATTTCTGATTCTTTCAAAAATTGGAGAGGAATGCAAAAATCAGATGGAAGAAGAATAAAACGTCACGTTTTGATAAAATCGAATAGTGTTCGGTTTATAAAAGATGAAGAACTTGATAATTTCATTAAAATTCAAATAATAAAAGAACATATTGAAAAAAAGAAAATAGAAATAGAAAAATATAATTCTCAAAACAACATTGACACTGATTTATCTCTTAATGGTCGAAATATGACAAATTTGGGATTGTTTCGAAAATATATTACAAAATACCTTGAGAATCATGCAGGATTAAACAAAAATATGACATTGATTTGCAGACAATTGCAACCAACAGCTCAAGGAATTCCATTGGAAATATATGTTTTTTCCAAAGATAAAAAATGGGAAAATTATGAGTATATAATGTCCGATATTTTTGATCACGTGATAGCTTCAGTTACCTTTTTTGATTTGGAACTTTTTGAATTACCATCCCAAGGAAGAGGCGTTTTTATCCCAGATTAAATAGAATCCAACCGATTTTTTACATATTCAATTTTGGTTTTTCCGTGTGCTTTTGGCTTTCCATCTGCACCAAGACTAACCATAGTTGTACTGTCAATTGTGATAATTGTTTCGCGAGTCATCATATTTCTTGCTTCACATTTTAGCGTTAAGGAAGTATTTCTAAACTTTACAACCAAAATTCCAATTTCTATAAT
>NZ_JAQTPQ010000010.1 GCF_028712645.1 Flavobacterium sp. | reverse complement strand
TTTTTGTTCCCCTTGATACTGTACTACCATAACTATTTAATATTAAAATGTGAATAAATAAATTTATAATTTCGACCTTCCTATTCGTCGAATTTTATGCTAAAGTTAATAAGAAATGGAACTTGATATCATTACAGACCATTAATTATTTCATTAAAATCAAAATTAAACAATAAAATGGCTTTGAACTTCATTTAAAATTCTAAAACTTTCATAAATTATCTAGAGAAAAAGTGTGAAATTTTTCGAAAATGAAAAAACAAATGAAACTCTAATCCAACTGCTCTATGATTTTAGAAACTATTTTCTCAACCGGAATTGTCCTCATAGCATTTTCATAACCTGCCACTTTTTTATTCCCGTAAACTGAAGTGGGGATTTTTGGAAACAAATTTCTATCCGAAATCAAAGCATTTTCAATTGGTTGATTAAACGGCGAAAATCCTGCAAAAGGATGAGTTGCACCCCATAGTGTAATTACTTTTAATCCATACATTGCAGCAATATGGGCATTCCCAGAATCCATAGAAAGCATCACGTCAAGATTACTGATGAGTTGTAATTCTTGTTTTAAATTTATTTTTCCAGCAATGTTAATGACATTTTCTTTGTCTTTTGAAAGCGAATCTAATAACTCTTTTTCTTTTTTTCCGCCTCCAAAAAGAAGAATTTTATAGCCTTTGTTTTCGGCTAATTTATCGATTACTTCCTGCATTAAATCCAGCGGATATACTTTAGAGTCATATTGTGCAAATGGTGCAATACCAATCCAATTGGTTCCAATTGGTTTCGGAAATTCTCCTATTAATCGAATGGTTTCTATATCTAAATCTTGCTTTTTAAGAAAAGCTGACCCAAACTCTTTGGATTTCAAATCAATTGGATATCCTAATTGCTTAAAGACGATTGAGTGTCTTTCGAACATTGTAGGCAATTGTTTGAAAATTTTGTTTTCAGAGCGTGTCAAGGCGGCTTTTTCAGTTCTCCCTTTATCTACAAATGCTGTTTTTATTCCACTAAATGCAAATAAAGTTCGGATAACTTTCGAACGCAAAACATTGTGCAAATCAGCAACTTCAGTAATTCCTTTCGCCTTTAAATCTTTGTACAAACGGAATAATCCCAACAACCCTTTATGTTCGTGATGAACGTGAGCAGTAAAAAAATCAACATTTGGAATGTTCTGAAAAAAAGGTCTAAAAAAAACTCTCGAAACTACCGTGATTTTAACTTCAGGATGTTGTTTTACTAAAGCTAATAGTACTGGAACCGTCATAGCGACGTCTCCCATTGCTGAAAGACGAATTATCGCGATATGTTTTATTGGTTTTGACAAGCCTTCTAAATTATTTCTTGTTTTGGTACAAAACCGGATTCAAATCATCATCATTGTACATTTTCATTTGCTTGTACACTTTCATAAATTTATCTCCTTTTTCAATATCATTTAGTAAATCATCAATTGCTGTCGACAAATCGGTTCTTTGTTCTAACAAAACATTTAGTTTTTCTTGACATTTATCCCTATGATCTTGCGAAGCTTCATCTCTTGTAGCTTCTTCATTCATATGATAAATTTTCAAAGCTAAAATAGACAATCTGTCAAATGCCCAAGCGGGACTTTCTGAATTGATTTTAGCATTTTCCTTTACATTAACCTGACTGTATTTATTTAGAAAATAACCATCAATATACTCCACCATATCGGTTCTTTCCTGATTGGATGCATCAATTCTTCTTTTCAAAGTTAATGCTGCAACTGGGTCAATATTTGGATCACGAATAATATCTTCGAAATGCCATTGTACTGTGTCAATCCAATTTTTCACATATAATAAATGCTCAAATTTATCCTTCGGAAAAGGATTATTTATGGGTTGATCTACATTATCAAATAAATGATAATCTTGAATACTTTGTTCAAAAACGGAATAAGCTAATTTAGAAAACATATTTTTTTATATTAGAAAACAAAGATACTTTTTATACTTTTATAGTCTATTAAAAACTTAAGAAGTTTAATTCAAATTTAAAACAATGCAAACACATTATCTATCTGACGACAATAGTATTCTTAATCACTTTCTTGGTCAAATCAGGAATGTGAATGTTCAACACGACAGCATGCGTTTTCGAAGAAATATTGAACGCATTGGCGAAGTAATGGCTTATGAATTGAGCAAAGATTTACATTATAAGAATGTCGAAATTCAAACTCCTCTGGGAATAAAAAAAACTACAGAAATTGAGGATAAGCTAGTTTTATGTTCGATTCTTCGAGCTGGTTTGCCATTACATTTAGGTTTTTTAAATTACTTTGATAATGCCGAAAATGGTTTTGTTTCAGCGTATAGACATCATCCAAACAATGATGATTATTTTGATATTTTAGTTGAATATCAAGCGGTTCCAAATATTGAAAACAAAACCTTGCTGCTGATTGATCCAATGCTTGCGACAGGACAATCAATGGTTGCCGTTTTTAATAAATTAATGGAAAAAGGACTTCCAAAAGAAATTCATATTGCAGTAATTATCGCTGCTCCAGAAGGAATTGCCTATCTCGAAAAACATTTGCCTGATAGTTGTCATCTTTGGGTTGCAACCTTGGACGAAAAATTGAACGAGAAAAAATATATTGTTCCTGGACTTGGCGACGCTGGAGATTTGGCCTACGGTAATAAATTATAATTGCGAAAAGAAAGCAAATAAACTACTCGCAATAAGCACAAATAAAATCAATTCCTGTTGAAGTTTTGGCTGTTTCAATTCGATATGGCTTGTCGCCATTATTGATAAAGGCGCAATTGTATAGACCAATAAATCATTGCTTTTGTTAGAAGAAACAACAAAAATCAAAACTCCAATAAAAAAGAATCCAATGATTTTTTTAAAAGAGGTATGTAGCACTTGCGGTCGATTGGATAATGAAACAAGCATTGAAATAACAAAAAACAAAGCAATTGTAGCATAAATTGACAAAGCTCCGTTTTGATAATTACTGGTAAAATAATCTATTTTGAAATTGATTGCTGCATTTGTATTTATGAATCTAACTGGGTTTTTATAAAAAATTATTGATAATAGAATCGAAATTATTCCTGCAACAAAAAAAGCTATAAAAGGCAAAACCCAATTTCGATAATCTCTGGCGACGTGAAAAATTATTGAAATAAAAACCAATATCATAAACAGAATACTCCAAAAATGGAATAATGATGCCAAAAAAATCCATAGCGATGCATCAAATATTTTTTCTTTTGACGCCTTCAGCGATTGCAAGGAAATTAACCTTCGAAGAGCTAACAAGACGAAAAAATTGGAAATAATTAAATTAATATCGTTAAGTAGCGAAGGAAAAAAAAGTAAAAATAAGAAGTAGAAAAATATAATGTAGCTACTGTCTTTGCTTAATCCATTTTTCTTTGCAATGAAATTAATAACAAAAATAGAGCTCAACAATACCACAAATAATCCTATTTTCTTCAAAATTAATAATACAGAATTCGCCCATATCAAATCTTGAAACTGATAGATTAAAAAGAAAACCAGCATCAAAATTACTACCAAAACTAAATTTATTGGTGTAGATTTTTTAAAAACACTTGTTATCATAAGGATATTTTATACTTTTGCGATTGTAAATATAATACTTGTACAAAGATGAGAGCATTTTTTGAAGGAATTCAATGGTTATTTGAAAACATTTTTTTTGCCTTACATAATTTTTTAAGAACATTAGAGCTTAAAAGTTGGTTTGCTGCCAATACTATCAACTGGATTTTTATGGCAATTTGTGCCGTGGCTATCGTATATTGGTGCAAACAATTGGTTTTACACGAAAATAACGGTGAAGAAAACCAAGATACAACGGCTCATTCTTTCTTGAAATAATAATTTAAGAAATTGAAACCCCATTGGGAACTATTTTAAATCGTTCCCAATGTCTTTTCTAAAATACATCTTATCAAAATGTAGCTTGCCTATGTTTTGGTAAGATTTTTTTATGGCCTCTTCAAAATTATCTCCAAAAGAGGTCACCGTCAAAACTCTTCCGCCATTGCTTACCACATTGCCGTTATCTAATTTCGTTCCTGCGTGAAAAACAATCGAATCTTCAATAGTTGAAAGTCCAGAAATCACTTTTCCTTTTTCAAAATCTTCTGGATAACCGCCAGAAACAACTACTATAGTTGTAGCACTTCTTTCATCAATTTCAAGTTCGAATTCGTCTAGTTTTTCATTGGCAACGGCCAAAAACAATTCCACCAAATCCGATTTCATTCTAGGAACAACCACTTCCGTTTCTGGATCGCCCATTCTCACATTGTATTCGATTACAATTGGCTCGTTATTCACATTGATCAATCCAATAAAAACAAACCCTTTATATTCAATTCCATCTTTTTGAAAACCTTCGATTGTTGGTTTTACAATTCGTGTTTCGATTTTTTCCATCAAAACTGCATCAACATAGGGAACTGGAGAAACCGCTCCCATTCCGCCTGTATTCAAACCTGTGTCGCCTTCGCCAATGCGTTTGTAATCTTTGGCTGTTGGCAATATTTTAAAGCTTTTTCCGTCGGTCAAAACGAAGCAACTCAATTCGATTCCATCTAGAAATTCTTCGATAACCACTTTTGAACTGGCGTCTCCAAATTTTTGACCAACCAACATATTTCTCAATTCATCTTGGGCTTCCGCCAAATCTTGAATAATCAAAACTCCTTTTCCTGCAGCCAATCCATCAGCTTTCAAAACATAAGGAGGTTGCAATGTTCCTAGAAAATCACATCCTTTCTCTACTGTTTCAGCTGTAAAGCTATCATAAGCCGCAGTTGGAATGTTGTGTCTGAAAAGAAATTCTTTGGCAAACTCTTTACTTCCTTCAAGAGTTGCACCTAATTTTGATGGTCCAATAACCGGAATATCCTTTAAACTTTCGTCATTTTTGAAAAAATCGAAAATCCCTTTTACCAATGGATCTTCTGGCCCAACAACCACCATTTCAACTTTTTCCTCAAGAACTAAAGCTTTGATAGCATCAAAATCCGTTGGACTTATATTAACATTATTAGCTATTGAAGCTGTTCCTGCATTTCCTGGTGCTACAAAAAGTTTGTCGCAAAGTGGACTTTGAATCATTTTCCAAGCAAAAGCGTGTTCTCTTCCTCCTGAACCTAAAAGTAAAATTGTCATTGTGTTGTTGTTAAGTTTGGCAAAAATAATTGCTTTTAGACTTAAAAAATAATTAATTTTTAAAAAGTTGTTGGTTGTAGGTCATTAGTTGTTGGTAAATATTATTTTTGATGAAATATATTCACAAAATGTTTCGATTCTTCGACATATCGCTTCAATTAAATGGTTTTCCGATAAAAGAAGCCAAAGCCGAATTGCGAAAAATTCAATCTATTCCCGAACAAGAATTTGAAATTTTTATTGAAAATAAAAAAAAGGAAATTGTTGACTATCATTTAAAAAATAATTCATCCTATCAAGAGCTTGCTGGCAAAACTAATTTTCAAAATTGGAATGATTTGCCGATAATGACTAAGAAAGATTTTCAGAAACCTTTGATTGAAAGGCTTTCAAAAGGTTTTTCTTTGAAAAATGTGTATATCAATAAAACTTCAGGTTCCAGTGGTGATCCTTTTATTTTTGCCAAAGACAAATTCTCACACGCTTTAACTTGGGCCAACATCATCAATCGATTTGGTTGGCACGGAATTGATTTCAATTCGTCTTATCAAGCTCGATTTTACGGAATTCCATTGGATTTTATTGGCAACAGAAAAGAACGTTTCAAAGATTTTCTGCTTCACCGTTTTCGATTTTCGATTTTCAATATGTCTGACGATGTTTTAGAAGGTTTTTTGCAACAATTCAAATCTAAAAAATTCGATTATATCAACGGTTACACGAGTTCCATCGTTTTGTTTGCCAAGTTTTTACGGCAAAAAAAAATTGTATTAAAAGAAATTTGTCCGACTTTGAAAGTCTGTGTCGTTACTTCCGAAATGCTTTTTGAGGAAGACAAAATCCTGTTGGAAAAACAATTTGGCATTCCTGTTGTCAATGAATACGGAGCTTCGGAATTGGATTTGATTGCTTTTCAAAATCGGGACGGCGAATGGCAAGTAAATTCCGAAACACTTTTTGTGGAAATTTTGGACGACAACAATATTGTTTTGCCTTACGGGAAAGAAGGTCGCATCGTGATTACTTCCTTGTTCAACAAAGCGCATCCGTTTATTCGATACGACATTGGCGACATTGGAATTTTGGATGAGAAAAGCACGCCAAAAAAACCAATTCTTAAAAAATTAATTGGTCGAACCAATGATATTGCCATTTTACCAAGCGGGAAAAAATCGCCTGGATTGACTTTTTACTATGTAACCAAAAGTATCATCGAAGACGATGGCAACGTAAAAGAATTTATCATCAAACAAACAAAAATTGATACTTTTGATATTGAATATGTGAGCAAAACCGAATTGAATTTGGAACAAATCCACAAAATTGAAGACGCTATTGCCTTATATTTGGAAAAAGGATTGGTTTTTACATTCGTCAGAAAAGAAAAACTAGAACGAAGCAAAAGCGGAAAATTAAAACAATTTGTTTCGTTGATGAAATAATCTTGTAGTCGCAAATTGCGACATCAAAATGTTTAAGGTCACAATTTGTGACCTTAAAGAATTATTAAAATATAATTTATGGAAAACGAAATACTACTTTCTGAAGAATTAATTTCTAATAAAATTTACTTTATTAGAAACCAAAAAGTGATGCTTGATCGTGATTTAGCAGCACTTTACGGAATTGAAACAAGAATTTTAAAACAAGCGGTAAAAAGAAATATATCAAGATTTCCCGAAGATTTTATGTTTGAACTTAATAAATCAGAGTTTGAAAATTGGAGATCACAATTTGTGACCTCCAATTCTGATAAGATGGGTCTACGTTATTTACCGATGGCATTCACAGAACACGGTGTACTTATGTTATCAAGTGTTTTGAAAAGTGATAAAGCCATTCAAACCAATATTCAAATTATGCGGATATTTTCAAAAGTAAGACAAATGCTTTTGGACACCACTGATTTGAAAATAGATATTCTTCAAATACAGAAAAAATTAGAAAACCACGACAAAAATATTGAGTTAGTTTTTTCTTATTTAGATGAATTGACCGAGAAAAAAGAAAATGAAAAACCAAGAACAAAAATTGGTTACAAAAAATAACAATTAATGAAAATCACCATAGTCGCAGGCGCAAGACCTAATTTCATCAAAATCGCACCGATCATCAAGGCGATTGAAAAAAAGCAAAACGAAGGAGTGAATGTTTCCTTTCGTTTGGTGCATACGGGTCAGCATTATGACAAAAACCTCAGCGATACTTTTTTTGAGGAGTTGAATATCCCAAAACCCAACAGTAATCTGGAAGTAAAAAGTGGTTCACAAGCGGAACAAACTGGAGCCATTATGGTCGCTTTTGAAAAAGAATTACAACACAATCCTTGTGATTTGGTTTTGGTGGTTGGCGATGTCAATTCGACGATGGCTTGCGCTATTGTAGCCAAAAAACAAAATATAAAAGTCGCTCACGTCGAAGCAGGAATTCGCTCTAGCGATATGACAATGCCTGAAGAAATCAATAGAATTGTCACTGATAGTATTACGGATTATTTCTTTACAACCTCAACCTCAGCATCCGAAAATTTATTGAAATATGGTATTGATGCAACTAACATCCATTTCGTGGGCAACGTAATGATTGATACTTTATACCAAAATTTGGATCGAATTTTCGAACCCATTTTTTGGACAGCATTCCAATTGGAAACTGGAAATTACATCATTCTTACGTTGCATCGTCCGTCAAACGTTGACGAAGAACAATCGCTAATTCAATTACTCCAAGGAATTGATAAACTGGCTGGCGACAAAAAAGTGGTTTTTCCGATTCATCCAAGGACAAAAGCAATTTTGGGCGAAACGAATTTGGAATTGAAAAACATTCTTTTTGTGGAACCACAAGGTTATTTGAATTTTATGTACCTCATCAAAAATAGTTTTGCCGTAATTACTGATTCTGGAGGAATTTCGGAAGAAACTACTGTTCTTGGAATTCCTTGTTTTACGATGCGAAATAATACTGAAAGACCCGAAACGCAAAGCATTGGAACTAATACTTTGGTGGGCACTTCGGTCGAAAATTTGAAAAAAGATTTTGAAGCGTTTTTGAAAAATGGAAAGAAAAAATGTGGAATTCCAGAACTTTGGGATGGGAAAGCTTCAGAAAGAATTATTGATATTCTACTTGAAAAATAATGGGCAAAATCCTAATTATATCAAATTATTATCCGCCAGAAAAAGGAGCTGCCGCTAATAGAATTGAGCAGTTAGCTCTGAAATTAAATCAAAACAATTACCACGTTTCCGTGATTTGTCCGCTGGGAAATTATCCAAAAGGAGCGTTGTTTCCAGAATACAAAGGCAAGTTTTCAGTAACTGAAAATCTTCAGAATATCACCGTGAAACGGCTTTGGATTTATCCGAGTGTGAGCAAAAATATCTTTAAAAGAACACTCTCCATTTTGTCATTTTCAAGTGTGCTTTTTTTCTATTTATTGTTTAAAAAAACACCTGAAAAAGTCATTGTTCAATCGCCCCCATTGTTGTTGTCTTTTATCTCTGTTTTTGTGCTTTCGCTAAAGCAAAAACAAATAATTTTGAATGTTTCAGACCTTTGGCCGTTGGCAGCAATTGAATTAAATGCGCTTAAAAAAAATAGTTTTTCTCATAAAATTTCCTTGTTTTTTGAACAGTTTATTTATTCGAAAGCTACTTTAATATTTGGTCAATCCAATGAAATAATTACACATATTCAATCGCTATTTCCAAAAAAAGAATGCCATTTGTATCGCAATTTTCCTGATCATCAAACTTCGGAAATGGATTTAATAACTAATGTAAACGAACCTATAAAACTTTTCTATGCAGGATTGTTGGGTGTGGCTCAAGGCGTTTTTGAATTATGTCAAAAAATAGAATTAGAAGGTTTAAATATTGAATTACATATTTTTGGTAACGGTGCTGAAAAACTTCAAATAGAAGAACTGATTAAGCAAAATCCACAGAAAAAAATCTTTTTTCACGGAATGCTAGAACGCGATATGCTTCACGAAAAACTACAAACTTTTGACATTGCTATTGTTCCTCTAAAAACAAGAATTTACGGCTCTGTCCCTTCAAAAATATTCGAATATGGTGCATTGGGATTCCCGATACTTTATTTTGGCGGTGGCGAAGGTGAAACCATTGTTAAAGAAAATACTTTAGGTTGGGTTGCAGAAGTTGGAAATTTTGAAAGTTTAAATTCATTTTTAATTGAAATCTCAAAAACAGGTAAAGTCCAAATTCAAATGATGAAAAAACAGATTTTTGATTACGCTCAAACCAATTTTGATCTGAATTATCAAATAAAAGAGTTGATTAAAAAAGGTGTGTTTTAATATGCTTTTTCATCCCCTTTTAACATATTAAAGAGTGTAATAAAGATGATTTTAATGTCTAATAAAATGGACCAGTTTTCCATATAAAAAATATCATATTTCACTCTATTGATGATATCTTCATCTGATTCTACTTCCCCTCGGTAGCCATTTGTTTGCGCAAGTCCTGTAATTCCAGGTTTAACAAAATGACGAACCATAAATTTATCTACTTTTGAAGCATATAAGTTTGCCACACTTACCATGTGGGGTCTTGGTCGTACTACTGACATTTCACCTAATAAAACATTGAAAAATTGAGGGAGTTCGTCAATGCTAGTTTTCCTTATAAACCTGCCCACTTTGGTTATTCGAACATCATTTTTAGAAACAAGTTCTAAATCTGCCTGGGCGTTTAGCTCCATCGACCTGAATTTATAACAATTGAACTCTTTATAATTGAGTCCGTTTCTTTTTTGAATAAAAAATACAGGTCCTTTTGATTCCCATTTGATTAAAAAAGCTAAAATTGGTGTTAGCCAAGACAACAAACCTATGATTACCATCATAGAAAAAATAATGTCAAAAACACGTTTAATGATTTTATTTAAAGTTTCGTCTTGCAAAATGTTTCTCAAGGAAATAACAGGAATATAATCATAGTATTCGAACTTTACACTCCTTGAAAGAATTTGCTTTTCATTAGGAATAAATTTTAAGGTCTTTAGATTATTATCTGCAAAATCTATGATATTATTTATTTGACTATCTGATAAATCGGTCATTGAACAATATATTTCATCTGTTTTATTCTCTAAAGCAAAGGAAAGGCATTCGTCAATTCGTTGTTTTTTATGCTCTTCTAAAGTAAATATTTTAATTAATTTATAGCCATAATCTGGGTTTTCAGTAAAAAACATTTTTAATGGATTAATGTTTTTATAGTTACCCAACAATACAACAGTTCTGAAATTTCCGCCAAATAATACTCTGAATTTTCTAAGAAAATAATAAATAAAAAGCTTAAATGATACTATCAAGAACAGGGCGGTAAAGACAAACAAAGCCACCTTTTTTTGATTGCCTGTTTCGGAATAGAAATATTCTAAAAAAAGACAAAATAAGGTGAAAATAGTTCCTTGTTTTAAGGTACAATTTAAGATTGCAATAACCTTAGTATATCGATACACCTCATAAAAACCAAGATTAGCAGCAATAATAAACCAGGTAGAACTTATGAAAACTGAATAATAGATTTCATTTGTATGAAATGGCATAATATAATGAGCCAATACATTGATGATAATTAAATCAATCAAATAAGAAAAAGGGCGAATGTAGCCTGAATACCTTCCTGTTTTAGTCTTCACTAATTTATGTGTTTAGAAAAATCTTTCATTTTACATTAAAAATTTGTTCTAATATCTTGATGGTAATTAAATATGTGGGTTTCACACCTGTTGTTCCCAATCCGCCTGAAGCTAATGTGCTTCCAGTTTCTAAAGGATTATCAGAAGCATAGTAAGCGTATCTCACTTTCACATCCTTAGGAATACTTTTTCTGATTTTTGATGCAGATTGAATGGCTTTTTGATAATAAGAGCCTTCCATTTCCAGTCCAATCACTCCCCAAGTCGATTCGTGAAAGAACTTCAATAAATCTTTATTTTGCAAAGAAGTTCCTAGAACAGTAACCATTGGACCTTCAAAAACGGCAATTTCATTTCCTTCAAACATTGCTGCTTTTAATTCGTTATTAAAGAAATAATTGTCCGCTGTTCCTTCATTGATGTGAGCTGTCGGAATCATTATATCGCCTTTTCCACCTTCTAGAATTCCAGCTTTTCCCATTATGGAAACTGATTCAACATTAATTAAACTGTTATTTTTCTTGAAAGGCTTCAATAATTCATCGATAGTTTCATAAGCTTGTTCGCCAAAAGCATAATCCATAACAATAATTACCGGTTTTTTAGCTCCTGTTTTAGCTGTTGGAAAAGATGATTTTGCCCAATCAATTTTCGCTGTGTCAAAAATTTGAACATCGATGTTAGTTCCAGAAGCATCTGGAACTGAAATCATTCCGTATTTTTTTGCAAATTCCTCTACTTTATCTCTTACTTCATAAGCCCCTGATTTACTCAATTCTTCATAAATAAAGAAATCTGATTTGTCTTTAAACTTGGTTTTTAAGACAGTTGTGGCAAAAATGGAATTCATAACGCTGTGCATATTGGCACTAATAATATGAATTGGACGGTCTAAAAGTTGGTTTTCTTTTAAAACTTCCTTGATATTAGTTGCCCAAATTTCGCCGTGAATATGATGTCCAAGCCTTTCTCTTAAAATTGGACTAAAAGTTATTGTTCTTTTATTGTCATCAACAATTTCTTCGATGGCTAATTTTCCCAACCAATAAATAACGTGTAAAAAACGATCTGGTGATAATTCAGTTCCAAAGGCATCATAAATATCCAAAACTTCTATAAAAGTTCTTCCAAGAATATTGGCAGCGTGTGATACAGCTTTCTCTTTTTCTATTTGTGTAAGTTTCTTTTTTTGTGAAACTGCTATTTCTAATTTTTGCCAATCACGAGAAACTTCGCCAGCATCATCCAATAAAACTCTGTTTCTTATCTTGTGAGATTCAATGAAAATGAACGTTAAATGCGTCAAAATATCATAAATGTCCGAACGTCCACGGGTAATTTCGACATTCATTTGTTCTTCGTCAATGCGATAACAATTTCTTTTTCTTTTTGGAGGAATTATTGCTTGAAAATGTGATTTCGAATATCCTTCGTCTGAAGTTAAATTGATAAATCTACATTCTTCAATTCCAACCGGGAGACGCTCTATAACATATAAAAGCCCATTCAATTCTACTTTTTCTTCGCCTATATTTCCATAAATTTCTGGTCGCAAAGAAAGCAATGCTTCGCGCAATGTTTCGCCAGAAACTCCCATTGGTTTATAAAAACCGCGGTTAAATAAATGACGCATTGTGATGTACATTTTTTCGATTGCCGCCGATGATTCTTGCGCTCTTGATCTTGATATATTTTTTATTTCTTTCATTAGTTTTTATTTTGTAACCTGCAAATGTAAGGCTTTTATAGTTTAGTTGGTTAAAATAAGATTTATTACTGGTTCATTTATCATCATTTTACCCAGAGAGTCGTTATTGTTTTCCTTTGATTTTCTATTCCATTTTCCTCCAGAAAAAGAATAAATAAAATCTCTTTCCACATAATTATAAAGAACAAAAGGATAATAGGTTTTTTGTGTTTGTGTGATGTTTGTGTTAAAATCTGTAATGGTTTTTTCGACTTTGTTTTTTTCTACCAACAATTTTTCAAAGCCTACAAAAAGGCCGTTTTTTGGAAATTTTAAATTAAATTCGGTTAAATCAAATCGGTTGGTTCTTGTTCCTTTTTTTACAGTAACAACGCAATCTTTGTCAAGAAGTTCTTCGCTAGGAAAACCATCAGAATCAACATTATAAAAGTGAATTTTAATGATGGCATTTTCAATTCTACTGTCGGTATAAATGGAAACTTGTTTGATGTATTTTGTTTTTTTATAAGCAGGAAAATAAGGGAAATATTTGGTATCGATCTTTGGTCCATTATCGAATGCTTGAAAAATTTCGCTATGGGTTTTACCAATTTCTATTTCTTTAGTTCCAATGCTTTTCGAAATTACAACTTCATTTAAGGAATAAGCAATTGGTGTTAAATTAACTTCTGAAGATTCTGAAGCCTTGATAATTTTCTTCTTGTATCCTAAGGTTGAAAAAATTAAACTTTTATTTTTGACCGTAGTGTTGATATTAAATGTTCCATTTTCCTCAGAAGTTGAGCCAACATTTTCGTTTTCGACCCAAATATTTACATACGGAATTGGTTTTCCAGTAAGGCTGTCTTTTACAACTCCTTTTATTTGAGATGAAATTGAACAGGTAAATAATAGAAAAAAATAAAGTGTTTTTTTCATTTTTTATTTTAATAAATCCACGATTTTTCTATCGTTACTCAATCTCGGAATTTTATTTTGTCCTCCTAATTTTCCAATGGATTTCATTTCATATTGAAAATCATTTTTGCCAGACTGAAATTCGCCTAAAAATAATCTATAATTTAAAGCTTCTTAATTTTAAAAATTTTTCTACGATACCTGCAAAATTATTTATAAACGCACACGTATCTATAAAATTATAATGCTTCATACAAAAAAAACAAAATTATTTACTTTCTTTGAAGTAAAATAATACGATACTTATTTAAAATATGTTTTTAAAAAAATTTATTCCATTATTACTTCTTTTTTATTATGTTCCCGTTAAAGCTCAAGAAAGTAAACCAAGTAGCAATAGCAATTATTCCTTTATTGGATTGGGATATTCTTTAGGGAAAATAATTCCATCATTAAGTATTTTTCCCGATTCCAAACAGCAACAAAGCTTTGATTTAACTTATGGCATATCCACATACGGAGATAATAATCTTTGGGCAAAACATTTAAATTATCCTAAAACTGGATTAATGTTTTCTTATTCTGATTTTGGAAATCCTAAACAACTTGGCGTCGGATTAACATTGATGCCTTTTTTTGACTGCGGTGTTTTCGATAGTTTTACCAAAAGAATCCGTTTTCAAGCAGGTCTAGGTGGTTCCTATACCACAGTTATATTTGATAAAGTAACAAATCCAGGAAATTATGGCATAACCACTCATATTACATGGGCATTTCGTGTTTTTATGTATTACAGCCTTATACAAACAAAAGACTATGCCATAAAAATAGGGGCTGGACTAACCCATTTTTCTAATGGACACACACGATTACCCAATCATGGTTTAAATTCTGCTTTAGCAACAATAAAAACCGAACTTTATTTTCCTAAAACACAAGCACCTATATTAGTCAATAAACTAGCCGAAACGAACAATGGTCGTGATGTCCAAAACTATTTTTCAACACGTTTTGGTATAGGAATAAAGGTTTTGTCAAGAAATTATGATGCTCAAAAGGGTGTGCTTACTTCTTCATTTTCATTTGGAAAAATTAAACACAAAACATACAAATATGGATTAGGATTGTATTATCATTTCTACGAAGATTATTACGATTATATCAAGGAAGATGGGCAAATTATAAACGACAAGTTTCCAAATTTTAAAAAAGCTCCGATACAATATTCATCTGCATTGGGAAT
Organism: Flavobacterium sp.; assembly: GCF_028712645.1. GTDB lineage: Bacteria > Bacteroidota > Bacteroidia > Flavobacteriales > Flavobacteriaceae > Flavobacterium. The sequence continues at coordinate 16,271 of NZ_JAQTPQ010000010.1, read as the reverse complement.
TTTTTCCAATTTTGAGATTTTAATGAATCATATCAGTTTAGAAGCTGAATTAGGTGTCAACTTATATAAACCAGCTTATAAAATGGATTGGCAATTAAATGATGGTCTTACCTATTATCCAAGAGAATTTGGGGTAAAAGACAAATTTAAGAATGTAATTTCTACTCGACTTGGTCTTCGATATTATGCCTTAAATACAAAAAAATCGCCGCTTCACAATCTATTTCTTGCCACAAATATTAATGCAAATTTGGGGCAAGCTGATTTTAGCGAATTAAGTTTTGGATATGTTTACAGTCCGAAAGCAGCAAAAAGTAAAAATTAATTCCTTTTAATAGTATAAAAACGAGGAAGTTCTAAGCTCCTCTCAGCAAATCCACAATTTTTCTATCATTGCTTAGTCTAGGAATTTTATTTTGCCCACCCAATTTTCCAATGGATTTCATATAATCTTGAAAGCTGTTTTTAACGACTTTGGTAACAACGACTTTTCTCAAAACATTACCCACAATCAAATCATCGTAATACATATTTTGTTTGCGCATTGCGTTGTCTAATGCTTCCGCAAAAGCATCTGGATTTTCAGGTTCATTTTCAAATTCGATAAACCATTCGTGGTATGGCAAACCTTCCTTTGGAGTAATTTGTGGTGCAACCGTAAATTCGTTGATGCGAATTGTTGTTCCAATTGTGGCTTCTTGCAAAGCACTTTCGACTTCTTTTCCAATCACGTGTTCGCCAAAAGCTGAAATGTAATGCTTGATTCTTCCTGAAACAATTATGCGATACGGTTTCAAAGATGTAAACTGAATTGTGTCGCCAATATTGTATCCCCAAAGTCCTGCATTTGTCGAAATTATCAAAACATAATTGACTCCTAATTCAACTTCGCCAATGGTGTGCCTTTTTGGGTTTTCAGAATAAAATTCGTCACTTTTGATGAATTCATAGAAAATTCCAGAATTCAACAACAGCAACATTCCTTTTTCTTTTTGGGAATCTTGATAAGCAAAAAACCCTTCGGAAGCTGGGAATAATTCAATACTATCTACTTTTCTTCCTATCAAATTTTCGAACTTGGCTCGATAAGGTTCGTAATTTACACCGCCATAAATAAACAATTTGAAATTTTTAAAAATTTCGCCCACAGGCTTCCCTCCTTTTTGATGCAATTTTTCGAAATACATTTGCACCCAAGAAGGAATTCCAGAAATCACTGTCATATCTTCGTTGAATGTTTCTTCGACAATGGCATTAACTTTAGTTTCCCAATCTTCAATACAATTAGTTTCCCAAGAAGGCATTCGGTTTTTTTGTAAATATTTCGGGATAAAATGCGCCACAATTCCGGATAATCTTCCCAATTTTACTCCGTTTTTTTCTTCCAAAATTGGACTTCCTTGTAAGAAAATCATTTTTCCGTCGACAAAATCGGCTTTTCCTGTTTCGTGAATATAATGCAGAATTGCGTTTCGAGCTGCTTCAATATGAAATGGCATCGATTCCTTGGTAAGCGGAATATATTTTGCGCCTGAAGTGGTTCCTGAAGTCTTGGCAAAATAGAGCGGTTTACCTTTCCAAAGAATATTTTCCTCGCCTTTTACAACTTTTTCAATATAAGGTTTCAACTCTTCATAATCTCTAACGGGAACGTTTTTGGTAAAATCTTCGAAGATTTTTATTTGGTCGAAATGATGGTCAATACCAAACTTTGTTTTTTTCGCTTGACGAATTAAATTCTCGAAAACTTGTTGCTGCGTTGCAATTGGATTTGTTGCCCAAAGTTGCGTTTTTCGATAAATGTAGCGGGCAAAAATTTTAGCAAAAAAAGGTTTTAATGACATTTATTTTTTTGTTTTTTTCTTCTCTTTTGGAAGATTGGTTTTTTCCTCATTTGCCACTTGATCCCGTAATTCTAATTCTTCTTTTGATGGCGATAAATCAACTTTTGATGGTGCTTCGCTGCTTGTCGCTAAAATGGAATCTTTATTGAATTTTGCATACTCTAATTCGCCTGTCAACACTTTTTGAATCGATTGTATATAGGCTTCGTTTTTCTTTAATTCATTGGATAATGAATCCGATTTTAAAGCTAATACGGTGGCATCTCTTTTTAATTTAGAAGAAGAATAACCCGGAATAAACTCGCGCAAAGGAGTAAAAGCGATAATATAAGTGGTAAACAAAATCAATAAAATAGCACTAATAGTTACCGTTACAAAAACATTCATCAGATTCAGTTTGAAAGAAAAAAGTTCTTCAAATGTATCCTCATTCAAAATAACCAAACGGTTTTTTGTGAATAATTTATTGTGGAGTTTTCTTCTTTTAAGTCTTTTTTCTGGCATTTTATAAGTTTATGTTACAAATATAATAATTAAAGTCTTGAAATCACTTGCCGTTTTACTAATTGAAATTTATGGCAAATGAAAAAATTACCAAATTTTTAACGCATCATAAACTAAATAATTAGGCTAAAATGAATTTAGGTAAAGTATTTCTATATACCTTTGCCTTCATATTTATTACAAATTTGCTTCGGCAATAAATTATTTAATTATGGGAAGATTAGGCGTAACGGAAATCCTTGTTATATTAGCTGTTGTTTTATTGCTTTTTGGAGGTAAAAAAATTCCAGAATTAATGAAAGGTTTGGGTAGTGGAATTAAAGAATTCAAAAATGCTGCAAAAGACGATCAACCAGCTGATAAAAAAGCAGACGAAACTAAAGAATAAATTTCTTTAATTTTAAAAGGAAAAAAATTCCAAACTCCAAACAATTTCGTTTATGGGTTTGGAATTTTAGTTTATTGAACCTATTGTAATTTCAAGACTTCTTCAATTATTTTTTGTTTACAGCTTTCCCAGTTGAAATCTTTGAACATTTTGGTTTGTGGTTGCGAATCCGCTTCTTCAAAATAATATAGACTTTTCAAGACCATAAATTCTGAACCATCAAAATATTTTTCGTTGTAAAATCCCATCATTTGTTTTAAAGTAAAATCTTTTTTGCTTCCTCTACCAGCAATAGCGTTTAGTTTCATTGCTGCAACATCAGCTTTTGAAAGCATCCTAATTCCTTCTATTTCAAGTGGTTTATCTAAAATTTTATATTGATAATTTACAAAATCAACTTTAATTCCTGCAACATCGGTTATTAAAATGTTTTTTGAGCTTTTCGTAACCTCAGTTTTTCCATAATTATTCAATAAATTTGTAAATAATTCTGGATCTATTTCTTGTTTTCCAAATAACTCAATGTCAATTGAGTTTCTATGTCCAATTTGCAACTATAATGAAGTGCCTCCAACTAAATAAAAATTCGAAAAAAATTCAACTTTCATTAATTTTCTTAAGAGTTCCATAAGTTCTGGAACAACTGTCTGTGTTTGAAGCATCTGAATTCAGTTTTATTGATATTAAATAGTGTTGAAACAAATGAAAGTGTAACAGCATCTAAAGACCTTGCGTTTAAAGACGCTTCTTTAATTGCTTCCATTCCATATAAGTCTTTAATTAAATTCCAATCTTTCATTTTTCCATATTCCAAAACTCTTTGTATAAAAAATGATTGGTATTTATTTAATTCAAATCCACATCCCAAAAAAGATGTTTCGAAAAGTCGTTTATGGTTATTTCTTTCTTCATAAAACAAAGATAACTGTTTTTACAAAACCATCGTCAACTGGATTCGTTTTCAAAGTATATAATCTAAATAATTCTCTTGATTGATGATTTCGAAACTTGCTTCTGGATACGACTTTGCAAATTCAGTTGGAATTTTTGCTTTTGCTTTTCCGTATTTATATTCAAAAGCCGACAACCTTTCGTCTTTTTCTTCTATTCGATCTATTTCTTGTTTGGTATGGGTGCGCCAAAAATAGTCGTGAACAAAATTTTCGGTATAACTCATTTTTTTTATTCTTTCTGAATTCAAATAATTTTCCCAAAGCTTACCAACATCTTCTCTACTATTTAATGGATTAAACGAATTGATAATGGCATTTCGAATACCGTTATCCACAAAATACCATTTTTTCATTTTAGTGATTTCATTGTCTCTATTTCTACTGAATCCGGACACGCTGTAAATTATAAATACTTTGGTAAATAAATCCAAATACTTTTCGACGGTGTTTTTGCTGATTTGCAAATCACGCCCCACACTTTCGAGTGATAATTCACTACCCGTTCTAAAGGCAATAATCTGGAGCAACGCAATAATTTTGTCTCTCTTTTTGATGCCTTCAAAAGCAAAAATATCACGTAACAATTGGGTGTTTACCAATTCTTTTAAATAACTTATTTTATCTTCTCGATTTGTAATATGGCTCAATTCGGGATAACTTCCCAATATTAATCGGTCTTCGAGGTTATTTCGGGTTTCGAGTAAATTTTCATTCTTTGCATATTCTATTTGTGAAATTGGAAATAAATTAACTGTTTTCATTCGTCCAACCAGTGGTTCTCCTAATTGATTGTTTATTTCAAACGCTGAAGAACCCGTTACCAAAATTTTCAAATCTTCGATAGTGTCCACCATCAATTTTAGTTTTTTGCCAATAGCAGGTATTTCTTGTGCTTCATCAATTATCAAAAATTTGGTATCTCCAAGCAATCTTTTAAAATTTGCCGTACTCTGAATTTCTAATAAATTATGCGATTCTATATCGTCTCCGTTTAAAAAAAGTACTTTCTCATTTACTTTTTCTATGAGTTTCTTAATAAGTTCGGTTTTGCCCACTCGTCTTGCTCCCAATAGTACAATTACTTTGTTGGCTTGTATTTTTCGCAAAACTAAATCAAGTGCCAATCTGTCTATTTCCATAAAATTTAGATTTTAAACAGCACAAAGATAGCTTATTTATCTATTTCCGTCAATTAATTGACGTAATTTTATTAATTTCCGTCAATTAAGTGACGGAAATAAACATTTTACAAAACCATCGTCAACTGGATTCGTTTTCTATTTCGATTGACTGTTCTAATTTTCTATCTTTTCGAAAATAGTTTTAATAAAAGCAAAATACTGATCCTTTTCAGAAAATGTATCAATAAATTTTTGCAGAATTTCATTTTGATTTCTATCTAAAACCAATTCAAGAACATTAATGATTTTAGATAATTCAATTGTTCTGTTTTCTACCAAATCATCTCTATTTAAACCAAGCTCTTTGATTGTAGTGACAGCTCTATTATTTTTGGGGAAAATTAAAAAAGTCTTTGTAATCTCATCAAACTCAAATTTCAAAAAATCGTCTGGATTTTCATCAACGGGATTAATAAACGGTCCACCTTCTTGTTCTAAAGGAAATTTATCTCCTTTATTTGATTTACCATTACATATTGGACACGAAATCAAAAAATTATTCCATTCAAAACATAAGTCAGGGTATTTTGATTTTGGTTTAAAATGCTCTATTTGTCCATAATCTATATGAGTTATATGACTTTCGCAGAAAGCACATTTCTTCTTAAACATTACTTTTAAAGAATCTTTAACCTCACTTTGATTATAGCGTTTTTCTATGTTTTGAAAGTTTTTTTTGTGTTCGGCTGTTTTTGATTCTTCATAAATTTGTTTGGCTTTCAAATATTCAATTGTCCAATTTTCAGCATTTTGATCTAAAACATCTGGTTTATTTGTTCTAGCTACCTGTATCATTTTAAATATTTTTCAGCAAATTTGGATAATTTATCATCTAAATCAGATGTAGAATTTGGATATGCTTTTTCAATATTTGGAGCTAATTCTTCTATTTTTTCTTTGTCCTTTTTAGTAAGTTTTGACTTCCCTTTCAAAATCACATATTCATCTAGCATTTCTTGTGTAGTTTTAGATCTTGGACTTTCAACTTCAAATAAATCCGAAATTAATATTTGATCTATTCTCCAGCCTTTTACTTCGTCTGGATCATTATCAATAATTACTTTATCTCCCTCTTTTCTACAAACCACAATATTGGCTTTCTTGTCTAAAGCAGCTTGTACAATCAACGGACTGTGTGAAGTAGCTATAAACTGCGCTTTAGGAAAATGTTCTGATAATTTATTGATAACCGTTCGTTGCCATTTGGGATGCAAATGCAAATCGATTTCATCAATTAAAATAATTGCAGGTTCTTCTAATGGATTATCACTATTTGGATATTGTTCCATCATTTTGGAAGCAATATCAACAATTAGAGCTGTTAAGGTTTGATAACCAAAACTTAAATCTCGCAGATTTATCCATTCATTTTCATTGATTTTTACTTCTAAAGACGCTTTTTCGATTAAAGTTTTAATTTCTTTGATTCGAATACCTAAAACATCGGGTAAAAAATCGATTAAAATTTTAGAAATCAAATCTAATTGTTGCTTTAATTTAATTTTAATACCACTTTCGCTAGTCGAAAATGCTAAATATTTCTGCAAATACCATTCTTCGGAATTTATTAAATCAATACTTTCGTCAAAAAGAGAAGTGATTTTATTTTTACTTTCCTCTAATTGAGAAAGACTTGTGCTTTTGCTCATTCTTCTAGATGCTCCATAAGAAATCAAGAAAGAATTTACTTCTTTATAGCCTAGCATTTTAGCAATTCCATCTTTTAATCTTAAAGATAGAAAAGCATTAGAATCATTTTTTTTAATAAATAGCTTTGCATTTGAATTATCTATTTTTGAATTTGATAAAATAAATTCAAAAGCAAATTTAGGATTTGAAAATAATTGATTTTCGTGCGTGGCTTCTACTGGCTGCATCCTATCTAAAACCCGCAACAAAGTAGTTTTCCCGGTACCATTATCTCCCAAAATAATTGTCCAAGGTGAATAATTGCCATTCCCATCAGATAAATCTAAAGTTTGTTTGTCTTTAAAACAATTAATACCTTCTAATTCTAAAGAATAGAAATAAGAATGCTCTTTGTTTTCCTGTTCAACTACTTTTTTCTTTTCCATTTTATTTTCAATTAGTAACAAAAATACGAAGATTTTCGTTTACAAAACCATCGTCAACTGAATTCTCTTTCTATCTTCATCTACTTCCGTGACTTTTACGGTAACGTGTTGGTGTAACTTCACCACTTCATTTACGTCGCTTACAAAGCCTGCTTTGAGCTGAGAGATGTGTACCAATCCACTTTCTTTAACTCCAATATCTACAAAGCAACCAAAATTGGTAATGTTGTTGACAATTCCGGGTAAAACCATTCCAGTTTTTAAGTCTTTAATCGTTTTTACATTCGGATCAAATTCGAAAACTTTAGCCGATTTTCTTGGGTCTAATCCAGGTTTTTCGAGTTCTTTGATAATATCTTTTAATGTTAATAAACCAATTTCTGGTGTGATATAATTCTCTGGTTTTATTAAAGCCGTTTTCTCTTTATTGGCAATCAAATCATTTACGGAAAGTTTTAAATCTTTTGCCATTTTCTCTACAATTCCATAAGCTTCAGGATGCACGGCTGAATTATCCAGCGGGTTTTTAGCATTCGAAATTCGGATAAATGCAACTCCTTGCTGATAGGCTTTCTCTCCCAAACGAGGCACTTTTTTAAGCTGTTTTCTATCCTCGAAAGGACCGTTTTCCGAGCGATATTGCACGATATTTTCGGCCAACTTCTCTCCTATTCCACTCACATAACTCAACAAATGCTTGCTCGCCGTGTTGATATTTATTCCAACCGAATTCACGCAACGAATTACCGTATTGTCTAATTCTTCTTTGAGTTTCGTTTGATCCACATCGTGCTGATACTGTCCCACTCCTATTGCTTTCGGGTCAATTTTTACCAATTCGGCCAAAGGATCCGACAATCGCCTTCCAATAGAAACCGAACCACGAACCGTCACGTCATAATTAGGGAATTCCTCTCGCGCAATTTTCGAGGCGGAATATACCGATGCTCCTGCTTCTGAAACGATGAAAACCTGAACCGGCTTGTCGAAAGCGATTTTTTTGATAAAGAATTCCGTTTCGCGTGAAGCTGTTCCGTTTCCGATTGAAATAGCATCGATTGAATACGCATTGACCATCGATTTTATCTTTTTCATCGCCATTGCTGTTTCATTTTGTGGCGCGTGCGGATAAATGGTTTCATTGTATAACAAATCTCCTTTTTCGTCGAGACAAACTATTTTGCAACCGCTTCTAAATCCCGGATCAATGGCTAAAATTCGTTTTTCTCCCAAAGGTGGCGCAAGCAATAATTGTCCCAAATTATTAGCAAAAACCTGAATCGAATTGACATCAGCCTTCGCTTTGGCTTCTTGCAAAGCTTCATTGGAAATAGCTGGATTCAGCAATCTTTTATAACTGTCTTCAATGGCTAATTGTACGTGTGGCGTACTTGAATTTTGACCTTTTAAAACCAATTCATCAATAATATCATAGGCTTCGTCAATATCTACTTCTACTTTAAACTTGATAACGCCTTCGTTTTCGGCACGAAGCATCGCCAACAATCTGTGTGAAGGTGCTTTTGTCAAAGGTTCTGACCAATCGAAATATTGATTGAATTTTTGGGCATCTTGTTCGTCTTTTTTTGTTTTTACCACCTTGGTCGTGATGGTTGCTTTTCGTTGAAAAAGTCTTCGCAACTGTTTACGAACATAAATGTTTTCGTTAATCCATTCGGCGATAATGTCACGTGCTCCTTGCAAAGCAGCATCTTCGTTAATCACATTGTCATTGATGTATTTGGTCGAAATAAAATCGACATCTTCATTTCCTTGAGCCATTATGATTTTGGCCAAAGGTTCCAATCCGTTTTCACGGGCGACATCGGCCTTGGTTTTTTTCTTCTTTTTGAATGGCAAATAAAAATCTTCCAACTCTTGCAAATCAAAGCTTTCTTGGATTTTTTTATCCAATTCTGGCGTTAATGCTTTTTGCTCTTCAATCGATTTTAAAATTGCTTCTTTTCGCTTTACAATAACTTCATAATCTTTTTGAAGTTTGGCAATTTGTTCTATTTGAACTTCATCCAAATTTCCTGTAGTGTCTTTTCGATAACGGGAAATAAACGGAATGGTGCAATCTTCTTGCAAAAGTTCGACTGTTTTTTGAATGTTTATGGCTGCTGTTTGTACAGACTTGGCTATGAATTGTATGTTGGTCATTTTTGGATTATTTTTCGAACAGCTAAAATAATATCTTTGAAACTTAATTTTAGTTAAATGAATATTTTATTCTGCTATTTTTTGATTTTGAACGGAATCGCTTTTACCTTAACAGCTTATGACAAACATTTGGCAAAAGCCCAAAAACGAAGATTTTCAGAACGTCCTTTGTTAAGTTTTGTTTTCTTTGGAGGAACGATTGGTTCGGGTTTAGCGATGCTTATTTTTAGACATAAAACTTCTAAAAAAAGCTATCTCTTAAAATTTTGGTTAATTATAGTTATGCAACTTTTGGCAGGTTATTTATATTTAAACCATTGAAAATCATTATAAAAAAAGCCCGGTTTTCGACCGAGCTTATATAATTTTTGGTGCAAAGCACCCTTTTTTTGTAAAATCTAATCCTGAACAATAAAATCCTTGGAAACTTCTTCCCTTTTATATTCAGGTTGAATATTGATGTGGTTAATTTGGAATTTATCGAATAAAACGTGCTCTATTTTATGCAATATTTCATTAAATTCAGACATTTTTATGTCTTCCTGACAATCCAGATGGGCTTCAAGATGCAGTTCCTCTTCGTTAAGATACCAAACGTGAATGTGGTGCAATTTACCAACACCTGAGATTTTGTGTACTTCAGCAATAATTTTATTAATATTGATGTGATCAGGTGTAAAAAGCATTAGCATTTGTGTAGATTTTATAAGTAAATCAACACCTACAACTATTAAATAAATGGCAATAATCAACGTCATTACGCTATCAACCCAATACCATTGAAAATATTTCATCAACAAGCCGCCAACTAATACTGCAACCGAAGCCAACATATCTGTAAACAAATGCAAATAAGCCGATTTCATATTTAGGTTTTTATCCGCATCTTGTTTTAACATTAAAACAGACAAACCATTTACGATTATTCCTAAAAGAGAAAGCCAAATTACTAATTCAGAAGCTATTTTATGTGGATTAAAAAAACGTTCGGTAGCTCCGTAAACCAAAAATAATGCAACTATTATTAATGTCATTGCATTTACAAAAGCCGCAATTAGTTCCGCTCTTTTGTATCCAAAAGTTTGATTGATTGAGGCTTTTTTTCTAGATAATTTAAAAGCTAAATAACTAAAAACCAAAGAAAGAACATCGGAAAAATTATGTAAGGCATCGGAAATTAAAGCTAAACTCCCTGAAATAAGTCCACCAATAACTTGGGCAATTGTGATTACAAGATTTAAAATAATCGAAAATAAAAGATTTTTTCCTTGTACTTCTTTTTTATGAATGTGACCGTGATTGTGTTCCAAAATATTTTAACAACTAATTTTATTAACCCTTGTTTGATGTCTTCCTCCTTCAAATTCAGTACTTATAAAAGTTTCAACCATTTCTACAGCTTGCTGAATTGAAGTATAACGTGCAGGAATACTTATAACATTAGCATCATTATGTAGTCGAGCTAAAACAGCAATTTCTTTCATCCAACATAAAGCGGCACGAACTTTTTGGTGTTTATTTGCAGTCATTGCAATTCCGTTTCCTGAACCACAAATCACAATTCCAAAATCTGCTTTTCCTTCAGCAACATCTTTTGCTACAGGATGACCAAAATCTGGATAATCTACAGAAGCTTCTAAGTCGGTTCCATAATTAGTAATTTCATATCCTTTCGTTTCTAAATATTGAACAATTGCTTTTTTATAATCTGGTCCAGCGTGATCATTTCCTATGGAGATTTTCATATTTTATTTATTTGTTGAGTTGCGCAAATTTAAGGAAAGAAACGAAGATTTGTAATTTATATTGATTAAATAATTTAAATATGCAACCTCATTGCTATTAACAACTTATGTTTTTAATAAAATTAATTTTGTATTAATTTCTTTAAATTAAAAGGTGTAATGTAAATAAATTGTTAATTTAATGTAATGTTAATAGTGTTTTGTAAATGATTGATAATCAGTTAACCTTAAATTAACATTTAATGTTTATAACTTTAGATAGAAATTCAGAAGTATTTCTTGTTTGTATTAAATAAAAACGTAATCCAAAATCGAGATGAAAAAAACAAATTTAGTTTGGTGAATTTTTAGAAAAGTTATTGATAGAAAAAACATTATTGTTAACAAAATTTTAAATAAAACTTATTTACAAAATCATCTGTTTTTAAATTATTAACCGTTGTTAATTGTTTTTTAAATTTACTTTAAAATGAACGTTTTATATCTCTAAAACTATGTTAACAACTATATATAAAAACAAATAACCACAAAATATTGATATTTAAAATAAAGTTATTGTAACTATTAACACGCTATAATAACCATTAAAAAATTAATTTAAATTTCTTTTTCTTTTTGTTGTTTTTAATAGATGTTGACAACTTTAAAATTTAAACAATATTCAAATTAGTATTTAATTCGTCTAAAATATTTTGAACCGAATCAAAATCGTTTGGATGAATTTTTAGTTTAATTCCTCCCAAAGCATTTGAATAAAATGGAGCAATCGATGACATCGTTTCATTTTCAAAAAAATAATGAATTCCTTCTTGATCTAAACGATGTTTTAGAACCACGATTTCGTGATTATAATTGAATATAGCTATGGTTTTAAATTCCTCCATTTTTTTAATTTTTATAAAGATACAAAAGTTATTATTTCTTTAAAACTAGAGGATGAATACGCTATACTGAATACTATTTTGTAATTTTAGACTTTTAAGAAACCATTTATGAGTAAAAAACTAAGAAAACCAGAAAATAAAGAGAAAGATTTTTCTAATAAAATTATAAAAATACTATCACAAAATTCAAATAAAGCTTTCAACTACAAACAAATAGCTGCTATTTTAGAGAAAGACGATACTAAAAGCAGAAACGAAATTATTAGGGATTTAAAAATTCTTGCTTCACAAAAAAAAATTACTGAAACTGATCCAGGAAAATATCTAATCAAAGCTATTAGTCAAGATTATTACGAAGGAACTATTGATATGACTGGACGAAAAACAGCTTATTTTGTTTGTCCAGAATTAGAAGAAGATGTTTTTATTCCAACAAATAATTTAAACAGAGCTTTAGATAAAGATACCGTAAAAGTCTATGTTTATAATAGAAGAAAAGGAAGAAGACCAGAAGGTGAAGTTATTGAAGTTATCGAAAGAAAAAAAACAGATTTTGTTGGTGTAATTGATATTCAAAAGAATTTTGCTTTTGTTTCAACTGCTAATCCAAAAATGTACACCGATATTTTTATCCCGAAAGATAAATTAGGAGAAGCAGAGCAAGGTGATGTAGTTTTAGTTCATATTGAAGATTGGCCAAAAAGAGCCGATAGTCCTTTTGGAACTGTGGTTAAAGTTCTAGGAAAACCTGGAGAACACGATACCGAAATTCACGCAATCTTAGCAGAATATGGTTTACCAGCAGAATTTCCGGTAGAAGTAGAGGTTTTTGCTCAAAAAATTGACACTTCTATTACTGAAGAAGAAATTAAAAATCGCCGTGATATGCGTGATACTTTGACTTTCACGATTGATCCAAAAGATGCTAAAGATTTTGATGATGCTTTATCTTTCAAAAAATTAGAAAACGGACATTACGAAATTGGAATTCATATTGCCGATGTTTCTTATTATCTTCAAGAGGGAACTATTCTTGATGATGAAGCCTATCAACGTGCTACTTCGGTGTATTTAGTGGATAGAGTAGTACCAATGTTACCTGAAGTTTTATCTAATTTTGCTTGTTCATTACGACCTCAAGAAGAAAAATATACTTTTTCAGCTATTTTTGAAATTACCGAAACTGCACAAGTTGTCAATCAATGGTTTGGAAGAACTGTGATTTTTTCGGATCAAAGATTCGCTTATGAAGAAGCACAATATATCATAGAAACCCACACTAAAAACAAAAATTCAGATGAAGAAAAGTGGGTTCTTGACGAACAAGGAAAACAAAAATTAAATCCGTCAAAAACAAAAGATAATACCATTCCAGAAGAAATTTCAATTACAGGAAGTTCTTATAAAGTTTCGGATGAAATTGTAGCAGCAACTTTAAAAATGCAAGATTTAGCCCAAATTTTACGTCGAAATAGAATGAATAATGGAGCTATTTCTTTTGATAAAGTAGAAGTAAAATTTAATTTAGATAGTGAAGGAGAACCAGAAGGAGTTTATTTCAAAATTTCGAAAGATGCTAATCATTTGATTGAAGAATTTATGCTTTTAGCTAATAGAAAAGTGGCTGAATATATTGGAAAACAAAAGAAAACTTTCATTTATCGAATTCACGATGAACCAAATGAGGATAAATTAATTGCGATGCAAACCGTAATTGCAAAATTTGGTTATAAAATAGATTTCAGAAATAAAGGTGATATTTCAAAATCATTGAATAATTTATTGAGTGATGTTGTTGGAAAAAAAGAGCAAAATTTAATAGATACTCTTGCTATTAGAACGATGAGCAAGGCAAAATATTCGACTGATAATATTGGACATTATGGATTAGCTTTTGATTATTATAGTCATTTTACTTCACCAATTCGTCGTTATCCTGATGTAATGGTGCATCGATTATTGCAATTTTATTTAGATGGAGGAAAATCAGTAGATGAAGAAAAGTATGAAGCAAAATGTTTACATTGTTCTACAATGGAAGGTTTGGCAACCAATGCTGAACGAGATTCTATCAAATATATGCAGGTTAAATATATGCAAAATCACAACGATCAGGAATTCTTGGGTGTAATTTCTGGAGTAACCGAATGGGGAATTTTTGTTGAAATTATCGAAAATAAATGTGAAGGAATGATTAGAATCAGAGAAATAAAAGACGATTATTATACTTTCGACGAAAAACAATATGCACTTGTTGGTGCTACAACAAAGGCATTATTACAATTAGGTGATGAAATTTACGTTAAAGTAAAAAATGCTGATTTAGTAAAAAAACAATTGGATTTTAATTTTATTAGAAGAAACGAATAAATAAAAAAAATGAAAAAAATAGTAAGTATAGCTTTTGTATTATTAGCTCAAATAGCATTTTCTCAAGTAACGAGAGATCTTGGTGATTTTGATTCGGTTAAAGTATTTGACAAACTCAATGTAAAACTAATTCCATCCACTGAAAATAAAATAATTATTACTGGAAACAGGGAAAATGAAGTTGAAGTTGTCAATAAAAATGGAGAATTAAAATTAAGAATGCCTTTTCCAAAATTATTATCTGGTGATGATATTATTATTAAACTATTTTTCAAAAAGATAGAAACCATCGCAGCTAGCGAAGGAACTTATGTATCAAACGATCACACTTTTAAACAAACAATAATTACTATAGATGCAAGTGAAGGCTCTGAAATAAATTTAGATTTAGATGTTGATAAAGCAAATGTTAGAGCAGTTACCGGCGGAATAATTGAGTTATCAGGTAATGCAACTAATCAAAATGTAATTATTGCTTCAGGAGGAAGTTTTGACGGGAAAGATTTACACACTTCACAAACAACAGTTACTGTTTCTGCAGGAGGCCAAGCCGAAGTTTATGCCACATTATTAGTAGATGCAAAGGTAAAAGCAGGAGGATCGATAGACATTTATGGCAAACCAAAACAGATTAATCAGAAGACAATTTTAGGAGGAACAATTAGTGAAAAATAATAATATTTAGTTGTTTTTCTATTTTTAACAAATTTTATTTTTAATGATAAACGATATTTTATCAGGAATTCCTTGGGGATTTTTTTTAAGTTTTATGGTTGGTCCTGTTTTTTTTATATTACTTGAAACCAGTATTATAAAAGGATTTCGAGCGGCTTTAGTATTCGATTTAGGTGTTGTTTTAGGCGATATTGTATTTATAACAATTGCTTATTTAGGAAGTTATCGATTGATAACAAGCCTTAAAGATAATTCAGCTCTTTTTATGTTTGGAGGAATATTGATGCTGGCTTATGGCGTCATTTCATATATAGGATTACACAAAGAAAAAAAGATTGACACACATAAAATTGACAATGAAATTATTAAAAAAGATTACTTAGGTTTATTTATCAAAGGCTTTTTTCTGAACATTATCAACATTGGAGTTTTGGGATTTTGGTTGGCAGTAATTATTTCAGTTGGCCCTAAATTAGAAATGCAAAACTCTAGAATGTTTACTTTTTTCGCCTCTGTAATTTTATCTTATGTCCTTGTTGATTGCATTAAAATACTACTAGCCAAACAGTTAAAAAATAAAATGACGCCAACCAATATTCTTAAAATCAAAAAAGGAATCAGTATTGTCTTGATGATTTTCGGTATTGTTTTAATTGTTCAAGGCTGGTTTCCAAAGGAAAAAGAGAAGTTGAAACACGTTTTGGAAAGGATTGATAAGTAGTAACTTATAAACGATTTATATAATTTTTAAAAACTAATAAATTAAAAATGAATTCATTAATTACAGATAAAGAAAAAGAAGATTTTTTTATAAAACTTTATTTTAATACAGCTTATGGATTTGAACTTGCTGGAATAAAACGTGCATTTTTAGATTTTAGTAGAACTTTAAAAATTATAGATACTAATAGAATAACATTAAAATATAATGCAGAAATTTTTCTGTTAACAAATTTAAAAATAGGATTACAAAAAAAATTTATCAATCAAGAAGACTTTGATAATCAACACCAAATTTGGTGTAATGAGTTAAAAAAAACTTGGGATGAACTTTCATATGGTCAGTCTCAAAAATGGATTAATATGACTTTAAAGTATTGGCTGTTATTTGGTGAGAAAAGAATAAATGGTATAGAACTCAATGCAAAATATTTTCATATACCTATTGACAGTTATGTGCAAAAAGGAATGTTTAATGAAAAATCACCAAAAGCTTGGAGTAAAATTTCAAATTATAGTGATTATATGAGATACCAAATTGAACATAGAAATAAAGAAACAGGAAATCATCCTATTGTTGATGAGTTCAATTTCTTTAATAATTATACTCCATAAAAAATATAATTTTAGATAAAATAAAACATAAAAAAACCTCTCAAAAAGAGAGGTTAATTCAGAGGCATCGTCCGGATTCGAACCGGAGTAGGAGCTTTTGCAGAGCCCAGCCTAGCCGCTCGGCCACGACGCCATAATTAAATGGATGGCAAAA
>NZ_JAQTPQ010000187.1 GCF_028712645.1 Flavobacterium sp. | reverse complement strand
TTGTTTTCGCAAACAATAACACTATTGGTAATCGAATTTGTCATAAGTTGAGCAACTTCCTGAACAATACTCAATTTTGTTGCCCTTAAAGGAGTTGGATTATAAGACAATGATTGAAAATATTGCATCTCTGATTGCTGGTCAGAATAGTAAACATTGTCGGAAATCAGTTTTCCGTGCAAATTTTCGCTTTCGCTTGGATTACTTGTGTTGGAAGCAAAACTTTGCAATAAATAATCTAATACTTCAGAATTATTGGCTACAAATGGACGAAAAGCGGTGATAGGAATTGCATAAATAATGCTTTCTTCACGAGCTTTGGCAGTCATCAAATAATTATTCTTGGCAAAAAACGGGCGCAAACCAAAAACATCTCCTTCAACACATTTATTTAATATAGTGTCTTCAGCATCTGCAATTACGGATAAATTTATAACACCCGAAGCAACAACATAAAAACTGTTGTGCAATTCATCATTAATTTGAAATAAAGTTTTATGCTTTTCTAAATTTAAAACCCGAATGCTTGTAGCAATTTCAGATAATTCTTGAAAAGTTAAATTATCAAACGGCGGATATTGCTTTAAAAAATCGGCAATTTGTTCAGCAATTGTGTTCATATAGTAATTGTATGGTCGATTGTAAATTTAACAAAATTAAATTATGCAATGGAAAGATGAAGTGCAAAAATAATTTTATTTTATGTTGAGGCTTTCTATATTCTAGTAAACTATTCTTTAAAATAGGATAAATCAACTATCTGGAGTATATTTATCCTATTTTAAAGATTATTATTATGAACTATAATTTATAGTATGAAAATTAAAACGTCCAAGAAGATGTTAACAACTTTATGAACAATAATCAGCCAAAGCTTTGGAAATAAAAAAACCCCTTTTTACTGGGGTTCATTTATTAATTTTATTTTTTAAAATAAGGGTCATCAATTCCCGAAGTTAAAATATCTGGAGTAAAAAGAAAATTCATTTTATCACTATAAATACCTATAATCTCTAAACCAACATTTTTACCCCTACTAGAAGAAGGAGCATCAACAGAACGAGAAGAATTCGGAGGAATATTATAAACAGTAACATCTTCATTTTTATAACAACTTCCATTATCAATAACATAACAAAGCCTAACAGTAACCTCATTAATTAAATAATCCGTTTTATTTGTCGCAATAACTCTTAAATCCTCAATACCACCAATACCATAATAAGAAAACTTGTCATCAACAGAAATATAGTTAAACCAATTATTCCTATAATTTTTATTTTTCGCCGTAATTTCAGAGTTAACCCTATTTTTTTCCAATATAGAAAAATCAGAAATAGTATCAACAGAAACAAAAGAATCCTCACGAGAAGAATCTAAAGTAGAAACGCCATAAGAATAAGCAATAAAAGCAACAAGAAAAAAAGATAAAACAACAAAAACACCAAAAATAATTTTTTTCATAAATTTTAATTTTTATAAGTTAATAATGATTAATCGAGTTTTCAAAGATAGTGCCAAAAATTTAACTCTCAAACATAAATAATTCCTACAGAGAATTAATAATAAACCTTTAAAGAAAAAACCGCCCTAATCAATAAGGCGGTTTGTCAATTATAAACCTATCATAATATTGACGACCAAGATAAATACCAGTTTTACGATTGTAAATATTTATATAATGATAATCATATTGTTCTTTTTCTAAAAGTTTATGAAGCCAATAAATTGATTTTACAAACTGATATGATATAGGATGTTGTTTTTTATCCTTATGAAACACCCAACAACTGTATGGAGTAGGAGTATTGTTAGCCATTATACAAATACACTCATAGAGGTTCTATATATTGCTTGAACTCTTATAATAGCATTGTTTTCCGTAGTGACATCCCAAAAGTAAGTACCAGCAATACAACCAATAAAATTAACAACATCTAAAGAACCATTTTTAGGTACCAAATCAAATATATTATACTTTGTATCTACAAGAAAATCAATACCTAAACTAGAACCAACATTATACATACCATCAGGTATAAGATTAGCGTATTGAAATTTCAAAGTAAAGCCCAAAAAATTGACGAAAGTATTAACATAATCACCAGCAATAATAGAATTAGCTTCTATATTTGGTTTTATTTCAAAAACATCGTTTTGATAACTCCTGGACCCATCTACATCAGTATAAACACCTTCTTTGACTATAAAAGCATCGGCTTGATTTTTCCATAGAGAGATTCCCTCTATTTCTAAATTACCAGCATTTAAGTCAATCCAATATCTAAAAGGGTCATATTGATACCTAAAAACACTTACTTTATCTTTCGCAGGAACATTATTGAAAAGTCCTTTCAAGTAGTCATTATTGTAAGACATTGTTACAACTTGTTCAGGCGGAAGAAACGCATATCGAGGAATTAAAGAAACGTCAGAAAGTTCAGAATTGAGAAAACCTAACATATCATTATTTTCTATATCATCAAAACCAACACCCAAAACGCGTATATTGTTTTGAAAAACTGCAAGGATGAAAAATTCTTCAATTATACCCTCTACTTTAAACGTTGTGTTTACACCATTATCTAAAAAAACAACTGGTTTAGTTTTTACTAAATCATTGGTAGTTAAATATTGAACATAATTATTTTGGTTTGGATTATTCATTTTTTTTTATTTAAAAAGTGGTAATTTTAATAACAAATCCTTTGACATTCTACTTTTTACATCATTTAATAAATTTCGATTTGTTAAAAACTGATAGCATTTTGCAGTTAAATTTAATGCGTTTTGTGACTTAATTTGTGATAAATTTCGATACAAATCATTTGAATCAGGAAACCAATATAATGGATTTATGGAATTTGTCCACGTATCTGGTTTATCTGTCATAAGTATTACAGAGACATTCCTTGCAACCGTTTGAATATACAATAAAGTAGTAATTTTTGAAAGTCCTGTTAATTGTGTTGTATAATCTTTATTTAAAACAGTAGTCAAACCCTGTTGAGTTTTAACCGCCTCTTCCGCATTGTTTACCGTATCTTTTGTTTGTGAATCACGTAAATACCTAAATAGTACGGGAACTCCAAAAACAAGCCCCAACATTACAACCCAGTATCTCTCTATTATATCAAGAAACCCCGATTTTACGGAGTTTCCTGATGCTTTTCTAACTGTAGCCATTGACTATTTTTTTACAAATTTGTAGATAGCAAAAACTACCAAAACAACTATGCCAATATTGAAATAAAGGCTATGCGCAGCATATAAATCTTTAATTTTTTGTAACATTTTATTTAAATTTTTTAATTAATATTAACGTCTTTTTTCGCTATTTTTTACAGTGTAATAGCCAACACAGTATAAAAAAAAAGTATCAGAGGAATAACAATAAGCGTTTTTGTACTTGTATCTACCTTTAAAACCTCGGTCGATACATTTCCAAGCATCTTAATAGCTTTTTTAATTTGTGAATCAGAAACTTTTGAAGCATCCGAGCCGTTTTCTTTTTTTATGATAGCTCTTGAAAGCAACATCAAGAAACTTGCATTTATAGACGTTATTTTTGTGTCAGCAGAAACACCAATTGACTGGGAAACATCTTTTATGTATTGAGCTGTATTGTTTTCAAAACTCGGAGCATACTCACTAATTAATTTACGAACTGTATTTTTCCCTTTATTAATATCGTGAATCAAGTCTTTAAGCATCGCCCTGATACCATATTCCATCGATGTAAATTGCTCAAAATGTTTGTCCGTATTTTGACTTAACGGGAGTTTTCCCTGCCAAGCATTGTTAGTAATAATTAAATTACCCGGATTATTGTTTCTTATGCCTCTAGTTGCCATCTTTTAAATCTTTTTTATCAGACAAATCAATTTTTTCAAGTTCGTCATAAATAACTTCAATACCTTTTATTACAGCCATTACAACAGCCGAATATTTTACGATGATTCCTATTATGGAAATTATTCCTTTTAATTTGTTCATTTTATTGATTCTTTTTAGCTTCCTTTTCTGCTTGTTTTTTTGCAATTAATTGCATCAAAGCATCCGCACCCTCGTGAATGATTAAAGGAAGAAATTTTAATAAAAATTTTAACATTTTGTTTCAGTTTTTAAATAAATAAATACTATAGCGAAGTTCACGAAAATCGCAAACAAAGCAATTAAATATCTATTCATTATTTATTAATGAAAGTCCCAGCGTAGCCACCATTTTTAGCTTTTGGATTTACTACCATTGCCAAAGCATCTATAACAACTTTACCTGTTTTAGCTTCCATAGTTCCCCAATGGAATGCTTGAATGCCAGTTTTAGTATTTGTCAACGTACAAGCGACTGAACCTAACCACCCTTTGTCAGATAGTTTCGATTTTTGAGTAGTCACACATTTTATTGCAATAAGTTCCCTATTTGCCAATTTCCAACCAGTAGTCAAATGTTGTTCAATTCCTTTATTTGGACCAGTAGTAGGGAAGTACTTAGTTGTTTTTGCACCCGAATGCTTAACTACTTTTTTTTGATGCTGAGCATTGTTGTTATAACCACGATTGTTATTATTACCGTAATTACCTTTGTTATAATTGTATCCCATCAGTGAAATAAATTTTTAATATTAATTAATAAATCCGTGAATTTTTTTAAGAGCAATACCAAACTGTCAAGGATGAAAACTATCAAGTACACCCATTTACGACAGTTTGAAATTTTACTTTTTTTATCGTGTTCGTTTTCCACGCACTACACCCTTTCCTTTTTTAAGCAACTTCCAACCGACAATGAAAAGAATCAAGGAGACGAAAAAACCTATAATCCAATTTTTGTATTTAGACCAATTTGTATCCCACCAAACTTTAAAAACAAACTTGTTTACACTATCTGAATTATCTTTTACAAATTTAGAATCAGAAAGAACTTTTGAAATTTTATCAGAAGCCGCTTTACCAACGCTATCTAAAACATCATTGGCATAACTAGGAATTTCGTAATGTTGTGCAATTTCAACAGTAGCAGGGGAGTTCTTGGTAGCGTTTGGATCTTTAGACTTGGCAATTCTTAAAGCATCAGCACCTATTGCAGAAAAATTACCAGTTACAGCACGTGTAAGATTTTTAATAGAAACAACTCGTTTTAATTTATTTCCTATACCTTTAAAAAATCCCATTACTCTACATTTTTAATCGTTCGAACAACGAAGTTAATAATTGAACCCTGAGCCTTGTTGATTTCGATAAAATCGACGTGAAGCAATGGAAGTGCAAGACGACCCCCCAAACGTTGTGAAACTGTTCCATCTACATTTATAGACTGAATCGGGTCTATGTCTGTAGAAAGGGATTGAAGTTCAAAAGGCAAATATTTAACAACTTGACCATTTTCGAATGTGTATGAAACATCAGTAATAGACGCATCCATTGTCATAATAGCCAAGTCAAAACCTTTTACATCAACTTTTTTATTAACCTCCTCAATTGCAACGCTTTTTTGCTCAAAATGATACAATTCGTTAGTTTGAAAAGGGTCTTCAATTCCGTATAATTCATATGTATTTACAGCCCTCAAATCATCTAATTGAATTTTAATAGATTCTTTTTCAGCTAAATGAATTCCAGCTAAATGACCTAATTCACACAAAGCTATACACCCAAAATTAGCATCAGACTGAATAGCTTCGCTTCCATAAGTTGAAGCTAAAAGAAAGTCTTTAAAATTTACTTTGTTCACTAAAATAACGTTATTACCGTTAGCTCGTTCGATGTATACCGAAATTTTTTCGTTTAGTAATTCAGACAACTTTAAATTTGTTGCAAAAATAAGTCCCGAAATTGCTTTCGTTACTGTTAATTCAGCGGACTTTAAAACACCCGTCAAGGAAATAATTTTCATTTTTGTTTTTTTTAATTAATAATATTTTCTTTGTTGAGTACAAAGGTTTGTCAAGAATGAAATACAGCGTGATGAATTTTGATGATTTTTAACGAATTTTGATGAATTTTGATGATTTTTAACTATCATTTTTAAGCCGATTTACAAAATACCGTACTGTATCAAATCGGAAATAGTTAAATAATCCCTTTTTATTTGCAAGGAATCTAAAATAGTTTGATACTCTTTTCGAGCAGTATTATAACTAACTGAAAGTAAATACATTAACTCCGTTTTACTGACTTTTTGGCTTGTATTTTGTTTTTTTAGGCTCATAAAAATAATAATTGATGTTCGTTAAATAGATTTTTGTCAAATTGTTTAACAATCTTTTCTTTTAGTCGAAATTCGTGTAAGTAGAAATTCATTTTATTTTGAAACCATAATTTTAACTTCTTTTCTGTTATCAAGTCAATATCTTCCAAGAGTAGATTTAAAGCGATTATATAACTTATATCTTGCTCGTTTGCGTAATATTCACGAAACAAAGACTTTGAAAGTCTTTTTTTTATAGTAGTTGTAGAAATAAAGGCTTTCTTTAGTTTCTTAATAACTGGAACTTGCTTTGTAATCGCTTCACGCATTTTATCGAAATCAAACAATTCTATTTTCTTTTCTTTATTAATTTGACTTTTACCTGTATTTTCGTGAAGTTCAAAAAAACCTTTTGTAGCAATTTTTAAAAGTTCAAACAATATAGAAATATTAAAAATACCCCAAGTCATATCCTGCTGAACCTCATCTTTTGTTTTTGAAAACTCTTTTAAATTCCTGAAAAACGCAGAATTTAATTGGTATTCAAATCGCCAAATATTTTCATTTTTAAAACCATTTGAAGTATAAAAATCATTTATGTATGGTTTTTCCGTGAGTTGAAGAGATAGGGTTTTATTATAAACACGTACAATTTTATCGCTTGTTCGCTTGCCTATTTGAAAACCGTTAAGTACCGATTTACCTTTAAATGTCTCAAAGTAGGATTGCAAGTTTTTTGGACGACCCGAAATAAGAAAAGAGCCGTTTATAATATTGTCATAGATTGAGCGATAAGAGTGATTATTATCTTGTTTGTCTATACAAATATCAAGGCGATTAATTGCCGTAAATTTATATCCAGTTTCTTCGCAAAAAAC
>NZ_JAQTPQ010000186.1 GCF_028712645.1 Flavobacterium sp. | reverse complement strand
TAATTATTTCCGCTATAATTCACGTCATTTTCATCAACAACTTCCTCTTCCTCTTGATTTTCATCGACCGAAGGAGATTCACATTTATAAAGTGAATACGCCTTTTTGAATGAAAATTCTACTCGGTAAATAGCTCCAGGTTCTGGCGTAATTATTTTGGATAAATCCAAAGCAAAAGTATTCCACTGACCAAAATTCAACAACTTGTTTTCTTTTAAATTCAATGTCGTTTTCGCAATCGGCTGTGCCACTCGTTTCAAATTTCGAGTTCCGTTTATTTCGTTGTCTTGAAGAAATTGAAGGATGTTGTTTTTGTAAATTTTATAAACTTTCACATCAACAGCACTTAAGTTTGCGGCTTCAAAATTGAGTTTCAAATTGTTGGAACTTGGTAAAATGGTTCCATTTTTCACAAAACGTACACCTGGTTTTATTTGTTCAAAAGACACTCTCGTAGTGTAATCTTTGAGCATTTTCTGTCCTTCTTCATTTTCAATACCTTGGAAAACTTCAACCAAAAGTGATCCACTAATTTCTTGTGAAGGTTTTTCATTTCCATATTCATCCTCTTCTCCGCCTTCATTCGAAGTAGATTTTGAAACATCATTATTAAAAAATACTTTTAATAAATTTCCTTGCACCACAAATTTCAAGTTATTGGTATTTTCAATAGAAACCAATCCGCTGAAATCTTGATCTTTCTGTAAAGGATCAGAAAAATTAATGTATAATGATTGAACATTTCCTTCAGGAATTTCAACTTTCATTACCTTAAAAACATCTTTTGCAGCGATTAAATAATCTATTTTACCTTTCTGATCAATGTCAAAATCGCTGCCGTCATAAGAAATGGCAACATTAGTTCCTTCTGGAAAACGCTGAATACTGTCGATTATAAATTTGAATTCCGTTCCAGAATTTAAGGTTTTTTCGAATTTTATTTTTATTTTTTTATTTTTTTGTTCTGCTGAGATCAATTTTTTAGCAGTTTCAAGATCAATATTATCGGCCGTTTTTAGCGTTCCATTCAAATATTGAAAGTCTTTATTATAAGACTGAACATCGTGTGTTTCGACAACGAAATCTTGTTTTATGGTTTTAATGGTAAAATTGAATTGGGCAAACTCTTTTTTGACAGAAATTAGTTTTGACAAATTCAATGTAACCTGATATTCAGTATCCGACTTCAATTTGTTTTCAGGAATAAAAGCAATGGTATTACTAGAAAGCGCAATGACTTTCCCATCGACACTTGGCGAAATATCGAACAAATCGTTGTCTAAAACCTGATTGGCTTTCCATTCTTTTTTATCAAAAGCCAGAACCACTCTAATATCAGAGGTGGTCGAGACAACTCCACCAGTGAAACCGGTTATATACTCTTTGAATAATGAAAAATCGGAATTAAAATTGGATGATTTCTTGCTACACGCTTGAAATAGAAAAAAAACAAAAAACACGTAAACTAATCCTTTTGCTTTCATTTTTATAAAGAGTTATTGGTTACAAATTTATACTTTTTGATACTGAATTGCTTTTCACAATTAAAACCATAACCGTGAAAATACATTTTATATTGTAGTAAAAGTATAGTATTTTTAAATTGTTTTAAGAAGAATTTTCAGGATAAATAAAAATATTTTTTTATCTCTTCTTAGCAAAAAACCGCTTCATCAATTCCGAAGCTTCATCAGCCAAAATCCCTCTAACAACCGTAGTTTTTGGATGCAATTGGGTTCCCATTTTCTCGAAACCTCTATTTTCATCACTAGCTCCAAAAACAATTTTCGAAATCTGACTCCAATACAAAGCGCCTGCACACATTTGGCAAGGTTCAATGGTGACATACAAAGTACAACCCACTAAATATTTTCCGCCAAGAAAATTAGCTGCTGCTGTAATAGCCTGCATTTCGGCGTGAGCGGTAACATCATTGAGCATTTCTGTAAGATTATGACCTCGAGCAATGATTTTATTGTCGATGACAATTACGGCGCCAACAGGAATTTCGTCTTTTTCAAAAGCCAATTCTGCCTCTTGCAAGGCTTTCTTCATAAAATATTCATCGGTGAAAGGGTTTTCCATAAGGCAAAAGTACAATTTTGAAATAATTTTAGTTAGTTTAAAAATTTGATTCACAATTCATCCATTAAGGCAGTAGATTTAAGTCATACCTTCGACTTCTTCCTTCTCCTTTTGGAATCAAAATACTTTTTTCGGTTAAGTCCTGTAGATCTCTTGTTGCCGTTGCTCTCGAAGTTTTTGTGATAGAAACATATTTTATAACTGTCATTCCTCCTTGAAAACCAGCAACTCCGTTTTCAAACATTTTCAAAACAGCCTTGTTTTGTCTTTCATTCATTTTATTTTTAAAACGGTCAATAAATTTCGTTTTGCTTAAGGTAAAAAGTACTGTTTGTTTGGCGTTTTTCTGGGATTCTAAAATCAATGTAGAAAAATAAAGAATCCAATCTGTGATTTCTAAAGTTCTTTGGACTTGCTTTAATGATTCGTAATATTGCTTTTTGTCCAGTTCAATAGTACTTGAAATACTCATTAAAACTGGTCGGTTTAAGGATTCTGAAAGACATTTTTCAGCGATAGCCCTGCCAATTCTGCCATTTCCATCTTCAAAAGGATGGATACTTTCAAAATACAAATGCGAAATTGAAGTTTTGATTAATGCGCTTTTAATATCGGTTGGTTTTAATTCAAAATCATTGTGCCATTTGATAAAATTTTTCATTTCAACAGGAACTTGGCTCGATGGTGGTGCTTCAAAATGGATAATTTCTTTACCATAAGATCCTGAAACAATTTGCATAGACTCCTCTCCACTTCTATACTCGCCTGGATTAATATGTTTGGAATATTCCATAAGAATAGTGTGCCATTCTTTTATCATAAATTCCGTCAACTTTCCAGAATAAGATTTTCGAACCGTTACCATTAACTTTCCGATTCCTTGTACCTCTTTATTCCTAATTTGACGGAAATCATCACTATATCCCAAATTCTTTTTAATAGAAGAGATCACATCTTGCCTGCTAAAAAATTCCCCTTCTATTTCTGAAGTTTTAATGGCCTCCGAAATCATAAATTGCAAGATGGTTTCCTCTCTAATTTCATTCGATAAAGAATCGACAAGACCTTTAAGTTCACCTGTTTCTAAAGCAAACTTTACTGCTATAGAATTTATTACAGATTCATCAAATGTAAAGTTTGCCCAATTAGGTAGTTGCCAGTTGTATTTCATTTGAGTTGAATAAAATAATTAATCACCTCAAATATAGCTATTTTTTGAGGTGATTATAACATTTAATCGCCTCATTTTATAAAAAACAGCCAATAACAACAATCATTCCTTTCCAAATTGCAATTTGCCTTAAATACAAAAAAACAAATTTCAAATTAAAACCGTAAATTCGCTTTTTAATTTACAATGAAAAGCAACTTACTCGAACACATCAACAATCCAACCGATTTACGCCAACTCGACGAAGCCCAACTTCCTCAAGTGGCACAGGAATTGCGCGATTTTATCATTGGTGTTGTGGCTACAAAAGAAGGACATTTGGGCGCCAGCCTTGGCGTTGTTGAACTTACTATTGCTTTGCATTATGTATTCGATACTCCAAATGATTTATTGATTTGGGATGTAGGTCATCAAGCGTACGGACATAAAATATTAACCGAAAGAAGAGAAATTTTTCATACTAACAGACAACTTAACGGCATTTCTGGTTTTCCAAAACGAAGTGAAAGTGTTTATGATGCTTTTGGCGTAGGCCACTCCTCCACTTCGATTTCGGCAGCTTTGGGAATGGCGATTGCTTCTAATTTGAAAGGAGATTTCGAGAAACAACATATTGCAGTTATTGGCGATGCTTCCATCGCATCGGGAATGGCATTCGAAGGCCTGAATCACGCTGGCGTTACTGATGCTAATTTATTGGTCATTCTTAATGACAATGCGATTGGTATTGATCCAAGCGTTGGCGCTTTGAAAAATTATCTCACTGCTGTGAAAGAAGGAAAAAATCCGAAGAAGAATAATATGATCAAGTCTTTGAATTTTAATTATTCAGGACCCATTGACGGCAATGATGTTTTTGCAGTTATCAAAGAATTAAAGCGTTTGCAAAAAATAAAAGGCCCCAAGTTTCTTCATATCATTACCACAAAAGGAAAAGGTTTACAACAAGCCGAAGAAAATCAAGTAAAATACCACGCTCCAGGAAAATTTGATGCTAACACGGGAGAAATTCACCCAAAATCAGAAGAAAATCTTCCTCCAAAATATCAGGATGTCTTTGGTTTGACGCTTTTAGATTTGGCGAAAGCCAATGAAAAAATAATTGGAATCACGCCTGCAATGCCATCAGGAAGCTCCCTGAAATTTATGATGGACGCTTTCCCAAAACGTGCTTTCGATGTGGGAATTGCAGAACAACATGCCGTAACATTATCGGCAGGAATGGCAACGCAAGGAATGATGGTTTTCTGTACTATTTATTCCACTTTTTTACAACGTGCTTACGACCAAGTCATTCACGACGTGGCTTTACAAGATTTACCAGTAATTTTTTGTTTAGACAGAGCGGGTTTAGTTGGCGAGGATGGTGCTACGCATCACGGTGTTTTCGATTTGGCTTATTTGCGCTGCATTCCGAATATGATTGTCTATGCACCATTGAATGAAATTGCGTTACGAAATATTTTATATACGGCTCAATTGGGATTAAATCATCCTATTGCAATTCGATATCCTCGAGGTCGAGGCACAATTATAGATTGGCAAAAACCCTACGAAAAAATAGAAATTGGCAAAGCAAATTGCCTCAAAGAAGGTATGAAAGTAGCTATTTTATCGAATGGTACCATTGGCAATAATGTAACTTTGGCTTTAGCCCAAATAACGCATCCAGAAAAATTCGCTCATTATGATTTTGCGTTTGTAAAACCTTTGGACGAACAATTATTGCATACTATTTTTTCGACATTCGAAAATATAATTACTATTGAAGATGGTGCTGTAAAAGGTGGTTTTGGAACTGCTATTCTTGAGTTTTCGGCACAAAATAATTATACTTCAAAAATACAAATACTCGGAATCCCTGACGAATTTATTGAACAAGGAACTATTGAGCAACAACAACAATTTTGCAATGTTGACGTTAAAAGCTTAAAATATATTTTTTCAGGTTATTGAAAATAATTATTTTTGTTTTTTAACTTAATTTTTTTGAATGAAATCACCCCACTTCATTTTACTGCTTTTGTTGTTAACAATTTCTATAAATAGTTTTTCTCAGGAAATAACAACGGATACAATAGTAGTTTTTAAACCCATAAGAACACTTGTAAATCCATCTACTACAGTAACCATAGTAGCAGAATTTCAACCAAAAATACCCGTTTTAATATCTCATTGGACCAAAAAAAACATTGTTGGTTTTGACCTAAATGAAATCTCTTTTTCGAATTGGAATGCCGGTGGTGTAAGCTCAATATCTGGGTTAATAAAAGGAGAATTTACAAGAATTCATACACTTGAAAAAAGTAAATGGTTTAATGAATTAATCGTTAGATACGGAGTAAATAAACAAGATGGACTGGCAATTAGAAAATCAGATGATGCTGTTCGATTTACTTCAACTTTTGGTTATAGAAGAGATACTTTATCCAATTGGTATCATTCCGCAAAATTTAATTTCAACACTCAATTTACTTCTGGATATAATTATCCAAACACCAGTTCACCTATTTCAAGACCTTTTGCTCCTGCTTATACTTTCCTTGGAATTGGAGCAGAATATTTTAACAAAAAAAAGAAACTTAACATATACATTTCTCCATTAACGATGAAAAACACTTTGGTTTTAGACCAGACTTTGGCTAATCAAGGTGCTTTTGGTGTTGCTAAAGCTATTTATGACTTAGATGGAAATCTGATTTTGGAAGGCGAAAAATCAAAAACAGAACTTGGTTTTCTAGTTACCAATTTTTATAAAAAAGAACTTATAAAAAACATTGTTTTGGAAAACCGATTAAGTCTATATTCAGACTACATTCATAATTTCGGAAACATAGATGTAGATTGGGAATTAAAGTTTGACTTGGTTGTAAATCAATATGTCAAAGCAAACATTGGGACCCATTTTATTTATGACGATGATATAAAAACTACTGAAGAAATCAATGGAGTGCAAGTCATCAAAGGAGCAAAAATCCAGCTCAAACAAATTCTTGGAGTAGGTTTAGTTTATTCCTTCTAGATTCAATTCGTTTTCTTTCCGTTAATGGTTTCGTATAATTCTAGTGCATTACCATCGGTCAAAAGGGAAACATAATGGCAAATATGCAACAGTCTTTTATACAAATCTTCTTTCTCTTCAAGGAATTTTTCGGGCAACATTTTCAACAATAGTTTGTCGTAATTAGAAGAATTTCCGTTGAATTTGTTGTTAAAAGCAGTAATGAATTTGTCTAACAAAGTTTGGATGATTTGATAGCCTACAATTTCTTTTTCGATGACTTCTCGACTTTGATAGATGTTTTTAACACTCAATTTGATAATGTCGTCCATCTGAACTTTGTATTTGCTTTTATCGGTCAATGCATAAGGAAATCTGCCTTGCAAAATGGTGTCTTCGTTTTCAACAAAAACCTTTACAGCATCATTAATTAAACTGCCAATTGCCAATGCACGCAAATAACTAATTCGATCTTCTTTTGTGGTTAATGTGTTGTATTTATTAGTGTCAATACTGTCTTTTACAAGTTTTATCAAGTATTCCAATGCAAATTCTTCTTGAACCAAACCTAGATTGATACCGTCTTCAAAATCGATAATTGTGTAGCAAATATCATCGGCAGCTTCGACTAAATAAGCCAAAGGATGTCTTTCGAAACCAATATCATTCCCCTCTTTGTTTGGAATCATTCCCAGTTCTAAGGCAACATCTTCGAAGAATTTTTTGTCCGATTGAAAGACGCCATATTTTTTGTCGGCGATATTTTGTGTTGGTTTTTTAGGTAAACTTTCCTTTGGATATTTCAAAAAAGC
>NZ_JAQTPQ010000185.1 GCF_028712645.1 Flavobacterium sp. | reverse complement strand
AGGAGCGACTGACTCTGCAACATTTATAGCTACTCACGTATTAACACAAGCTGATATTGATGCGGGT
This sequence comes from Flavobacterium sp., assembly GCF_028712645.1. Taxonomy (GTDB): domain Bacteria; phylum Bacteroidota; class Bacteroidia; order Flavobacteriales; family Flavobacteriaceae; genus Flavobacterium. Next base: position 7,077 of record NZ_JAQTPQ010000185.1, on the reverse strand, counting down.
TATGTTTATAACTTAGCAACCGCTACAGGAGCAGACCCAGATGGTAATCCAGTAACGGATACCTCGAGTGATCCAACACCTTGTACTACTTGTCCAGTGAGTCCAACTTGTCCTGATTGTACGATTGTAGAGATTGTACCAGCACCAGCAATCGTGATTACCAAAGACGGTGCCTACTTTGACACGAACGGAAACGGTGTGACGAATGTTGGAGATGCAATCAACTACACTTTTGTTGTAACCAACACAGGAAACGTGACCTTGACCAATGTTACGGTAACCGATCCTAACGCAACAGTAACAGGAGGGCCGTTGGCAAGTTTAGCGGTAGGCGCAAGTAATAGTACAACATTCACGGCAGTTCATACTGTTACACAGGCAGATATTGATGCGGGTTATGTTTATAATTTAGCTACCACAACGGGAACACCACCAGTTGGTAATCCGGTAACGGCTACATCAACCGATCCAACGCCTTGTACCACTTGTCCAGTAGATTCAACTTGTCCAACTTGTACGATAACACCATTAACACAAACACCAAGTATAGCTTTAATTAAAACAGGCGTATTTGATGATAATAATGGTGACGATTCTGCCCAAGCAGGAGAGACAATTACGTACTCATTTGTTGTTACCAATACCGGTAATGTACCGTTGACCAATGTGACCATAACGGATCCATTATCAGGGGTAGTTTTGTCGGGAGGGCCAATTAGTTTGGCTGTTGGAGCATCGGATAGCACAACATTTACAGCTGTTTACCACATCACACAGGCCGATATTAATTTAGGAACAGTAACCAATCAAGCCACGGCCTATGGTACAAGTCCGTTAGGCACTATCGTTCAAGATTTGTCAAGTGATGGAAATGATTTAGCTACCGTACTTGGTGTGGATGGTTGCAAGATAGAAGTATTCAATGCCGTTACGCCGAATGACGATGGTGCTAACGATACATTCTACATTCAAGGATTAGAATGTTATCCTAAAAACACGGTAGAGATCTACAATAGATGGGGTGTATTGGTTTACAGTGCCGATGGATATAACAATAAAACGGTTGTGTTCAAAGGGATTTCAGAAGGAAGAACTACTGTTAAACAGTCAGAGGGATTGCCTTCAGGAACGTACTACTATATTCTTAAATATGTAGATTTTAGTGGTGCAGGACACGATAAAGCAGGTTATCTCCATTTAAACAATAACTAAATATTTAATTTCCGGAAGAATTCTAAAAGGATTCTTCCGGATTAATTCAAACCAATATGAGAACAAAAATTTTAGTAGTAGCTATAATGCTTATTGGAGTAGTAAGTAATGCCCAGCAAGATGCCCAATTTACCCAATACATGTACAACACGATCAACGTGAATCCGGCTTATGCAGGTTCACGAGGCGTGTTGAGCATCTTCGGATTGCACAGAACGCAGTGGGTTGGTCTGGATGGAGCGCCAACGAGCAACACCTTTTCGATACAAAGCCCTTTGGGAAGCAATATAGGAGGAGGATTATCCTTTGTCAATGATAAATTAGGGGCAACGGTAGAAAATCAAATATCAGCAGATATTTCCTATACGATTCAAACCTCGGATACTTACAAGTTGTCCTTTGGAATGAAAGCGACGGCAGACTTGTTCAATTTAGATGCTTCAAAGTTGAATATTTATAATCAAGGAGATCTTTCGTTGCAAAATTATGACAGTTTTACGCCCAATATTGGCGCAGGATTATACCTTCATTCCGATAAATTGTACGTTGGACTATCGGTTCCCAACTTTTTGGAAACCAACCATTATAACGACAACGAAGTCAAGATTTACAAAGAGAAAATGAATATGTATCTGATAGGAGGTTATGTATTCGACTTGTCGCCGAGTTTACAATTCAAGCCTGCATTTTTACTCAAGGAAGTGGCGGGATCACCTTTGCAGTTGGACGTTTCGGGGAATTTTCTTTTCAACGAGAAACTGGTATTGGGACTAGCCTGGCGCTGGAGTGCTGCCGTTAGTGCTATGGCAGGTTTTCAGATAACCGATGGAATGTATATTGGTTATGGCTATGATATGGAAACCACAAGATTACGCCACTACAATTCAGGATCACACGAGATATTCTTGCGATTTGAATTGCCAACCAAACAAAACCGAATCATTACTCCAAGATTCTTTTAAAAAATAGCTAAGATGAGAAATAGAATTTTACACACCGTATTAGTGTTGATTGCTTCGGTAAATATGCTGCAATCACAAACTATAAAAGAAGCAAAAGCAGAGAAGGAATACGATAAGTTTGCTTATGTTGATGCGATAAAAACCTATGAGCGTTTATTCGATAAAGGATATACATCGGTTGATATGTTAGAAAAATTAGGGAATGCCTATTATTTTAATGCTGATTTTGAAAAAGCTGCCAAATGGTATGGAGAACTATTCAAGCTCAATCAAGAAGTAACACCAGAATATTATTACCGTTATGCCCAATCTTTGAAAGCAATCAAGGATTATGAAAAAGCCGATTTGATGATGGCGAAATTTGAGCAAAAAAGCGGTACAGATTTACGAGCCAAACTAGCGAGTTCTCAAAAAGATTATTTGGCAGAAATAAAGAAAAACTCAGGACGTTATACCATTGAAAATGCAGGAATCAATTCAGAGTATTCTGATTATGGGAGTTCCTTTTATAACAACAAAGTGATATTTGCATCAGCAAGAGATACCTCAAGAATAGGGGGTAAGAAACACAGTTGGACAGGAGAGAGTTTTACCAATTTGTATGCTGCCGATAGGGGAGAAGAAGGAAGCCTTAGCAGTGTAGATCGTTTTGGAAAATCTTTGAATTCAAAATTTCACGAATCGACGCCAGTTTTTACCAAAGATGGTAAAACCGTTTATTTTACCAGAAACAACTATTTATCCAAAAAAGGAAAAGACAAAGCAGGAACAACCTTGTTAAAGATATACAGAGCTACCTTAGAAGGCGATAACTGGAAAGACATTACTGAATTACCTTTTGATAGCAATGAATATAGTGTAGCCCATCCAGCATTAAGTACAGATGAAAGGAACTTGTACTTTGCATCAGATATGCCAGGAACCATAGGGGAGTCAGATTTATATAAAGTAGCCATCAACTCCGATGGAAGTTATGGGACACCAGAGAATTTAGGAAACGTGATCAATACAGAAGGAAGAGAGACCTTTCCTATGATAACTAGAGATAACGAATTGTACTTTGCTTCAGACGGACGTCCAGGGCTAGGAGGATTAGATGTTTTTGTATCGAAAGAGGCGAAAGACGGGAGTTTTAAAGACGTATTGAATGTTGGCGAACCCTTAAACAGTTCCAAAGATGACTTTGCCTTTTTGATTGACAATTCCACTAGACTAGGTTATGTAACTTCAAACCGTGATGGAGGGGAGGGAAGTGATGACATCTATAGATTCAAAGAAACCAAGAAAATCGAATACGTTTGCGAGCAACTTTTATCAGGCATTGTGACCGATAAAGCCACAGGATTACCACTTTCTAATACAAAAGTAACATTGTTTGATAGCCAATCAAAAACACAAGCCACAACCAATACGGATGACAAAGGCTATTATTCACTTACTGTAGAATGCGGTAAATATTATTACGTACGAACAGAGAAAGAGGATTATAGCACGAGTGAAAAAAGCATTACAATTGCTAATACAAGTGGGAAAACAGATTTGCCTTTTGAATTAGAACGTTCGATTTGTAAGGTCGCTATCGGAGATGATTTGGGAAAATGTTTTGAAATCAAAATGATTTATTTTGATTTAGATAAATCTTTCATCCGAAAAGATGCAGCGTATGAACTAGCCAAAATACTGGACGTATTAGAGCAACACCCAACAATGGAATTGGATATTCGTTCGCATACAGATTGTCGTCAGACGGCGAAATACAATATGGCATTGTCAGACAGAAGAGCAAAATCTACTATAGCCTGGTTAGTATCAAAAGGCATTGCCCAATCAAGATTAACAGGAAGAGGATATGGCGAATCGCAATTGGTAAACGATTGTGGTTGCGAACCAACCAACCAATCAAACTGTACTGAAGAGCAACATCAAGCCAATAGAAGAAGTGAATTTATTATTACAGCGCTTTAGCCTTGATCTAGCAGATAAAAATTATTAAAAACAAGCCTCTCAAAAGGTGAAACTTTTGAGAGGCAAATATACCCTATTCATAGCTATTGTAAAATGAATATAAAATAAAATACTGTAAAATGAATTTGATTTTAAAATAGAACAAATAAATATAAAACATCACTATTATGAAAACAATTTCACTCTCTAGAAGGCATCTATAAATATTTATAAATAACTTTTTATTAACTATTTGCAATGAAATATATAAAAAAAGTAGTAGAACAATTGTTTATCCGACCTTATCTGACAATCTTAATTATGACAATCATAATATGGATATTGGTATTTATGGTCTTACAGAAAATAGCAACTTTTTTATAAATAGTGGAAAATAGATTCAGCTTATTACAACTCTTTCTTTTTGGGGTATTGGATGGAAGTGTTCTAATTTTCTTTGTTTGTTTTTTTAACCATTGTAATGCCTCACATAGGAATCTAAATATTCGTAACGAGTTTATTATAAACAACTGTAAGTAAAATGAATTAAGGTTTGAATTTTTATATTACTAGGTTTTTAACACCAGCCTAGTGGATTTTTAAAAATAAGTTAGGTCAAATTTTCAAGTTTTAAACATATGCTCATTTCTATTGATTTAAAAAACACTAATCGAACACGGGCTATAATACACAAATTTAATTAAAATTATCAATAGCAATGATTACTATAGTTTTTCCATTATAGTATTGAAAAGATAATTCGCAAATGAATTTGCAGAATAATTTCCAATATTAGTTGTTTGGAGAAAGACCTATAATAGATTGTTGTAAACAGAAAAAAAGGAAAAAAGTACAAATAAAATAATATTTCTTTTATGGATACTAATACGATTTCGATATCAAATAGGGTTGTTTTTCTTGATGAAACAAGAGGATTTTCAAGATTTTTCAAAGCTAAATTTTCTTGGATTTCTAATGTGGAAAGATATTTTAAGATTAAGGATTTTGTAGCCATTACTGTAAATGAAACTGACATTCTTTTTATAGTGATGACTACCCCTAATGATTTTATGTTTTATACTGGTTATGCTAATAAGGTTAAATATGTTTTCATCTATATGGATTATAAAGATATTGTAATAGAACAAAAGTTGAAAAATAATATTTTCTTAATTGATATGAATTGGTTAAAACAAGATGTTGTAAATTATATCAGAAAGTGTACGGAAAATATAAATTAAAAAATGTTATCAGATGAACAAAATTTTTAAATCTTTTGGTCAAGAAAAATTTGAGGTAAAAATAAAGGTATAAAATTGCCATTAACAACAAGTTTTTGTAAGCATTTGAATAATTATCATACACCGATGACCTGACCTGACGAGGCTGAGAATTGGCTAAGCAAAATAAAATATTGTAAGACAAATGAAATTCGCTGAACACCTATAATTCAGTGAGCTGTTGTCTTAATAAAAAAAACAAAAAGAATGAATTTATCCCTAACAAAAAGAAAAATTATTCATATTCTGCTTTTTCTTTCCATCGTATTAATTCAAATTTTAGTCTATAAAACTTGGAATAAAGAAGAATCTGCACAAAACAATTTTTCGAAAGAAATTAAAAACTCTATCAAGCCAAATAAAGCATTAGAATATAATAATTGTGCTGTAAAACAATATTTTGAAGCGGAAAATTATTTTAATAAATATCTACAAAAACACAACAAGAAAGACTATTTTGGGTATCAAAATTCTTTAAAAATGATGATGACCTATTTAGATAGTTTAGATTTACTATCTAAAAGCGATAAGCCTTTTAAAATGATACTAAAATCAAAGCAAAAAACTGAAAATAATATAATTTTTTTGCGTAAAGAGCTAGATTCATTGATAGGAATCAGCTTATCAGATCAGAATAAAATAGTTGATTTCCAGATAAAAAAAATTGATTTTGATAAGGTTTTAAGCTCTATAAGCTATGATACCATTAAAAAGGAAACAAGTTCAAAGAAAAAAGGATTTTTTGGAAGAATAAAAGATGCAATCTCAAACGAGTCTAATGTAAATTCTTTATTTACAGAAGTCCAAATAAAGATGATTTATAATAATGAGCCTAAAACAGGTAATTTTGAAGAACAGCTCAAGAATGTTTTTTTGTATTCGAAAGAGCAATATCAAAAGCAAATTTTAAACATTGCTAAGGTTTATGGTAATCTAAAAGAAAGAAACGATTTCTTGCTAATAATTAATCAAGAAATTTTAAATAGGAGCCAAAATATTCTTTTCTATTATTCAAAAGCAACACAAGAATTAACCAAAAAAAGAAATGAAACCGCTTTAAAATTATATAATATTGATATTTCAAACAGAAAAAGAACCCTTCTTTACTTGCTTTTAACGATGGGATTGGTTACTGTGTTACTGTTTTTATATACAATTTATGCCTATATTCACGAAAAATATTTAGCAAAGGCAAAGACAGATGCAGAGCGAAATTTAGATACAAAAAATAGATTGATAGGAATGTTAAGTCATGAAATGCGAGCTCCTTTATCAGTCATTTCAAATTTTTCAAATAAATTGAAATTAGAGAATACGGATTTGTCAATTGCTTCAACAATAAATTCCATTCATTTTGCTTCAAATTCTCTTAGAATTACAGTAAATCAAATTTTAGATTTTTTTAAAAATGAAAATTCAAAAATAAAGCTGTATAATTCTCAAATAAATTTGAATCAAGAGGTTTATTCTGTATTAGAATCTTTAAAATCAATAGCCGAAGCAAAAGACATTACCATTGTTTCTGAATTAGATTCAAGTTTAGATACTCTTGTTTGGGCAGATGTTGTAAAAATGCATCAGCTTTTTTATAATTTCATTGGGAATTCCATAAAATTTACAAAAGAAGGTTTAATTACAGTAACTGCTAAACTGACCAAAGTGGGAAATAGTTTGAGATT
>NZ_JAQTPQ010000184.1 GCF_028712645.1 Flavobacterium sp. | reverse complement strand
CTGCTTGCGAAACTTCGGTTGCGCCATTGGGTTGTGTGATTGAAGACAACAAACCGTTGTTCGTAGGTGTTTCTCATATGTTGAAAATTTCTACCGAAAGAACCGTTGATTTACTTCGACAAGAACTCGAAATTCAATTAGAAGAGCTTAAAAATAAGTGGCATTTTTCGACCTTGGAAAAAATCTTCATTCGTGAAGAAATGTATATTGATTTCAAATTATATTCGGATAGAGAATCGCTTTATAAATATATGTACGACCGATTTGAGCCTTTTGCAAAATCTTTCGTTCGAGAAATTAATGATGATGATTTGCAGCGATTAACTCAAATTCCAATGATTCGTATTACCCGTTTCGATTCGGATAAAGCGGATGATTTTATTGCAAAATTGGAAGAAGAAATGAAGGAAGTCCAACATCATTTAGACAATCTAATTGATTTTGCTATTGCTTATTTTTCCAAATTAAAAGAGAAATACGGGAAAGGTCGGGAACGCCAAACCGAGTTGCGTTCTTTCGATAATATCGAAGCAACAAAAGTAGCTTTGCGAAACACGAAACTCTATGTAAATAGGGAAGAAGGCTTTATAGGAACAGGTTTAAAGAAAGATGAATACGTAACAGATTGTTCGGATATTGATGATGTAATTGTTTTTCTTCGTGATGGAAATATGATGATTTGCAAAGTCGATGACAAGAAATTTGTTGGAAAAGATATTATTCACGTTGCTATTTTTGATAAAAGCGACAAGCGAACGATTTACAATATGATTTACCGTGACGGAAAATCGGGACCATCTTATATTAAACGTTTCAATGTTTCGGGAGTTACTCGTGATAAATTATACGATTTAACCAATGAGACCAAAGGCTCACAAGTATTGTATTTTACTCATAATCCTAATGGAGAAGCCGAAGTTATCACGATTATTTTGCGCCAAATAGGAAGCATCAAAAAGCTGAAATGGGATTTGGATTTTGCCAATATTGCTATAAAAGGTCGGGCTTCGAAAGGTAATATAGTTTCTAAATACCCAATTAAGAAAATCGAAATCAAGGAAAAAGGAATTTCAACTTTGCGACCAAGAAAGATTTGGTTTGACGATACCGTTCAAAAATTGAATGTTGATGCTAGGGGAGAATTGTTGGGAGAATTCAGACCGAATGACAAAATTCTAGTGATTTCTCAAGCTGGAAAACTAAAAGTATTTACACCAGAATTGACCACACATTTCGAAGAAGATATGGTAGTTTTGGAGAAATGGCATCCTAAAAAACCAGTTTCTGCTATTTATTATGATGGAGAAAAAGAACGGTATTATATAAAACGATTTTTGGTGGAAACCGAAAATAAAGAAGAACTTTTTATTACAGAACATCCTAAATCGCAACTGGAAATAGTTTCTACAGATTATCGTCCTGTTGCTGAATTAATTTTCACGAAAGTGAAAGGCGTTCAAAAAGAAAATCAAACGGTTGATATTGAAAGCTTTATTGCCGTGAAAGGTTTCAAAGCATTAGGAAATCAATTGACCACTGATAAATTAAAGCAAGTGAATCTTTTGGAACCTTTGCCTTACGAAGAACCCGAAGAAGTTGTTCCAGAAGAACTGGAAGTCGAAGGCGAAACGGATGTTAATTCAGTTGATGAAAATTTAGATGAAATTCTGCCTGATGAAGACGGACAAATTACTTTGTTTTAATTTATAGTAAGCATAATTTTTTCAAATAAAAAGGTCTCAAAGTAATTGTTCTACTTTGAGACCTTTGTTATTTATTGTTGATTTTTATTTCTTTTTCTTATCCATTTTCATATTCAAAACCTCCACCAAAAGTGAGAACGATATCGCAAAATACAAATAGCCTTTTGGCACTGGAGTAACGTGGTTTCCAAAGATTAACGCATTCGATAAATGGGCACTTTCAGTAATTAGCATAAACCCAATCAAAATTAAAAAAGACAATCCCAGAATCTGAATCGAGGGATGATTATTAACAAAAGTTCCCACAGGAACTGCAAATTGCATCATAATCAGTACTGAAATTATCACGGCTGTAATCATAATATAAAGTGCTCCAGCAACACCGTTAGTCATTCCCACAGCTGTTAAGATACTATCGAAAGAGAAAACCAAGTCAATCAAAATGATTTGTAAAATGATACTCCCAAAGGATTTTGCAGCCGAATGTTTTAATTCCTTTTCTTCTTCGCCTTTTAAATCTACTTTTTCGTGGATTTCCTTTGTGCTTTTATAAATTAGGAATAATCCACCCAAAAGTAAAATGAGACTTTGACCAGAAAATTGAGCATTCAACCAACTGAAATTGATAGAAAACCAAGGTTCTTTCATCGCAATCAACAAGGTGATTCCAAATAGGAGAGCAATTCGCATAAACATAGCCAGAAACATTCCCACTTTTGTGGCTTTTTTGCGTTGTTCTACAGGTAATTTCCCGGTTACAATCGATATAAAAATAATATTGTCAATTCCGAGTATAATTTCAAGAAAGGTCAATGTCAACACGGCAATCCAAGCATCTGGGTTTAAAAATACGTCCATTTTTATTGAGTTATGAGTTATAAATTATGAGTTATTCTGAAATTTTCTCAACAGTTCCGCGTTGTTTTTTATCGCTTCCTACCATTCCAAATTCAAAAGTATAGGATTTTTTTGAAGTAGTCAAAATTTTCATACTAATAGCGTTTTTTTCTGCCCTATTCTTCGGGTGAATTTTCTGCAATACATATTCGCAATCGCTTACCCAACGAATGCTCGAAGTGTCTGTTTTACCTTCAAAGGTCTCAATTTCGATGCTGTCATTTCGTTCAAAAAGGGTTGTTTTTTTGACACCATCAACTTTTAACTCAAATTTGAATTTCCCGGTTTTAAAGTCTTTACAATTATGTTCTGCATTATAACAAGACATTAGTAAAAGTAATGGGAGGAGGAAGATTATTTTTTTCATTTGTTTGTCATTGCGTGGCACGTAGCAATCTTTATAAAGTTAGCTAAAATTATTTCTTCAATTTATTTAATTCATCATCCGTAAAATTTTTGATGCTTTTTTCTTTTGAAAATTTATCTGAATTGTAACTATTAGATTTGTTTTTTGGAATAGACAGACTGTTCCATTCACTTTTTTTCAACATTTTTGCATAAAAAACAATTTGTCCAATGTGATATGGATAATGTGCTAACTGTCGGTTTATGGCTTCAATAACTGTGTGTCCTTCGTTTCTAATATAGATAATATCTGAAAGTTGTTCTGCTTTTAATCCATTTAATGCTTCAAAAAAACAATTCCAACCTTTGTTCCAATTGGCCAATAATTCTTCTTTGGTTTTAATGGTTTCAATAAATTCAGCGTCTCGATTGCGCCATTCTTTTTCTCCATCCGAAGTTAAAAAATCAGTCCAGCGCGAAAGCATATTTCCCGAAAGATGTTTTACAATGGTAGCAATACTATTGGTATCTTCATTTATCGAAACAAAAAGTTGTTCTGGTTCAAGTTGATCCATCGCTTTTTCTCCCAATGTTTTATAATAGAGAAATTGTTTTTTTACGCTTTCTAAATAGGAATTAGATATTTTCATTTTATATAAAATTATATTTCTATTTTGGCTGTTGACTACTACTCGGGATTTTTAATTTTTAATTCGTAATTTTTAATTGATTTTAATATCATATTTATCCAAAAGTCCAACAATTCCTTGGATAGAAAACTTAGCTTTTTTCATAGGATTGAATTCAGGATCAATTTTAAAATTCTGTGCAGTAGTGAAATCAACACCAGCCAATTGAGTATCATTAAAAATTGCATTGTCCAAATTACAATTTTCAAAAACCGAATTAGTGAGATTAGTTCCAATAAATGATACTTCTTTCATCGAACAAGAATTGAATTTTGTTTTGGGCATTTTCTTGTTGGCAAAAGACGAATAATCCAATACACAATCCTGAAAACTGACACTAAACAAGAAATCAGTGCACGATTGGAATTGAATTCCAAGTAATTTGCAATTCTTGAAATAAACCGTTTTCAAACTCGTTCCGGCTAAATTAGTCATCGAAAGGTTGCAGTCAATGAACTCGCAATCCATAAAAGTAGTGTTCGAGAAATCGCTATTTGAAAAATCACAGTTCTTGAAAATGCAATCTTCAAACTCCCGATTGTTGACTTTTTTGTCCGTAAAAGATACTTTTTCGAACGTTTTATGCGTGTGTATGAGGTTTTCCATTAGTCGTTAAATAAACTTCGCATCATTGTTTTCAAACCCAAAAACATTAAATAAACGGCACTTAAACAAGCAATGATTCCGATTGTTAAAACCAAATAATGCCACACATTTTGTTTGTTGATAAACGCATTGTAAATCAACGACGGACCAATAAAAAGCAACGGCAAAGCCCAAGCTAAATATTTCACTCCTTTTGTTAAAAGTTCTTTGTTTGTTGACATTTTAATGGTTTAATCGGTTATTTGTTTAATCGGTTAATCGTTATTTGAACAATTCAATCGCTGATTATTTTGCGTCAAAATTATCAACAGCTTTCCTTACACTACCATACTTTTCAAGCAGTTTCGAAGCTTCTTGGTATGAAACAGGAATTTCGCCCATAATCATTTTTACACCACGATCCACAAGTTTACTGTTGCTTAACTGCATATCGACCATTTTGTTGCCTTTTACTTTTCCGAGTTGAATCATTGTAGTTGTCGAAATCATATTGAGCACTAATTTTTGTGCTGTACCAGCTTTCATTCTGGAACTTCCAGTTACAAATTCGGGGCCAACTATAACATCTACGTGGAATTTTGATGTTTGCGAAAGCGGACTTCCTTCGTTGCAACTAATACAGCCCGTAGTAATGTTATTTTGGTTGCAAGCCTCCAAACCACCAATCACATAGGGAGTCGTTCCAGAAGCGGCAATACCAACCACAATATCATTTTCGTTGATGTTGTATTCTTGTAAGTCAATCCAGGCTTGGTTGGCATCATCTTCGGCATTTTCTACTGCTCTGCGAATGGCTTTGTCACCGCCAGCAATTATTCCGTTTACCAAATCGAAAGGGACACCAAAGGTTGGTGGACATTCGGAAGCATCAAGAATTCCCAAACGTCCTGAAGTTCCAGCACCAATATAAAATAATCGTCCGCCCAATTTCATTTTGGCAACGATTTGAGTAATTAAAATCTCGATTTGTGGTAAGGCTTTTTCAACAGCAAGAGGAACAGTTTTGTCTTCCTGATTGATATTGAACAATAATTCCTGAACAGACATCGTTTCTAAATGTTCGTATTTCGAGGATTGTTCGGTGGTTTTAGTGAAGGTCATAATTTAGTTCTATATATTAATTCGCTGTCGTGTGAAGTAACAAAAAGTGGAATTTCTGTCCAAGGTATATTTTTACTTATAGATTTGGTGTATAGTTCTTTAAAAAGTTCTTCAAGTCTAAGCGTGATTAAAATTGCACAAAGTTCACAAGCGGTTTCAAGATTTTCTTCATCCCATCTTTCATTGTTCATATAGTCTTTATAAACTGATTGCAGATCTTCAAATCCTGAGATTGTTAAATATCTTTCGTAATCATATTCAGAATCTCCAAGCCATTCAATATCATCTAGATCATTACAAGAACTAAACCCTTGTAATGAAATAAACCATAAATCATAATTGATAGTGAATCCATTCATTTCGCAATATATTGCTTTTAGAGTTTTACCTGTATCTTCTTTTTTAGAGAAAAGGGAATTTAGAAATCCTTTTCCATTTCCTTCTAAATGATTTTTAGAAATTTTGTAAAAATCATTAATATAGTCGTTTAGTTCTTTTGTTAAATGTAAAAGGTTCCGATTAATTATTTTATGGAAACTTGTTGAAGGAATTTTATTTAATTCATCTTCGGCTATTTGAATTGCTTCACCAATTTCTCCTATTTTAATTAGTTCGTTTAATCTGTTTTCAAATTCAATAAAATCCATACTTTGATATAATTTATGTTAGTTTATTGTATCGGTTGCATATAACTCGCGAGTTGTCTGTCCGATTATTTTTTTTTGCGTGGATTGCAGCGTAAAACCCGACCCCAATGTTATTAAGTTAAGGGTTTTTGTCATTTCGACCAGCGGGAGAAATCTCATAATGTGAGCAAGTAATGAGATTCCTCGTTCCTCGGAATGACAAAATCGAGACTTTTTTTGCTTAACTTAATGACATTGGGCCCGACCCTTGTGGTCACGCCCAAATTTATATAAAATAAGCCAATACAATCCCAAATAATATCATAGAAACCTTAGCAATATTAAATTTGTGTCCTTCGCTACTTTCGAAAATGATGGTGGATGAAATATGGAATAATATCCCAATAACGATGGCGGTAATTTCGGTGTAATAGTCGTTTAGTATTGGTAAATAATCAGATAAGATGGTTCCCAATGGAGTCATTATCGCAAAAGTAATCATAAAGGCAAAAATGGCTTTTTTGTCCAAACTTGAATTGATGAAAAAAGTGGTCAAAATGATGGCGATGGGCAAGTGATGAATGGCAATTCCTACCGCTAAATTGTGATGATGACTCACCGGAAATCCTTCTAAAAAGGCGTGAATACAAAGGCTGATAAAAAGCAACCAAGGAATATGGGACATTTGGTCATGGCCGTGAACGTGGCCGTGTTCGGCACCTTTGGAGAAAAATTCCAATATTATTTGGAACAAAATCCCCAACATTATAAATATTCCCACATTGTGATTCTCGCTTTGATATACATCAGGAAGTAAATGCATTACGGTTAGCGACAGTAAAAAAGAGCCACTGAATGCCAACAATAATTTAAGATTGGTTTTGTTTTTAGGTTTCAAAAACAAGGCAATACCATAACCTATCAGGACGGAAAATAATGGTAAAAGATAATTCATTATTTAAAAATCATTATTAATCGTTCGCTATCAGTTTTGTGGAATTTTTTCAATTTATAATCTCCAAAAATATCTAAAAGAAAGATTCCAGCTTCTTCCATCATTTGTTCAAAATCTTGGAGCGTAAGGGCTTTTACTTTTTCGGTGAAATGATATTTTTCGCCTTGGTCTTCAAAGTCAATTTCCTTATAAATATGTCCATCGCTTACGTATCTTTTGATATGA
>NZ_JAQTPQ010000183.1 GCF_028712645.1 Flavobacterium sp. | reverse complement strand
GAGTTCCTGCCTTTCCAGTTGACACACACATTCACCGACTAATGTATCGCTGGAATTTATCGAATGGAAAAAACGTGGTTCAAACAGAGAAAGATGCCAAACGCCTTTTCCCAAAGGAAATATGGAACGATTTGCACCTTCAAATGATTTGGTATGGTCGCGAATATTCGCCAGCTAGAGGTTGGGATTTAGACAAAGATATAATTACCCGAACTATTGGCAGAAAATTAGTTTTAGAAGAGCTACAAACGAAAACATCCCGATAATTATCGGGATGTTTTCCTAATTAGCTATAATTTCGAAACTCATTTTGTTAACTTTAATAATACTTAACGCTTTTGAGTAATTTAATAAAAAAGAAATCGTTTCTTTTTTTGGTTTCATCGTAGTTGTTGCTAATGTTTTCTCAGAGTAAATTTTTGCCATATAGTAATAAAGTTTTGTTTTTTATTACAACGCAACAATTTTCAAAATAGTATCAATTTGTTAAAATAATTTGATGCTTATCTATAACTTTCCTCATATTCATTAAAGCATAGCGCATTCTACCTAAAGCAGTATTAATGCTAACGCCTGTGATTTCTGAAATTTCCTTAAAACTCATATCTTGATACATACGCATAATTAATACTTCTTTCTGATCAGCAGGAAGTTCTTCGATTAGTTTTTTTAAATCGATTTCAACTTGTTCTTGTATAATTTTATTCTCGACTGTTAAAGAATCATCAGACATAATTGAAAAAATAGAAAACTCCTCTGTTTCTCTATACATTGGCATTTTTTTGTTTTTTCGATAATGATCAATAATCAAATTGTGAGCAATACGCATCACCCAAGGAAGAAATTTACCTTCTTCGTTATAAGCTCTTGATTTTAAAGTTTTGATAACTTTAATAAATGTATCTTGAAAAATATCATTCGAAATATCTCTATCGGAAATTTTTGAATATATAAAACCAAAAATTTTTGATTGATGTCTATTGATCAATATAGTCAAGGCATTTTCATCGCCTTCTACATAATTTCGAACCAATAAAGCGTCTGGAAGTTGTACGTTAGCCATAGTTATACCTTTTAGTTTTTTAATAAAATTGGAGTAATTTCTCTAAAAAGTAGTTCTATTGTATAGGCTAATGGTTTTTTGTGGTTTATTAATTGTCAAATTTAACAATTTTTTGTGTTAAGAAGCAAGTAAAAAGTAAAAAAAAAGCTTCTTTTTTATATAAGTCAATAAAACCTATAAAAAAAGAAGCCTTAATTTAACACCAATTAAAAATAATAATTAGCTATGCTAATCGAGGAACTAGATAAACATCTACTTGTTTAATACTATTTGTTCTTTCAAAAATTTCCTTACTACTCAACTTATCCATTGTAAGACCAACTAATTCTGATGTTGAACCATTAGTATTTGTTATTATAATTTTATTATTTTCTGAAATATGATAAACAAATGGAACTTGGCAAAAAGTAAAGGCTAAACTATCTATTTGTAAATCAATCGATTCTTTACCGTTTTGCAAAGAAATATACTCGAATTTATCCGCAGTCACTATAAACTCTGACTTTCTTAACAAGCCTGGATTGAAAACAATTTTTCCATCATTTACATTAATACCTAATTCTCCAAAACGAGAAATTATATCTTCTTTAACTTGTCCTGTCATTCCAGGTTGTTTAGCACCACCATTTCCAGGAGTGTGAGAGTAAGCATCTGTAGGGAAAGCACCGAATAATTCTGGCGATTTATTAAACCCTATTCCAGCCCTTACATCATAATAATGTTTAACTAATTTTCCAAGCTGAACTTCATCTGTAGTGTTTTGAAGTGCTATGAAATAGTTTTCGCTTATTGCCAACAATAATTTAGAAACCATGTGCCAATAAATACAACCCAAACCTTCAAAACCATAGAATGTTCCTGAGCGACCAGTAAAAGATTGATGATCAAAAACTTTTTCGAAAACTTGCAAAACCAATTCTTTTTCTTGGTCTAAATTATTTTGAGATGGCAACAAATCTAGCGCAGTTTTTAAATCGGCAGCATTTCTAAAATTACTATTAAAATGATACACCCCATCAATATCTTTGTAGATTATTTCACTATTGTTTTCGGAAATAAGTTGAGTGAGTAATTTATTATTTTGAACTAATTCGGATGAAATATTATTTTTATCAGTAAACCTAGGCAGCTGTCGATCTGGATAAAGCATATAACTGTATTGATCTTCCCTGAAAATAGCACTTTCTTTGAGAGCATCAAGCACTTGATTGACTTCTTCTGTATTTAAAAAACAAGCATTTAATATAGCCACTTGTCCTTCTAACATTTCATAAAGATGACGAATAGAAACACTATTATCTTTAAATGAAATTAGATTGTAGGAATGATATAAATTATCTTCTCTTTTATTTTTTCGAATCGAGTGATCAAAATGTTGAATGGTCAATTCGAAAAACGCTATAAGTTCTGAAATATCAATAGTTTTTTTATTTCCTGTAAACCCTTTACCATAAATTTTTTCGCGGTATTCACTTCCTGCATAACCTAAACCATCAGCAATTAATCGTCTATTAGCATCTGATATATCTGTAATCAATAAATCTTTGTACTGTTTGAAAATTGTGAAAATGGAATCGAAAAACACAGCAATTTCCTCTGAAACTTCAATCTTTCCTGTAGTTGTTCCTTTAAATAATTCAAGACAAAAGGTCTGCAATCTTCGAATATGATATAATGTTACCATTGAAACACCATTTCCCACTAAAGCATTGTTAGCATCATTCCATTCTGGTCTTTGAGTATTTAACCAAATTCCTGCTTCTGGAATAAAGTTAGATAGTTTTGCCAGTAACATTGCTAATAACTTTTCAGTGAAATTCACTTGGAGTACATCACCGTTAGATTTTAAAATAAGTTTTCCGTCGCTACCAATATTTTTAACGCTATCTAAAGCTATCTTTTCTGCTTCAAAGTCAAATTCAATCGTGTCAAAAGGATTATTTACTAAATTATCATAGGACTTAATTCTGTAAGGCACATTGGCGTAAGCAAAAATATTTTCAGTCAACATCCTGTTTAATGCTTCCGGATGGAATTTTTTAGCTATTTCTAAAAATTTCTGTAAATAGATAATCTGATGATCACCCCAATAACCAATATTTGCCCAAGGATCGTGCGGATCTGGTGATTCCCAATCTATTCCGTCTCTAGTAATTCGATAAGGATTGTAACCATCAGCCGTTGAGGCGTTTAAAAACTTACAAATCATACCTTCTATAAAAGAAGGATAGGATAATCCAAGTGCTTCCCAGTTTTGAAAAATATCTCTCCAATTTCCTTGGTAATTAAGGTTTTTTGAACCGTCTTCTTTTTTTATTTCAATTGCAAAACGATTCCACGGACGAGATGGATCACCGTGTCTTCTGCTGAAAGTTAACGGTAAGTATTCATAAAGCAACCGAATTAATTGACTGTCGTTGTTACTTGCCACCTTTTTAAGTAAAATAGAATAATTTTCATTTTCATTTAAACTTTGAAGGAAGGCAAGATTATTTTTATAAACAACTGTATTTGCTCCAGCGATAAATTCTTGCAAGTCTTTTTTGCCAATGGTATAATTATCATCAAAAATACCACCCCTCATTACATTAAACAATACATTAGATAAATGCCTATTAATGCCTAATTTATCCCCTGTTAATTGTAAACCATCTGCTGATGCTAATATTTTGATTAAATTATTTGTACCATCGTTAACATCATTCAGCAACTGTTGTGCACAATTTTTATTACCTAATAAAAATTGTTTTAAAGAAGCTATATAACCTGAATTTTTGTTGATATCAGCAACAATATACCACTCTTTTCTTTCATTAAATGAAAGTTCAATTTGAGCATTTACAAAATAAGCACCTCTTGTAGCCCTTATATCTTTTTCTTCTTCAATAGGAAGCCCTTTTTTAAAGTTTTTAATTTGGTTAGATGATAATAAAATTTTAGTATTACTGAATCCTTCTGACCAAACAACAGTTGAAGTCAAAGATTCACTAGGCTCAGCTTTATCAACTATTACTGAACTTAACATAAATAATCCAATATTGGTATCAGTAACCAATTCATTTTTTTTGTAAGCATCAACTAGATTACTCAAAGAATTTTGAAGCTGCTGATTGATTCCAGCAGGTAAAATATTTTGGATTCCATCAAGAACTGAAACTGAAACTGAGGATTCAAGATTGTTAGTAAGGATCGATTTTTTAATGAAACCATACTTTTCACTATTCATCCATTGATAAGAGAAAGTAACTCCTAAATCTTCGTTAATTTCCTCGAATATTATCTTGTTTCCGTAAGCATTTTTATAAATGTTGCGTTGTGTTTTATACACACCCTTGTACTTATCTGAGAAGGGGTCCCACAATGAAGTTTTACTTCCTCGTGTGACTAATAATAGGGTTTTACTTCCTGTAATTTCAGAGGAATCTTGAATTTTATCTACGGTATAATAAGGAAACAAAGCTAAATCAGGATTTTTTCTACCAGCAGATAGTCCTCCGTTGCTTGAAATAAACATCCAATGGTCTGAGTTGCTAACGATGGTCATAAAAAATGGATCCATCTTATCATAATTAGCTATTTTGTAAAATGATTCTCCATCAAAATCCACAAATTCACCTGTGATATTTTTAGTATCGTTGTCTAATTTATAATTCCCAAGTAGAATTTCATTTATCATAATATTTGTATTAATGCGTTGCGTATTTATATATTTACAGTTTCACTAGATTTTGGTTGTCAAATGACTGCAAATATAATTTATTTTCAACAGGATTTGGATAACAAAATTGCTTAAATTCAGAAGAAGTTGACTCTCCAAAACAACTATTTGGAATACCTTCAATACCATTTCTAATTTTAAAAATGATTACTTTTGTGAAAATTCGACTTTTGTATGCCAATTGACCTTTCAACATTAGATCCAAAGAAGAATATTATTATCAAAGGAGCTCAAGTTCACAATCTAAAAAATGTGGATGTCGCGATTCCTAGAAATAAATTAGTGGTCATCACTGGGCTCTCGGGTTCGGGAAAATCAAGTCTAGCTTTCGACACTTTGTATGCCGAAGGTCAACGTCGTTATGTGGAAAGTTTATCTTCTTATGCACGCCAATTTTTAGGGAGATTAGACAAACCAAAAGTAGAATACATCAAAGGAATTGCACCAGCGATTGCCATCGAGCAAAAAGTAAACACTACTAATGCCCGTTCTACAGTTGGAACTTCAACCGAGATTTACGATTACATCAAATTATTATTCGCCCGAGTAGGTAGAACTTTTTCGCCAGTTTCGGGTCAGGAAGTCAAAAAAAATACGGTTTCAGATGTGATTTCTGATGTGAAAAAATTTGGCGTTAACAGCAAATGGTTACTCCTCTCTCCTATTCATTTAGAACACGGTAGAGCTTTAGAAGACAAATTGAAAGCCTTGCTCAACCAAGGTTTTTCTAGAATATTGGTCAATAATGAAACCATTCGTTTAGACGCTATCGAAAGTCATTCATTAGACAATAAAGATATTCTCCTTATCATTGACCGAATCGTGGTTAAAGACGAAGAAGAATTTTACAATCGCCTTTCGGATGCGGTTCAAACTGCTTTTTATGAAGGAAAAGGAATTTGTCATTTGCAAGAATTAAACACACACAAACGTTATTCCTACAGCAATAATTTTGAATTAGACGGAATTACTTTCCTCGAACCCAACGTCCATTTATTCAGTTTTAACAATCCGTATGGTGCTTGCCCGGTTTGTGAAGGTTATGGAAACATTATTGGAATCGACGAAGAATTGGTTGTTCCCAATACTTCCTTGTCCATTTTTGAAAACGCCATTTATCCTTGGCGTGGCGAAAGTATGGGTTGGTTTCGGGACGAATTGGTAAACAACGCCTACAAGTTTGATTTTCCGATTCACAAACCTTTTTTCGAACTTTCGGAAGAACAAAAAGAATTGGTTTGGACAGGAAACAGCTATTTTCAAGGTTTGAATGTGTTCTTCAAGGAATTAGAAGACAAAAATTATAAAATCCAAAACCGCGTGATGCTTTCGCGTTATCGTGGCAAAACCAAATGTCATTCCTGCAAAGGAAAACGCTTGCGAATCGAAGCTTCTTACGTGAAAATCAATTCTAAAACCGTTTCGGATTTGGTTGATTTACCTATCAAACATTTGGTCACTTTTTTCGAAAACATCGATTTGGATGTGTATGAAAAGCAAATTGCCAAACGATTATTATTGGAAATCAACAACCGTTTGTCATTTTTGACCGAAGTTGGTTTGGATTATTTGACTTTAAATAGAAACTCGGCGACACTTTCTGGTGGTGAATCGCAACGTATTAATTTGGCGACTTCACTCGGAAGCAGTTTGGTGGGTTCGATGTATATTCTCGATGAGCCAAGTATTGGTTTGCATCCCAAAGATACCGAAAGATTGATAAAAGTGTTGCAATCTTTGCGTGATTTAGGAAACACTGTTATTGTGGTCGAACACGATGAAGATATTATGAAAGCAGCCGATATGATTATCGATATTGGTCCCGAAGCGGGAACTTTTGGTGGCGAATTAGTTGCTCAAGGTACTTTCGACGAAATCTTGAAATCGACTTCTTTAACTGCTAAATATTTAAACGGAGAACTTGAAATTAAAACACCTCGAATCCGCAGAAAATGGAATAATTACATTGAAATTCTGGGTGCAAGAGAAAACAATTTACAAAATATAGACGTCAAATTTCCTTTGGAATGTTTGACCGTGATTACAGGAGTTTCTGGTAGTGGAAAAAGTACTTTGGTCAAAAAAATATTGTTTCCGGCAATGCAAAAAAAGCTAGATGGCATTGGCGAAAAAGCGGGACAATTTACCGAAATGCGTGGCTATTATCACAAAATTCAACACATCGAATACGTAGATCAAAACCCGATTGGAAGAAGTTCCCGTTCGAATCCTGTGACTTACATTAAGGCTTATGACGATATTCGAGATTTGTTTGCCAAAGAAAAACTATCGAAAATTCGAGGTTATCAAGCCAAACATTTTTCGTTTAACGTCGATGGCGGTCGTTGCGAAACCTGCAAAGGTGAAGGAACTATCAATGTCGAA
>NZ_JAQTPQ010000009.1 GCF_028712645.1 Flavobacterium sp. | reverse complement strand
TCTTGCAAAGTAGAACTAATCAAAACAGAATCTGCATAAACATCAACTTCTCCAGGATAAATTTCCAAACCACAAACATCTTCAATTTCGCAAATCTTCGTCGAGAAATTCAAAGAATTTGGAATTTCAGATTCAATAAATGAATTTATTTTTGTCAATTCGCCATCTAAAACATCTTGTCGCAAAGTTTCATTTTTTGAAATAGTATTTAGAATATTCGATTCAATGTTATAAGCATAATCGCCAAAATCTGAAGTTTCATTTTTTTCAACTACCACAAAAACTAAAAATCCCGCAAGCAACATTATCGCAAAAACCGCCTCGACAATTCTTATCCAACCTTTTTTATTTACCATATTTTTAAATTTAATATCAAATTTTTTATATTGGCATTTTCATCAATCACTTCAACATTAATATTTTCAGAATAAATATTCACTCCAGACGGCTCATTCATCGTCGCATTAATTATTTTTTTACCATTTATTTCCTGCAAAATAAATTCAAAATCATTTCCAGAAATTCCAATTTCTTTTTTCAAACTTTCATAATCAGAATAATAGTTCTCTTCCAATTTTTCTACTTTACTCACTAACAAAAATTTTTCATCTTTTGTAACCCCAAAACTATACTCGCCATCAGAAAGAGCAACACAATCTTCATCAAAATTTCCAGAAGAAAAATAATCAGAAAAATATAAACTATAAACTCCTGCACCTTTATTTTCTAAAAAAGTTTTATCAGAATTCTCAGAAATTATTTTTTTTTCGTCTTTGAAAGCAACAACCTTTTCTTCAGAAATTTTATCAACTGAAAAACAATCACCTACCGACGCAGTTTGAATTATTAAAGTGCTTGTCTTAACATCAATCTCCGCATTTTCATTTATCCATTTTTCAATAATACTTAACGAAACTTCATTCGAAGAACTTGTCTCTAAAGGATTAAAAATCGCAAATAACAAAATCAAAAAAATTACAAACAAAGAAAACGAAATCATCATTTCAACATGGCTTAAAGATTTTTTTGATTTCATACAAATAACTGCGCCCCCGTAGATATTATTACTGCCATAATTATAAGTATTACTGAATGTTTAATTCCAGCTTTCAAACTTCCTGAAGAAAGTTTGCCGATTATCAGTCCAGCAAAAAGTCCTTGAGTAATTAAAAGATACAAAAATGGCGTCGATAAATCTTCTGCAGAAATTGAACTCGTAGAAAGTCCGACATCGCCAATCGTTCCCAAATTAGTCATTCCCGTTGTCATCGGCAAGATTTTAAATTGCATAACTAAAACAATAATTATAAAAATTAAATAAATAATATATCCCTGAACAACCAAACTATATATCGCCGACTCGCGTTCTTTTTTCAATTTTTCTATCGTGCTAATCGAATCCGCAACAGAACTCAAGATTACTTCAATATTTCCGCCAGTTTGTTCTGCTTCCTTAATTAAATTTACAGCCCGCATAATCGTCGTATTTCCAATGTCTCTTGCAAAAATATCAAATGAATCTTTAACAGGAATTCCTAAACTAATTTGATTTGCCATTTTTTGAATATGCGCAGACAAAGCCCCATAATTTTTATCTTTAACATTCATTATACTTTTACTTATCGGAACGCCTGATTTAACTCCTTCAACCAAATCCCTCGCAAATTCCAAAAACATTTCTTCTTTTTCTTTTTCTTCTCCAGCTCCAACAATCAAATAAATCAAAAATGGCAAAGCACAAATTATCAAAGCAATCGCAAAAATAAAATAAAAAATATTTTCTCCTCGGAAAAAAATAAAATCTGCAATTAGAGTTATCGCTGCAAAAATAATTCCAAACATTTCTATTTTATTTATTTTCATTAGTATGTTGGTTGTTTAAAGTGAAGGAATACGAGGAAAAAAATATTTATTAAAATAACTATCAAAACTATAAGCAAAGTAATCATATTCAAACTTATACTTAAACCAAGTCCGCCTAAACTCATCAGAAAAAAAGTCAGCATTAAAACCAACGGCGCCGCAATCACTAAACTAATATAAATATTCATAAATGTCTCTGCAAGTTTTGTATATCTTTCTCTTTCCAATCTATAATTAAACAATAAACTTTCTGCACGTTTATCTAAAAAATTTGTCAAACTTGTCCCGCTAGTTACAGAATTTGCAAGTCCTTCAAAAAGTTCTTTTAGATTTTTGCTTGAAGTTTTTTCAGCAGCCGCCCTCAACGCCGTCGTTAAATCATATCCGTAAATATTTATATAATTCATAACTTTATCAATTTCACCTTTTGTGCAAGGATATTCATCGCCTGACTTAGAAATAATCTGAAAAATTTTGCTTGGCTCAATATTTGACGACGCAATTGCAGACATATTTATTACCACAAAAGGAAGTTCTTGCTCAATTTTTTTTCCAATAGTTTTCGCCTCGCTTGATGGATACAAATAAAAAATAAAAAAAGTAAATAAAGGCAGAGCAATAACAACCCAAAAATTTTTAACAAATCTCATTCCAATTTCCCCCGAAGAAATCGTTATAAAAGGAAGAGTTCCAGAAATATCAAAAAATAAAAGAAAGATAAAGATAATCCAACCTGCAAAAAATGAAATCAGCGTCGATAAAAGCATAATAGAAAGATAAGTATTTAGCAAAAGTTTTATATTTGCTTTTCGCAAATCAGAATTTAATTTAACAAAATATCCTTTTTCCACAAAAGAATTTGAAATATCAAAAAATAATTTGCTCGAAAGTTTTGTAAAATAATTTGTTTTTCTCCCTTCGGGTTTCTCCATTTTTTTAACAGCAGCTTCAGAAATTTCAATAGATTTTATAAATTTTGGTTTATCTTTTTCAGGAATTGAAACAGAAATTCTTTTCTCGCCGTCAATCATTCTCCTCGAATAATCCATCTGAACAAGATTAGATTTTTTTTCTTCAGGAGCAAGTTTTTTTATTATTTCAATTTCATCGAGCAAAGCAGGAATAGAATCATTTATTATTTTTATCTGGTTTTTCAGAGAATTTATATAAGGGTTTTTATTTTTCCCTCGACTAATTTTATAAAGCTCCTCAGCGAGTTGCTCTTCATGATTAATATTTTTTTCAAGTATTTCAATGCTCATCTTAAAATTTTAGAAATTTTTTCTTGTATTTCTATCAAATTTCTTTTTGAACTTTCTAATTCAAGATATTTATTTTTCTGATACGCTTTTTTCAAATTATTAAAAGAATCTTTAAGAGTTTGTATTAATTGAAGAAGAATTTTAGCGTCGTCATTTTCCATTTTATTGTATCCCCATGCTTTGAAGCAACCCGTCTGGATTTTTATAAAAATCATTTATAATTTTCTGAACCATGTGCGCGTCAAAAATTTTTCTTTTAGTTAATTCATAAAGCAATCGAACTCTTCTTGAAAAATCATACATAATTTTTTCATTCGAAATTCCATATCTCTCAGAAATTTTTTCAAATGTCTTGCTACTTTTTTTAAAATAAAATTTATCTTCAGCAGGATTCCAAGAAAAAGGAGTATTTGTAATTGCCTCGCCATCTGGACTTACATTTACAATTTCTGTAACTTCTCGCAATCTTCTTGTCTCTTGTTTATTTGCAACAACATGGCTCATAACTGCAACAGCGTCGAGAATATTTAACAAAGTTGGCGACAATTCTATCGGCGGCGTTTCCAATCTTTTAATAACTGTATCAACAGAATCTGCATGAAGAGTAGAAATAGACGCGTGCCCTGACGCCATTCCCTGAAATAAAACATATGCCTCTTGTCCTCGCACTTCTCCAACAATTACATAATCTGGATTTTGTCTAAAACTATTTTTCAGCAAAGAATATAAATCAATCTCGCCAAATTTTCCAAGCCCAATTGCAGTTCTCGCAACAGAAGGCAACCAATTTTCTCTCAACAAATTTAATTCTCGCGTATCTTCAATCGAAACAACTCGCGATTCAGGAGGAATAAAAAAAGAAATCGCATTTAGCAAAGTTGTTTTTCCCGAAGCAGTTCCCCCAGTAATTAAAATATTACTTTTATATTGAATCAGCATCCAAAAATAAGCCATCATTTCAGGACTCAAGGTATTTGAAGCAATTAATTGCGTTGGTGTCCAAGGAATTTTTGTAAATTTTCTAATTGTAAAAGTCGGACCCTTACTTGTAATATCTGTTGTATAAGTTGCATTAACTCTGCTCCCATCTGGCAAAGTCCCATCCAAAATCGGCGACGCATAAGAAATATATCGACTCGCCCTCTGAGCAAGTTTCTCGACGAAACTTGCAAGTTCGTCGATAGAATTAAATCTCAAATTCGTTTTCAAACTTCGGTAAAGTCGATGAATTATATAAACTGGCGTATTTATTCCATTACATTCAATATCTTCAATAAAATAATCTCTCATCAACGGCTCAATTTTATTCAGCCCAATAAAATCCCGAAAAAGATAATAAAAAACTTTCTTGTAAGTATTTTCAGAAATATCCAAACCAATCTCATCAATTAACATCCTCGCTGTTTTGTCAATATAATTTATTAAGCTGTCCTGACTTTTTTCAACAACGACATTCAAATTAATTATTTCTTTCATTCCTGCTTCTATTTTTTCCAAAATTTCTTTTTCTTTTTCATCTAAAATCGGTTCTTCAATTCCATAAACCATTTCAGAATTTTCTTTATCCCAAAAAATATGTGCAGAAGCATAAGGAGAAATCAAAGTATATCTTATATTTGCTTTTGTCTTGTCCTGTATTCTCAACAATCGCGGAATTGCAGGCGAAGTATTTATCAACAAATTATTTTTTTCTTCCATATTCCCTTTTTTATTAATAGAAAAATATTCTATTTAAACTTAACTCTGTCCTCGGGAAATTAAGAACTTTCTATATCAATTAATGCAACCCCGCCGTCGATTTTTTCATTTTCAAATCTAATTCTATAAGCAACAGAAGCGCTCGAAAGTTTTTTTCCTTGTTCCAAATTATTATAAGTCAATTCAAGATTTCCAGAATAATCAATCCAAATTTTCACATTAGTTGTTTTATTAACTTCTGTAAAAACATTCAGAGTCCCCAAATTTAATTGCGTCGCAGGAATCTCTTTATTCGCTTCAGAATAAGTATAAGCACTATCTTCAAGAATAAATTCAATTTCATTTGCAGGTGCATTAAAAATTAAATTTCCTTTTTGCAAAGTAAAAACAACATAGCGAATATTTCCAGGAGCAAGAGAAATATCAGAGAGAACTTTATCAATATCTGAAAGTGCAGTTATCGTCTGTTCAATAATTGCTTTATCTCGTATCGCCGCGATTTTTGGCGTCGCAAAAGATAAAATTAATCCTATTACCGTCAGCCCTATCAAAGTATAAATTACTGTTTCAATCCAAACTTGAGATTTTTTTAACATTCTAAAATTTTCACCTCTGCAGATTCATCGCAAGTTTTTTCATTTACAATTGGTGCAACAACAACCCCATCAGGAATAAAATCCAAATCAAAAACATAAGTTCGCTCTTCATTTTTTCCGGGAATTTCAAGAGCCGCAGAATAATTCCAATACATTTTTACTTCATCTGAATTAGGAATTTCAAAAGTTTTACTTTCAACTTCATTTCTCAAAGAAACCAAAATCCCGTCGATGTCAGCATCTTTTAATTTTATATTTACATAAATTTCCTGAGAATTTTTATTATAGCAAGTCAATTCATCTTCGACAACTTCCAATTTTCCAAGAACATCATAACAGGTTTTGCTGTCTTCCAGAGAATTTTTTATAAAAGGAACTACAACTGAATAAACAATTGCAAAAATTCCTAAAGTTATCATAACAATCAACAGCATTGAAATAACCTCAGAAATCGCTTTATTATTTCCAGAATAATTATTTCCCATTAAACCTCCTGTCCAGTTTCTTCGTCGCAGGTATAAATTTTATTTTCACTTCCAGAATTTACAAGAATTGCAGGAATAACAATTATTTTCTCATAAGAAGAAATATCTGTCTCAACAGAACCAGTCCCTCCAACAATAATTCCATTTTCAAATTCAAAAGATTCTGTCGTAGATTTTCCCGAACTAACTTTTTTTATTGTAACTCCAACAATCGGAACATTTCCATTATTAATTATATCAATCCCGTCGCTGAAAGCACTCACGCTTATATCAACATCATTGCAAGCTTGTTCAGCTGTCTCGCCAAATTTTTCAAGTTCTTCTCCAAAAAAACCTTTTGCCCACCAATAAATAATTACTGCAATTAAAATTACAAGTGTAATTAACAAAATCGTCGCAATCATTGGCGAAACCCCTTTTTTCTTTTTTATCATATCTCCACAAACATTTTTATCTATTTAAATTTTAGTGCAATTAATTTCTTCACTAATTATACTCTCTTCACATAAAATTATTTTACTTCCCAAAACAAACGGCTCAATTTCAACACTAATTATCTCTCCATATTTTTCATAACTAAAATTTGCTTGATATTCTTTTCCTGGTTCTAAATCTTTTGAAAAAACAACTCTTCCAGCTTCTTTACTTTCAGTATCTTCTAACATTATTGTTCTCGCTCTTCCACTTTCATTATTCGCTCGAATATAAAATCCTGAAATATCAAACAGCCCTTTATTCAGCAAATTTAATTGCAAATATCCGTCGCTGCAAGCATAATTTTTAATTATTAGAGAAACATCTTCAGGACAATTCTCATTATCTTTTGGAATATTTAGCAAAGTCCAAGAATAAACCAATCCGCCAATCGCAAGTGCAATCACAATCAACAAAACATACGCGAGCATCTCAGAAATCGCTTTTTTATTTTTAAGTTGTAACATAAGTTTCATTTCCTATATTTTTAACAAGAACAAAAAAGAAATTCTGTCCTTTATTCAACGAAAATTTATATTCTTTATCAGTAATATTTACAACCACATAATTCCCAAACTCGGGAAGCAATTCTGGAATCAAAGAAGTTTTCTCTTTATTTTTTCCTTCGACATCAACAAAAGTATTCACATTTCCAATTTCCAAACTAATTCTTCCTGTCGTAATATTGCTATAAGTAATCATACTCAGATTAGTTTCATTTCCATAAACAAAAACCAACTCGCTATTTCCTGCAAGTGCCTGAAAATAATCAGAATAAGTATCAGTAAAATTTTCCACAAGCACGTCGGTGTTTTGCTCTTGATAAACTCCATAATTAATTACACTTTCACTTTCAATTCCAAGTTCTTCTGACAAATCATAAAATTTTACAGGTGTCTTTGAAGTATTTACATAATTTGTAACTGCAACAAGTCCAGCCAAAACTCCAATAATAACTACTGCAATTAAAATATAAAACTGCCCTCTTTTATTCATAATTCTATTATAAGAATTTGATTTAAATATGTTTTTGTTATTAAAAAATTTTATGTAGACCAGGAGATAGCTCGACAAAAAATAAAAAGTTTATCTTACTCCTTCTCGGTTCTGCACTCCCACTAGCATCTGAACTCTTGTTTAGGGCTGCTCCGGTCAGGGACTGACCCATTTCGCAAAAGCAAGATCGAGCAGGACAAAACGTCAACGTCAGAGAAAGGACTTTTTAATCCTTATCTCACACTCTCCCTTGCAGCTTGCATAAAGCCCACTTGCAATCGGCGCAGGGCTAACGCGCCAGCCTGTCTACAAAAAAATAATAAAATCTGACTATATAAGTTTTATGGATTAGAGTTAATTTTATATATCTAAAATTTCTAATCATCCTATGAAAAAGAGCAAAACTTTAATCTTAATTTTTTCAGCACTAATTATTTTTATAATTATTTATTTCATTCCAGAAAATCTAACCGCAAATGCAATTTCTTCTATCCAAAAAATCCCAGTCCAAAAAGAAAATTTAATTTCATTCACTTTATTTTTAGCAGGAATAATAATTCCTTTTATGGGAATTCTAATTTTATTGTCAGGAATAATAAAGAATTTCAGAAAAAAGAAAATAAATTATTTATATCGCGCACAGGCATAATTATTTCTTTCTTTTTCTAACTACAAAAACTATAACTGAAGCTCCGAAGACAATTACTATAAAAATTATTACAGAAGCTAATTTATTATTTGTAATCGCCCCAATAACTGCTCCAGTAATTCCATTTCCAGAATTTTGCGTTTCTTCAGGAGCTGTAAGTGTTTGATTTGTAAATTCAGTTTCATTTGCTATTGTTTGATTAGAAGAAATAGTTATATTTGCACAATCTTTTGGACAGGTTATAGCAGTCTCTCCTGAATCACAAACATTATTTCCGCAAAAATAATAATAACTGCTTCCTCCGCCAGGACTTCCTCCATCAGAAGAAGATTTAGTCATTACAATATTTATAATCGCAAGATAACTATTATTTGTGCAATCATCGTCAGTGCAAATTTCTATTTTTCCCTCGCCATCTGTATCAGAACTTGAATAATCTCCATAAGATGCAGAAACTTTTACAGAATCATCTTCAGAACAATTTTCTTCAGGAAATCTTACTGCATAAGTGCCGTCACTTATACTCTTTGTATTTAATGAATATTCAGTCCCATTATGAGTGCAAGTTATATATACATAAGCATTATTTGCAGGATTTCCAAATGTCGAAGAATAAATCTGTCCTGTAACAAGTGTCTGCGCGCTTGCAAATCCAATACTAATTAGTAAAAGAAATATTACCGAAAATAATTTCCCCCCACTTTCCATTTTTTTAATAAATTTTTAGTATATTTAAGCATTATTATTCTGCAATATATTAATCCGAAGTCACAATTATTGTCGGCCCTGTAATTTCTTCAAACCAAAAGTGAATATCAATACTTCTATTTATTAAATTCGGGTCTTTCTGCATCGGATTCTCAAAATTTTTATCCAGAGTAATATCAATTACTCCCCTTTCAAAATTCTCCAAAATCGCAAATTCCTGAAATATCGTCGTCGTTTCATTATTTTTTATAGTCACATTATTTTTTTCAAGAACATAAGTTTTATTATTATAACCAAGAGCAATAGAATAATTATAATCCATATCAATATATTCTAAATTATGAATTGAAAAAGAAAAATTATAAGTTTGGTTAAGAAATAAATAAGCAGGAAGTTCTGTATGATTTTCAAAATACATTTCTGTAAGTGGCTCAATTCCAATCGGGATAAATTGCAAAGCCACGACAAAACCTGCGACAATCAAAACAAAAGCAATTGCAACATATTTCATAATTCTAAAAAATAAAACTGATATTTAATTCTTTCCTAGACAAAAGTAAGATTTATAAATTAACATTTTCTACTTTTGCAAGGTGATTCTGGGGTTAATATGAAAAAGATAACAATTTTGATACCTTGTTACAACGAAGAAAAAGGGATAGGGAAAGTTATAGATAATATCCCAACAACCGAACTAAAAAAAATAGGTTATGACACAGAAATTTTAGTTGTAGATAATAATTCTAAAGATAAAACTTCAGAAGTTGCAAAAAATCATGGTGCAAGAGTAATCTTCGAGGGAAAACAGGGAAAAACTTTTGCATTAAAAACAGGATTCAAAAACGCCAAAGGTTCTTATATTGTAACAATTGACGGAGATAATACTTATCCTGCTCAAGAAATTTCAAAACTTGTAAAAGCAATAAATGGGAATGATTTAGTCGTCGGTTCTAGATTTGATACTATCTGGAAAATCTCCAAATTATTTTATCCCAAGGAACTTGTTTTTAGAAGAGTTTTTGCAAATAAAGTCGGAGCAGAAATGGGGAGTATAATTCTCGGCAAAAGAATAACTGACGTCACAACTGGTCTAAGATTATTTAAAAAAGATTTATTAAGCAGAATCCCAGAAATAAAAGCAAAAGGACTGGATTTTGAAGCAGAACTAACTGCGCGAGTAATTTCAAATGGATTAAATTACAAAGAAGTAAAAATAGAAACTAATTTCAGAGAGGGACATTCTTCATTGCAATATTTTCGAGACGCTTTTAGATTTCTCTGGGCAATGATAAGAGGACGATTTTTCTAAAATGAAAATTGTGATTGTAAGCGATAGAGTTTATCCATTTTTTAAAGGCGGAGGAGAAAAAAGATATTGGGATTTATTTAACATATTAAAAGAAAAAGGACACGAAATCCATTTTTATACTGGACAATGGCCCGGAATGGAAAAAGAAATGAATATTAAAGGAATTTATCTTCATGGCGTTTATAGAGTAAAAAATTTTTATGTTAATGGCAGGAAATCAATAAAAGAATCAATAATCTATTCGTTAAAGTTATTTCCAGCATTAATCAAAGCAGATTTTGATGTAATCGACTGCGAGCAAATGCCTTTATTCTCGATGTTTCCAAGTAAATTTGCTTGTTTATTAAAAAGAAAAAAATTGATTGCAACTTGGCATGAAGCTTGGGGGGAAGAGTATTGGAAAAAATATCTTGGAAAAAAAGGAATTATCGGAGCGTTTATTGAAAAATTAGCTTCAAAACTTCCTGACAAAATAATTTCAATTTCAAATCATACAACAAAAAATTTAATCGAAAAATTAAAAGTAAATCCTCGGAAAATAATTAATCTTCCAAATGGAATTTATTTCAAAGAAATCCAAAAAATAAAATCTTCAAAAGAAAAGTCAGATATTATTTTTGTAGGTAGGTTACTTTCTCATAAAAATGTAAATTTTCTAATAAACTCTATTAAACTTTTAAAAGAAAAAAATGCAAAAATAAAATTAATAATAATCGGAGATGGTCCAGAAAGAAAAAATCTCGAGAATCTTTCAAAGCAATTTGGTCTAGAGAAAAATATTTTCTTTAAAGGATTTTTACAAGATGAAAAAGAAGTTTATTCTTTAATGAAATCTTCAAAAGTTTTTGTTTTGCCGTCGGAAAGAGAAGGTTTTGGGATTGTAGTAATCGAATCATTTGCTTGCGGAATTCCTGTCATAACAATAAATCACAAGGATAATGCAAGTAAAGATTTAATAAAAAACTCTGAAAATGGTTTCATAACTAATTTAAATGAGAACGATTTAGCAGAAACAATAAATCAAACAATTCGCCAAAGTAAAAAAATGAAATTTACTTGCATTAATTTAGCAGAAAAATATGATTGGGAAAATATTATTCAAAAATTCGAGGAGGTTTATAGTGGATGAAAAAATTAAAGATTGTTCAGACTCCCGCAAGATTTTATCCCTATATAGGGGGTGTAGAAAATTATGCTTTGGCTCTTTCTAGAGAATTAATAAAACAAGACAACAAAGTAAAAATTATATGTGCAAAAGAGCCAAATCTTAATGTCGAAAATCATGAAGGAATAAAAATAGATAAGTTAACTTATTTCGAAAAGATAGCAAACACAAATATTACTTTAGGATTACCAATTAAACTTTTAAAAGAAGATTTTGATATTATCCATTCTTATTTACCAACTCCTTGGTCATTAGATATTTCTGCTTTAATTGCAAAAATAAAAAATAAAAAGTTGATAATAACTTATTGTAATGATATCTATAGTAAAGAAGACGGATTTTTAAGAAGAATAATAACATGGTTATATGGCAACACTTTTCTTAAATTAAATTTATATTTAGCAGATAAAATAATTATTATACAGCCAAATTATATCAATTACTCTAATTATTTAGCCCCCTATAGAAATAAAATTATTTTTATACCGCCTGGAGTTGATATAAATAAATTCAAAAAAATAAAAATAAGAAAAATAAAAAACCAAATATTTTTTTTGAGTATCTTAGACGAATATCATAGGTACAAAGGATTGGATTATTTATTAGAAGCGTTAAAAGTCGTAAAAATAAAAATACCTAATATAAAATTAATTATTGGTGGAAAAGGAAAACTTTTAGAAGAGTATAAACGGATTATAGAACAAAATAATTTAACAAAAAATGTGCAATTTTTGGGATTTGTTCAAGATAAAGATTTAATAAAATATTATAATCAATCCCAGATATTTGTATTGCCTTCGATAAATAATAAAGAGGGTTTTGGAATGGTTTTAACTGAGGCATTGGCTTGTGAAGTTCCAGTTATATCGACAAGCATTGTTGGGGTTGCTGAAGACATTAAATCAAATAACTGCGGAATTATTGTTCAACCAAAAAATTCTCAAGCATTAGCAAACTCAATAATTCAACTTTTAAAAAATCCTAACCTCTTAAAAAAAATGGGGAGAAATGGGCGAAGATTAATTTCAAAAAAATATAGTTGGGAAAATGTTGCGAGTATAATTAAAAAAATTTATTATGGGGCTTTTATACAATGAATATCATTCAAATTTCAGCATATTTTCCACCAAGTCTTGGGGGACAGCAGCAACGAATAAAAGATTTGTCCGAAAACTTATCAAAAAAAGGTCATTCTATAGAAGTTTTTACCTCCAATATTGGTTGTCCAAAGGATAAACAAATAATTTCAACTAAAAATTTAAAAATAAACTATCTTCCTGCGTGGGAATTCGCTCACACTCCTATAATTCCTTCTTTATTTTGGAATCTTATGAAAATCCCAAAAGATTCTATAATGCATGTTCATATTGCACAACCATTAGTCCCTGAAATTGTTTGGCTTGTATCCAAATTGAAGAGGATTCCTTATATTTGTCATATTAGAACAGACACCGTGGCTTCTGGCAATCTTGGTTTTTTACTGCCCTTATATAAATCTTTTTTTCTTAGCCGCGTATTAAAAGACGCTACAAAAATAATTTCTTTAAATAAAGATTTTTATAATCTAGTAATTAATAAATACAGAATAATTAAAACGAATGTACATATAATTCCCAATGCCACTAATTTCAATATAATAAACTCCATAAAAAAGAAAAATGTTAATTTTATAAAACTCCTATTTGTAGGAAGATTTACCCCTGAAAAAAATATTGACAAGATTTTAATTGCTTTAACCAAAATAAATAATCTTAATGGTTTTAATATTCAATTAAACCTTATTGGAGAGGGTTTTGAAAAACAAAAATTAATAGAATTAACTGAAACATTAAAAATAGGCAAATCAGTTAAATTTAATGGCAGGGTCGAAGGCAAAAAACTTCAAGAATTTTATATCAATTCAGATATACTTATTTTACCTTCTTCAATGGAAGGATTTAGTTCAACTTTGTTAGAAGCAATGGCAACTGGAACCGCAATAATTGCTTCAAATATTCCTGGAACAAGATGCGTCATAAAAAATAATTACAATGGGCTTTTAATTGACCCTTCTCCAGAAAAAATTGCAGAAGCCATAAAAAAATTAATTGAAAATCCTAAATTAAGAGAAAAACTTGCAAGAAATGGATTAAAAGAAATTAAAAAATATTCTTGGGACAAAATTGTTGAACAAACTGAACAAGTTTACAAAGAAGTTCTAAACCATAAAAAATGAAAATCCTAAAAAAAACAAAATCCTTTTTCAACTACGACATAGAAAAAGATTTGCAAGAAGAAGAAACAAAAAAATTTGAAAGTATAAAATTATTTAGTGTTACAAGAAAATATTTATTTATTTTTCTTTTTAGTTTTCTTTTACTAATAAATATTTTTTTAATTCTCGATTTACAAATTTTTTATATTCGAGCAATTCTTTCTTTTATTTTTATAATTACAATTCCAGGATTATTAATTATGTTAATGTTAAAAATTAGAAAATTAAATTTTTGGGAATATTTGGTTTATGTCGTAGGATTATCTGTTTCTTTTATTATGTTCGCAGGACTTTTTGTAAACTGGACTCTTCCTTTTTTTCACATAACCGACAAACCACTTTCACTTTATCCAATTTTAATTTCGTTTGATCTTTTCTTTTTAATTTTTATGCTCTTTGCTTACAAAAGAAATAAGGACTTAAATTTTCAATTAACATTTCCAAAATTGGACTTATTAAACAGAATTTTTTTCATAGTCCCGATTTTTTTTCCGTTCATGGCAGTTCTCGGAGCTTTTATTCTAAATAATTTCGGTCCAAATTACCTTACAATGATTATGCTCGGAGCAATTGCTGTCTATGTTTTTATCGTCGTAGTTTTCAGAAAAAAGTTGAATGAAAATATTTATCCATGGGCTTTATGGATGATTGGGTTGAGTTTATTGTTGATGTTCTCTATGAGAAGTTGGTATGTTAGTGGCGGGGATATTATTACTGAAAATCAATTATTTCAATTAACTAGTATAAAATATATTTGGAATTTGGCTAATTTTAAAGACGCATATAACTCTTGTTTAAGCATTACTATTCTGCCAAACGTTTTAAATAACTTTTTAAAAATTCAAGGAGATTATATCTTCAAAATATTTAATCAAATAATTTATAGTATTTTCCCCATCATAATTTTTTTAATATCAAAAAAATATTTAATCGATAAAATTTTAACTTTTTTGTCAGTATTTTTTGTCATTATTTTTGAAGGGTTTATTGAAAGTTCACCAATGCATATTCGTCAAGAAATTGCTTTTATTTTTTTTAGTTTAATGATCCTAATTTTATTGACAAACGATTTATTTTTCAACTCAATAAAAATTTTATTTATACTCTTTGGATTTTCGATGATTGTTTCGCATTATTCCACTTCTTATATTGCCATTACTTTTTTTATTTTGACTTATATCTCTTCTTTTATTTGGAGAAAGTTTAAAAATATGGAAATAGGAAAAGGCAAAATAAAAAAAATCCGCAGCCGATTTTGTCTCACAATCGAATTGACTTTGCTTATCTTACTTTTTGGTTTTTTATGGTTGTCTCAAATAACTCAAACATCCTCTGGACTTGTTAATGTTGCAGAAAGCAGTATCAAACAGATAAATAATATCTTTCAAGAGGAAAATAATATGGGACAAATATCTTCTTATAATGATCTCTTGCAAAATTATACCTATGAATTAAATATTAAGTATAATACTCTTTATAAGATTAAATTATATGATAATATTAAAATTAAAGAATATTACAGCAGAGCAATTAATCCTGAGATTTTATCATATAAAATAAGTATTGGTTTTATAAATATATTTGGTTTTTACAAAATTCTCAAAATTTTAATACAAATTTTAATTATTATGGGGGGGTTTTATTTTTTATTTTTTAAAATTAAAAAGAATAATATTGAACGTCTGATTATGGTTATTATTAGTACTTTATTTTTAGTATTAATAAAACTATTGCCTTTTGTTAACTCCACTTATGATCCAATGCGATTTTTTTATCAAATGATTATCTTGTTATCTTCTTTTTTAATTTTGGGATTTTTGTTTTTTTTAAAGTTTATATCAAAAAATAGAATCTATTTTGTTATAACGACCATTTTTATTGTTTATTTTTTATATAGTTCGGGATTTTTAGCACAAATAATAGGTGGCCAGGCCCCCAATTTGCAGTTAAATAACATTGGTGATAAATATAATATGTGGTATACTTATAACGAGAAGAATACTGCTATAAATTGGTTTATTTTGAATGAAAATAATAAAGATATATTATTTGTTAATAATTATGATATGCGCAGATTTCAAGTTAGTTCTACTTCATTAAATTATAGGGTATTTCAAGGAATACTCCCTTCAACAGTGTCTCCTGGTGCTTATGTTTATTCAGATAAAACAAATATTCTCAAAAATAAGGCTTATTTATTTCCAAATAATCTGGTTGTTCCTTACAATTTTCCAACCGAATTTCTAAACGAAAATAAAAATAAAATTTATAATAACGAGGGTTCTGAGATATTCAAATGAGAATACTTTTAATAAATGATAAAGGAATTAATTCTGGAGGATCGCAGATATATTTATCAGAACTCAAAAAAAATTTAAAATTTCGAGGGCATATTGTAAAAATTATTTCTAGTAATCTTGATGTTCATAATAAATCTTTTAGTGATTATACTTTTAAGGGATTTAATACAAAATCTTTTTTAGGTGCACTTTTTTCACTTTTTAATCCTTATTCATATTTTGCGGTTAAGGAAATATGCAAGAAGTTCAAACCAGATATAGTACATCTTAACTATATTTTTGGTCAAACTTCTCCTTCAGTTTTACTTTGTTTGAGGAACATTCCAAAAGTAATCACTTTACATGGTCTTACTTATCTCTGCCCACTTGATAAATTTAAATCACTTAATATTTGCAATTGCAATTTTGGAGTAAAATGTATTTCTTGTTTAGGTTTGAAATTTCCATATTATGCTTTAAAGAATTTTTTATACAAAAGATTAGATAATATTGACTGCTATATTGCAGTAAGTAATTATATTGCAAAGCAATTTTATGAAACCGGGCTTAAAAAAATTAAAGTGATACACAATAAAATTCATCTTTTAAATAGTTCTAAGATAAATCAATGGAATAAATTGTTATATGTTGGCAGATTGGAAAAAGAAAAAGGGGCAGAGATATTAATTCGTGCAATTCAAAAAATTATTTGTGTTTTTCCAGATACTCATTTGAGTATTATAGGTGATGGTGCACAAAAAAAATCATTATTAAGGTTAACAAATGATTTAAAGTTGGGTAAGCATATTAAATTCTTTGGAAAAATTAATCACGAAACAATTACTAAATTTTATAAACGTTCTACAATAGTAATTATTCCATCAATAGGCCCAGAATCTTTTTCTTTAGTTGGAATTGAAGCAATGAGTGCTGGTAGACCTATTATAGCAAGTAATGTTGGGGGCATTCCAGAATGGCTTAAAGATAAAAAAACCGGATATTTGGTTGATCCTGGAAATGCAAATCAAATAACTGAAAGAGTTATAGAACTTTTGTCAAACCGCAAACTTCTACAAAAAATGGGCAATCAGGCAAGAATAACTGCAGAAAGTAAGTTTAATATTAATTTTTACATTGATGAAATAGAAAATGTTTATAAATCAGTATTATCTAATAAAAAATATAAAATTTCTCTTAAAAAAAGAGCATTAAAAAGGGCAAAATATTTTTCTTGGGAAAAATACTCAAGAACCATCCTATCCCTCTACAAAACCCTCCAAAAACCAAAAAATCCTCGCAAGAATAATTGAATAAGCTCGGATTTTTATTTTTCAAATCGAAAGATTTAAATAAGTATCGCGTTTATTTATGTGTATGAATATATGTAAGGAGGATTTACTCAGAATAAATAAAGGATTTGGCGGGAATTTACGTAATGATTCAAGTTTAGATTATGCCTTAGATATTCAAAGTAATAATAAGTTCGGAAAATATAATAAATTGGCTTATCTTCTAAGAGCAATTCTAGTTGATCATCCTTTTTCAGATGGAAATAAAAGAACTGCAATGTTTTTTTGCTTGGATTTTGCAGAAGAAAATAAAAAGCAAGTAGATAGAGAATTATTGTTGCATCAGATAACTTCAATTGCAAAAAATAATATCACTGAAATAAGAAATATCGCAGACAGAATAAAAACCTGTATCAAATAAAATGGAACAAAAAAAAATAAATTATATACTAGAAAAATATAAAGAAATGTTTGAAGCTCTTGAGAATTATGACAAAACAAGACAACTTCCTTTTGACAGAAAAAGAATAGATTTGACTTTATCCGTTAGAACTATTAACAAATTAAAAGAAATAAAAGCCAAAACCGGAAAACCGATTTCTCAAATAGTAGAAGATTGTTTTAAGTAACTCAAACTTTCGAAAAAATAAAAAATAGAAACAACAAAACTCCCAATCACCCATGCATAACCAATTCCAACCAAACCAAATCCAATTGTCAAAAATAAATAACTTAATCCAATCATAAAAAAAGCACCAACAATATTATTTATAATTATACTTTTAACTTTATTCTTAATTCGAAACACCGACGAGAAAACAGAATTCACAGCAATAAAAATTCCAGAAACAGAAAGCAATCGCAAAAATCCAAAACCCTCAGAAGAATAATCTTCTCCAAAAAATAAAAGAATATATTTTCCAAAAAAGAAAATAATAATTATTGAAGGAATTAAAAGCAAAGAAATAATTTTTACAGCTTTCTTCAAGTGTTCTCGCATATCTTTTTCATTATTACTTCCTTCAGCAAACAAACTATTTGAAGTCGCAGTGGGAATTGCAAATAATAAATTTGCAATCATCATAGCAATATAATAATAAGCAGAAAATTCTGGTTTTAATATCAATAAGATAATCAGCGGCAAAATCAAAGCGGGCAATACCGAAATAAATCCTGCAACATAATTTTCAAAACTATATCTTCCAATTTTTTTAATAATTGAATCATAAAAAACTATTTTTATTTTATAATTAAATCTATAAATTAAAATAAAAACACTAACTAAAAACCCAATTATCAGAGCAACAACCCACGACGAAAAAATTCCATAAGCACCCAAACTCACAAAAAGAAATGGAAAAACTAATCTCGAAAATCCGAATATGGAATTTTTTATTAAATTATACTTACTGCTTCTATAAGCAATAAAAATTCCTTCAATCAGCGAAGACCAACTCGCAAAAATCATAAAAAGGATAAAAATCAAACTCAAAACCAAATTATGCTTTATAAAAAATAATCTCGGAGAAAAATCATTTATTAACAATAAAAATATTGAAGAAACTATAATCGTAACAATAGCAACAATTGTAAAACAAGTATTTATTTTATCATTTTTCCTTTCTGATTTTCCTAAAAATTTTATTAATCCAGAATTCAATCCCAAAAGAGAGAATGAAGTGATAAGCCCCATTGCGGAAATAATCGTCGTAGCTAAACCTACATTTTCAGCATTAAACAATCTCGCGCAAATCATCCAGAAAAAAAATCCTGTTGCCGCCATAATAAAAGTCCCAAGCATCAAAAAAATAGAATTTTTATACAAAGAATCTTTAACAAATTTATTCCAAAATCCTTGCTCATCTTTCATCCACTTATAAAATAAAATCCAAAAAATAGAAAAATAAATCAGAAAAAAAATCATTCCAGTATAAGAATGATATAATCCTAATGCCAAATTTTTAGAAATAAATCCCCCTAAAATAAATAAAATCAAAACTCTCAAAACATTCACAAAAAAAGCCCCAGCAATTGCAGGAACAAATAATAAAATTGCCTTTTTCTTATTTATCTTCTTCCAATCAAGCAAAATAATAAATAAATACAAAGCAGAAAAAAGAAAAATAGAATAAATTCCAGAACACGCCTCTTCAATTCTTGCCCCAAACCCATTCACAAATAAAGTCCTTGGTTCAATAATATTAAAATTAATTTTAAAAACAGAAAGAACAAAAGAAATAATTTTCAAAACTGCCTCGCTCGAATAACTCCATAAACTCCAGACAAAATTCATCAAACTCGCCATCACAACTCCAAAAATCAAAAAGTAAAAAATTTCTTTTTTGAAATTTTTTGAGAAATTTTTTACAAACTCAATTCCATAAATTCCCAATCCTAAAAATAAAAATATTCCCACGCCGACAAGATGCACAAGAAAAATAAACCACAAACCCGACGGCAAATCACTAATATTAATTTCAATTAGGTAAAATAAAATAAAAAAAATAAATGAAAGAATAATAAAACTAAAATCTCCAAATCTAAATTTATAATCATTTAATTCTAAAAGCTTTTCTCTATACAAAAGAATAAATCCGGCAATCGAAAACAGCAAAATATATCCAACTCTTCCATAAAAATAAATCCCAAAATCATTAAGTAATTTTTCAGAATAAAGATTTTTTCCAATTAAAAAAGAAAATGCAATAAATAAAGTTATAAAAATTCCTGTTTTTAAAATAAATTGCTTAAACCCTTTCCCAAATTTCATGATTTATCAATTTCTCGAAGATATTTAAATTTATATCCAATAACTTCTTTCTATAACAAATTTATCAATAATAAGATGAACAATAATTCCAGATAGAACCAAAATAACTGAAATAATTATTGCAGAAAATTTCGACTTTGAAATTTTCTTAAATTTATACAGTAAAAAAATTATTGCCAGCAAAATCACTGCAATGATTAGCCAATTTGAAAAAGTATGCCCAAATAAAGCCAACGGACGAAAATACGGGCTCGTCATAATTACAGCAGGACTTAGAGATTTTTTTATTATAGCAGTAATCCCAAAATCAAGTAAGTCCGGAATTAAATGTCCAACAAAAAAGGCCAAACCATAATAATATCTTTTCAAAATCAACCAAAAAATTCCTGCTCCAAAAGAAGCAATTGCCAGATGAGTAAGTAGTCCTCCCATAATAAAAATAAAAAATATAACTATAAAAATCTATTTAAAATAAATAAAATTTCTTTTTAATTTGGGGTTTACTTTCTTCGAACAACAAAGAAAACAGCTGTAGCACCAATAACAGTTATCAATCCTGCAATCAATCCAAACTCAGGAATCAATGGCACATTGACAACGCCGATATTGACATCCAAACCTATAACTTCTTTATCTATACTTACAATTCCCGAAACAGTATTTTCACCAACTCCTTCTTTTAAGGCGTGAACTGATAAAGCATCATTAATATCGCAATCATTTTCTGCGAATACAATACTATATGCTCCATCAGAATTACTTGTTACGGAATTTGTTGTAGTTATGCTGTTATGTGTACAACTAACGTCCACAATAGCATTTTCTACAATGTCTGTAAACTCTGCGTTATAGATTTTTCCAGCAACTAAAGTTTTAGCACTAGCAATTCCTATCATAGAAAAAACTAACAATGCAAAAACCCCCACTAAAATTTCTTTTTTCATATCAAAATATAATTTTCCCCTTTAAATAGATTTCTATAAATATTTCACTACTAAAAATAAATAATTATTTGCATCTTAAAACAAGAAAAATAATTATAGAACATAAAAGAGTCACAAATCCTGCAATCAATCCAAACTCAGGAATTAGAGGGGCACTAAATATTTCTACATCCACTTTCACTTCTGGAACATCTACCCAATCGCATAAATTAATTTGATAACCAATTGCACTTCCAATTATACCATCTTTACTCGCAAAAACTAAAACTTCATCATCGCAACCACAATCTTTATTTGAAAAATTAACTGAATATTTGCCATTTGATTTACTCAAAGTATTCAAAGTCATATTTCTGCAAGTCACACTAACATTCGCGCCAACAACGACGTCGAGAAAATTATTATTTTGATAAATAGTCCCGCTGATAACTTCAACTTTATTTTCAAAATGCAACGCACTCACAAAACTAAATTCAGAAATAAATAAAATAGACAAAATCGCCAAGAGCAAAATCTTTTTCATTTTTCTCTCATAATTAAATGAATTGCAATTTATAAATAATTCTATATCAAATTAATACAAATAAAAACAAATTAAAGATTAAATTTATAACAAAAGTCAAAAAAATATTTTCACTAAAATCATAAACCAAACAAATCATAAAATTAATTGCAAAAAAGAAAACAGCAATTTTGAATCCAAAACCCATACAAAAAATTCCGTAAATTAAAGCCGCAAATATAATCGCCAAAAATCTTCCATAACTTTTTTTAATTAAATTCTGAATTAATCCCCTAAATAACAACTCCTCTGCA
This sequence comes from Flavobacterium sp., assembly GCF_028712645.1. Taxonomy (GTDB): domain Bacteria; phylum Bacteroidota; class Bacteroidia; order Flavobacteriales; family Flavobacteriaceae; genus Flavobacterium. Next base: position 10,013 of record NZ_JAQTPQ010000009.1, on the reverse strand, counting down.
AAAACCATAATCGGAAAAATAAATAATAAACTTGAATTTTTAGTAATTTCAAAAAAATAATTTCCTAAAAATCCCGTAGAAATTCCAAACAAAATTCCCAACGGCAAAAGAAAAATAAATTTTTTAGTATATCCTGGATTAATTTTAAATTTAAATAAATAAAAATTCGCAAGAAAAAAAAGCAAATAATAAAATATTAAAGTTCTCCAAAAAAAATTAAAAGGAATAAAAATTTCAAAAATTCTTAACATCGGCAAAATCATAAGTGCAATCGCCAACTTTCCATAATCATTAAGTTCTTCAATTTTAGACAGCGAAATCAAAATTCCAGCGACGAGAATTGAGTATAAAATAAATCCTGCAGTTTGATTAAATCGAATAATTATCTCTGACAAAATTATCGACGCAGTTATTAGATATAAAAGAATCATTTTATTTTCAGATAAATTGAAATTACACTTGTAATCGCAACAATCGCAAAAATAATCATCGCACCAATTACAAAAGGCAACAAAGATTTTTTTAATTTATGATTTCCAAGTTCAACTAAAATCAAATAAAAAATTAATAAAACTGTCAAAAATATCTGCGAAATTTCAGGGGTGTTTTGTAAATTTATCATTTTAAGGGCTTATTTCAACTCGCCCGCTACGAGCAACACCTCTAATCCATTAATTTTTTTAGGGTTTATATTCTTTTAGTTTTAGTAAGATCTTATCAGCGTCTATTGATTCCATAGATTCCTTAAAAAGAGGTTGGTATTAAGTCACAAGGGTTAGAAAAATATAAATAATAGTAAACTATCTAGAAATATGACTCAAAAGAATGATTGGGCAGTTTTAATTGTATTGTTTATCACTCTAGCAATTGTTTTTCCTGCTATAGCTATTTATGTTCTGCAATCGGTTTTATTAATTGTTGGCATTGCAATTGGACTGGTGATTATCATTTTGCTTATTTTTCTTTTTTTGAAAATGAGAGAGGAAAATACATCAATATGAAACCTGCTAACATTGTATTTTGGTTATTAGCAATTTCTATTATACTAACAGGATTGGTTACAATTGTTGCACTTTTAAAAAATGTAAGTATGTCTGATTTATCAGGATTCTATTCAATAATGGGTATATTTATGGGACTTTTTGGTGGGGGATTGCTTGGAGCAGTGTTTAGGGAAGGAAATAATCCTCCTAGGAGAAGAAGATGACAGATTATATTGCAGACATAATTAAGTCCATTTTTATTTTGATATCAGGAATATTAATTCTTTCAGCTTTGGGTACTGAAATTGCCAAGCAGATGTCAGTTCAATTTATTTTTATGGGAGCAATATTGCTCTTTATTGGACTGGCGTATCTATTCTTAAAAGTTCTTAGAGAATTTATTGATTGGTAAATAACCCTTCAAATCCTACCGAACAGACATCACTCTAATATACCAAGAAGTATGAATGCGGGAGGAAGGATTTGAACCTTCGCAGGCACTAAGCCACAGGATATCTTAATTTTTTATACTTAAGTCCTGCTCGTTTGACCACTCCGACACCCCCGCTGAGCGACTTCATCTGACAAATTTATATAATAACAGATTGGGTCGCGAGTATACGACAAAAATTCCGCGGAATTTTTGCATAGTTTTATTAGAAATAGCAATTTAAAAAACCTTTTGTTTAACACCTTTCTTTAATCGTTCTCGTATCAACTAAACAACTTAATTCCTCGCTGTCAGAAAATTCTGTGATTACTAATTTCACCTGATTTTTTTTCTCCAAATCTGAAACATTAAAAACATAATTTATTTCAGAGTCCTGATTTGGAATAGAACAATAACCGCCGTATTTCGTCGAAAGCGTTCGCACATCAGAACATTTTTTTTCCACAATTTTCCATTTAGTAGAATTATCCCCAAAAAAAACAAACCTCAAATCAATTAAACTTAAAGCATCAGATTTTCTTTCAACTTCTACAACAATTTCTCCAGAATTCAAATAACAAGCTTCTTTTATAAAAACACTTTGAGTAATTGCAAAATTATCAAAACAGCTAACCTCGTCGCCAAATTGTTCATCTGTAATATTTCTCAAATTATAATAAAGCAAAAACGCAGCAGCAAGAGACAAAACTACAATCACCAAAATTACTATAACTTCATTCAAACCCTTTTTATTTTTCATGAAACTCTGCACGAAGTCGCGCCAACATCATAAATATTTATTTCCAAAATTTTTAAATCCCCATCGTATAATTCAACATTTTCAGCATCTCTCGTGCTCGGCACAAAAATACTAAATTCAGTTTTCATTTCTCCAACACTTCCTGAAATATTTTCTTCAGTAAAATTTTCTAAAATCCCGTCGCTAAAAATTAATGTCGGATTAAAATCTGCAGAATAAATTGTTTCATTTTTTCCAGTTAAATTATAACTATATCTAAATCCCGCAAAATGCTTATAGTCAGGAACACATCCTTTTTCAAGCGTCTTATTCAAAACCGAAAAATTTCCGTCGTAACTCAAATCAATCGAAATATAATTTCCCTCACATAAATTAGATTCAGAACCAACTAAATTAATTAAAAAAATCGAAATAAATAAAAAAATTAAATATTTATTTATATTCATCTAAATTCTCCTCAACGATTTTCTCGTCGAATTTTCCAAAATTTGTTGTGCTCAAAGTTCTCATTATTCCTGAATTTATGCTTCTGTAATAAGATTCATACGAACATCCCAAATTACATTCATCAATCTCACTTTTAAATTTGTCGCAAGATGAAACGCAATTTTTACTTCCAGACGGAATTGTAGAAGGCACATATTCATCAGCAAGATTTGCAAAAACATGCCCGAACTCGTGAATCAAAACACTTTTTGAAGTCGCAGTATTTATACTCATTAAATTCAAATATGCCGAACTTCTCGTAGATGAAGATTGTTCTGATAAAACAATTAAATAATCATTCGGACAAACCGCGCTCGACTTCACTAAACTTTTTGAATAACAAATTAAAATCCCATTTTGAATCTCACATTCAGGTGCAACATTCACAGAATAAAAATTAAATTTATCTTTATTTGATTCAAATGGTTCAATTCCTAAAAAATAATTTATATAATCCTGTGCCTCGCTGTCATCAACATTATCAAAAAAGAAAACAATGTCGATTCTATTTTCAGCGTCGCCATTCTCCAAGATTTTGTTGCAAGTTAATGGCTCGCTTGAAATCACTTCTGGTTGATTATAATAAATCACAACAACAATTCCCAGCGAAATTACTAAAAATCCCAACAAAGAAAAAATTAAATATTTATATTTCGCGAGTTCCATATAAAATTATAGAGCATATATATAAAAACTTTCTTATAATTAAAATTATATCGCCTTTGTAGCTCAGCCAGTCAGAGCATCGCTTTCGTAAAGCGAGGGTCGGGAGTGCAAATCTCTCCAGAGGCTTAATTACAAATCAAACTCGTCGATAAAATTAATTATTGATTTATATCTTTCTAAAAATTTAAATCCTTTTTCTGTCAAAGTAATATTTTTATTTTCTTTATCTTTAATTTCTTTAATTAATTCCCTTTCCAGCAAGTCAGAATAATATTCTTTAAATCTAATCGAAGAAAGATTCGAGCGTCTCAACAACGGAGTTGGTTTAATAAAATTTTTATTTTTCTGAATTACTTCCAAAATGTCCCGCATAATTTCAAGTTTGCCTCTTTTTGTCATTTTAATTTCCCGTCTTTCTAAGAACTTTGTAAAGAATTGCCATAAAAATAGATATCGACGCCAAATAAATAATTAAATTATACATCTCAAAAAATTTAGGTAGCAAAATATCGATTATATTTAAAATCCAGAAAATGAAAAGCAAAAGATAAATCGCAAAAAGATTTCCTTTTTTATTTTTATAATCTTTGTAAGCAATCAACAAAATAAATCCTGCAAATAATAAAAGAACAAAATTCAAAGAAAAATAAATTAAATTATCTTCGAAAAAGGTTCCTGCAACTGCAATTATTATCGCGAGTAAATTAAATAAACAAATTTTTAATTTGCTATGATTCCATTTTTTCCAAATTATACTATGGAGCAAATAAAAAATTGCCATCGAGCTCGAATATAAAAATATTAGCAAAGTAAATGCTCCCAAAATCCTCGGTGACAAATCTAAAATTCTTTGAATATCAAAATAAACTAAAATAAATTTTATAAAACTTCTAAAAAAATATGCAATCGCAAAAAATAAAAACGCCGTCCTAAAATACCGAATTCCTTTGTAATCAGTAAGCTCGTATAATTCTTTCGTCCCAAAATAAATCATTAAACTGCAAACTATAATTATAAATGAATAAATAATTTCACTGCTAAATCCAAGCGCTGCAAAGTTTTCAATAAATGGGGGCATATTTAATCTTAGCAAGTCAAGTTTTTAAGCTTTTATAAAATCCATGGATTGCAAATCCATTTTATTTAAATAATTTATTATTATAAAAAAATTATGAAATTCGAAAAATTTGCAAAAAAAGGAAACCTATGGCTTTTATCGTTAGGAATTTTAATTTTTTCAGCTTTGTCTGGTTTGTTAATAAGATGGCTTTTACTTTTATTTTTGTAGATTTCAATTCCATCTCATTTAAATATTAAAAAATTAAATAATTTTATGCCTCAAAAAATAAATGCAATAATTAGTATATTACTCCTAATTTTCTTTTTAGCAGCATTCTTAACAGGTGCGATAGGAGGAGGACACGGCAGTATTCACAAAATTACAAGTTATATTGCTTTATTTCTAATGCTCGCTCATATCATTAGCTATTTTGCAATAATAAAATCTTATCCAAAAATTTTAACTTCAAAAAATAATTAATTTCCGTCGGGAATTTTAATTTTAGTGGATTTAAAATCCATCTTATTTAAAAGTAAGATTTACAAAATAATAAATAAAATGAGTGGTTCAAAAAAAAATTCTTGCGAAAATAATTCTTTGATTAGAATTGAAAATGTTTGGAAAAAATATGATATGGAAAAATCCGAGCCCCTCGTAGTTCTAAAAGAAATAAATCTTCATATAAAAGAAAATGAATTCGTCGCAATTACTGGACCTTCTGGAAGCGGAAAATCCACAATGGTTCATATCATCGGAGCTTTAGACCGCCCTTCTTTCGGAAAAGTTTATCTGAAAAATAAAAATATTGCAGAAATGTCAGAGTCGTCTCTCGCTTTTTTGCGCGGAAAAACCATTGGATTTATTTTTCAGCAATTTAATCTTCTCCCAACTTTAACAGCTTTAGAAAATGTTATGTTGCCAATGGAAATTATTGATTTGCCAGAAAAATTTGCAAGAGAACGCGCAATAAAATTATTAACTTCTTTAGGATTAGGAGAAAGATTAAATCATAAACCCTCTCAACTCTCAGGAGGACAACAGCAAAGAGTAGCAATTGCGAGAGCACTCGCGAATAAACCGGAAGTAATTCTTGCAGACGAACCAACTGGAAATTTGGATTCTAAAACTGGAAAATTTGTAATGGATTTCCTGGGAGAATTGCATGAACAAGGCACAACCGTAATTCTAATCACTCACGATTTGAACCTCGTAAATTACGCGAAAAGAGTCGTTCATCTAAAAGACGGAATGATAGAACAAGAAATTCATAACACTCACAGAAAATGAAAAAACAATTTATTTTATTATCTCTAATTTTATTTAGTTGTTTAGCTTTAGCAAGTGCGGCAACTACTATTAATACTTGTAATCTTAATGTAACTTTAGTAAATCAAGACCCTTATCCTGCAACTCCTGATAGTTATATTAAAGTTGTATTTCAGGTTAGCAATGCTTATGACAGCGATTGCGGCGGCGCATATTTTGAGTTAGCTCCTTCATATCCTTTTTCTTTAGATGAAAATGATTCTTGGCGATTTCTCGAAGAAGGAACCGTTTTATCTTCAGAATACAGTCAGGACTGGATGATTGCTTACAAAATTCGTGTAGACAAAGACGCACTCGACGGCGAAAATCTCATTGAAGTTCATTACGGCCCTGGAACAAAATATTCAGATACTTATCTCACAGCAAAATTTAATATAACAATAAAAGACGCACGAACAGAATTCGACGCTGTAATCCAAGAATCAAGCGACTCTGAAGTTTCTATCGCAATCGCCAACGTAGGCAAATATACTGCAAATTCAGTCGTCGTGAGAATTCCAGAACAGGAAAATTTTCAAGCATCAGGCACCGACGGACAAATGGTTGGAAATTTAGAAAGCGGCGACTACACAATTGTAAGTTTTACTATTTCTCAAATTCTAAATATGACTCAATCAAGAGAAAATCCACAATCAACATCGCAAACAAAGAATTTGAGCTTTGATATTTATTATACTGACAACATCGGCGAAAGAAGAGTTGTAAATATGGAATTACCATTTTCATCAACTTCAGGAAACATTACTACAACAACTTCAGGAAATTTTCCATCAGGTTTTCCAGGACAGCAACAAACTTCTTTTTTTAGTTTAAGAAATTTTATAATACTTTTAATAATTTTAATTATTGGATTTATTCTCTACAAAAAATATCCTGCACAATCGAAAAATTTATATGAAAAAATAAAAACCAAAATAAAAAATTTATTCAAAAAGAAAAATCTCGACAAGGGAGAAATTCCTGATTGGGTAAAGAATTCAAAAGCAAAGGAGAAGAAGTAATCTCTAAGATGAGATTGAAAAAATCTTTCCAGCTTGCAATAAATATTTTTTTTCATAGCAAATTAAGAAGCTGGCTAACAATTATTGGAATTATTATTGGCATCGCTGCAGTTGTGGCTATTGTTTCTATAAGTCAAGGAGCACAACAACAATTAGAAGAAAGATTAAGTGGTTTAGGTGCAGATGTTTTAACAATAACTGCTGGCTCATCAAAGGCAAGAGGAACAATGGGTTTTGGCGGCGGTGACCCTTTTTCATCAACTTCTTCAGTTTCTGCAAAAAATTTAACAGCAAAAGACGTTCTCGTTTTAAAAACAATTGATAATGTCGCGTATGTAATGGGGCAAGTTTCAGGAAAAGGTGACATAACTTATTCAGGAAAAACTTCCAGTGCAAGTATAACAGGAGTCGATGCATCTGTCTGGAAAGATATAACCACTGAAGAAATTTCAGAAGGAAGATTTTTAGTTCAAGGTGATTCTTATTCAGTTGTCCTCGGCGGTGATGTCGTGAGCAGAACTTTTGACGATGCAATTACCATAAATAGTAAAATAATTATTGAAGGAACTTCTTTCAAAGTAGTAGGAATAACAGACAGCGGTTCTTCAATTTACATGCCAATTGATATTGCAAGAGAAATTTTAGAAGATGTTGGAGAAAAAGAATTTAGTTCTATCTCTGTAAAAATCAAAGATGTAGATTTATCTGACGCAACTGTCGAAGATATAACTGAAAAATTAATGTTAGCTCGCGGAATTTTACAAGAAAAAAATATTGATTTTTCTGTTTCTTCTCCAGCAGAAATGCAAGAAACAATGCAAGAAACAATGGACACAATGACTCTTTTTTTAGGAGCAATAGCTGCGATTTCTCTAATTGTTGGGGCTGTCGGAATTGCAAATACAATGTTTACATCCGTTCTAGAAAAAACCCGCGACATCGGAATTATGAAAGCAATCGGAACAAAAAACAAAGATATTATGTATATATTTTTATTTAATTCGGGGCTTATTGGATTAGTTGGAGGAATCGGCGGAATAATTCTTGGCTACTCTGCATCGACGACAATTAGCACTTTAAGTGGAATTACAACTTCAGGTGGTGGCGGACTCACAGGAATGTTAAGTGGAGAATCAGTAATTTCTGGATGGCTCATCATTGGAGTTTTATTATTTTCAATTTTAGTCGGAATGATTGCCGGCGCAATTCCTGCATATCGCGCATCAAAATTAAATCCTGTCGACGCATTAAAATACGAATAAAAAAGTTTAAAAATATTTAATTCCAAAAATTAAAATGGTAAATGCATCAGCTGTCCAGGGCAGAATGAATCAAATTCAGAATTCAGACGAGATTGCAAATTTATTTGGAAAATTAGTTTCAGGAAAATCAGGATACAAAGCAGTAATTGAAGTCACAAAACCAACCCCGAAATGTGAAAAATGCGGAAAAATTTTAGAAGGTAGCGAAAAATTTTGTCCTGAGTGCGGGCAACCGACTTCATTCGTAAAAAAATAATTCTTTAAAATATATTTAGATTTATATAAATAGTTAAAAACTAAAAAATTATTTATTTTTATGTCAGATTCAACAAGAATCGAAAATTTAAGAAGAACTCATTTAAATTTGCAAGAATATATTGACAGCAATTATCAAAAAATTTGTGAACTAATAAAAAAATCAGGAGCTTTAGAAGAACCGCCAAGATTGCAAATAGTTTCTATCGACGGAATTTTGGGAGAATTTACTTCTGAAGATTTAGAAAAATTAAACGCAATTTTAAAAACCCATATCGCAGGACAAATTGAGACAAGTCCCGCGGGACTTTTTTATAATCCAAGTTATGTTTTTGAATTTGAAAAACCGCGCACACATCAGCCAGTTCAACAACAGCCAAAACAAAGGTGGTATCATTTTTTCTCGCAAAATCATAAGATTTAAATCTCTTATTTTTCTCTTTAATATATGAAAAAAATTATCGCAAAAATTATTTCAAATGAATTAAATAAAAAAGAAAATGAAATTATAAATTTAATAGAAATTCCGCCAAATTCTGAGATGGGTGATTTTTCTTTTCCATGTTTTCATCTCGCAAAAGATTTGAAAAAAAATCCCGTCGTAATTTCATCAGAACTTGCACTGCAAATTCAAAAAAATATTCCAAAAGAAATTTCAGAAATAAAATCTATCGGGCCTTATCTAAATTTTTTTATAGATAAAAAAATTCTCGCAGAAAATATAATTAAAAAAATTTTAAAAGAAAAAGAAAAATTTGGAAATAGCAACGAAGGAAAAGGAAAAAAAATTGTCGTCGATATGTCTTCTCCAAATATTGCAAAACCATTTGGAATAGGGCATCTTCGCTCAACAATCATTGGAAATTCAATCTCAGAAATTTATAAAAAAGTTGGATACAAAACAATTAAAATAAATTATTTGGGTGATTGGGGAACTCAATTCGGCAAAATCATTGTCGGCTATAAAAAATTCGGAAGTGCAGAAAAATTAAAAGCAAATCCTATAAAACATCTGCTCGAAATTTATGTAAAAGCAAATCAGGAAAAATATGAAGAAGAATCAAGGCAATGGTTCAAAAAATTAGAAGATGGCGACAAAGAAGCAACAAAATTATGGAAAATGTTTCGAGAATTAAGTTTAAAAGATTTTGAAAAAATTTACAAAATTCTTGGCATAAAATTTGATGTAATTTCAGGAGAATCGATATATAATAAAAAAATGGAAAATACCATCCAAGAATTAAAAAATAAAAATTTACTCGTAAAAAGCGAAGGAGCATTTATAATTGATTTAAAAAAATTTAATTTAGGAGTTGCCTTAATCCAAAAAACCGACGGCGCAACTTTATATGCTACAAGAGATTTAACAGCAGCGATTGACAGGTTTAATAAATATAAATTTTCAAAAATGATTTACGAAGTCGGGGCTGAACAGAAACTTCATTTTCAACAAATTTTTAAAATTTTAGAACTTCTTGGATATTCTTGGGCAAAAGATTGCGTTCATGTTTCTCATGGTTTATATCTCGACAAAGACGGAAAAAAATTTGCAACAAGACACGGAAAAACTATTTTTATGGAAGAGATTTTAAATGAGACAATTGAACTTGCGAAAAAAACAATTCTAATAAAAAATCCAAAACTAAAAAATAAAGACGACGTAGCGAAAAAAATTGCTCTCGCAGCAATTTTTTTCGGAGATTTAAAAAATAATAGAACAAATGATATTATTTTTGATATTGAAAAATTTTTAGAATTCGAAGGCGACACTGGGCCCTATCTTC
>NZ_JAQTPQ010000182.1 GCF_028712645.1 Flavobacterium sp. | reverse complement strand
AGAATGGTTTTTCCAAAACGTTCTGCAACAGTTTTTGAAACGTGACGCCCAATTCTAGTAGAACCTGTAAAAGAAACTAATGGAATTCGTTTATCGTTATTGATTAAATCTCCTGATTCGTTTCCGGTTACCAAGCAACTTACACCTTCGGGAACATTGTTTCTTTTGAGAACTGTTTTTATAATATTCTGGCAAGCAATACCACATAAAGGCACTTTTGAACTTGGTTTCCAAATGGCAATATCACCACAAACAAAAGCTATCATTGCGTTCCAACTCCAAACCGCAACTGGAAAATTAAATGCCGAAATGATTCCAACGGTTCCAATTGGATGGTATTGTTCATACATTCTGTGCATTGGACGTTCTGAGTGCATCGTTAATCCGTATAATTGACGTGATAATCCTACTGCAAAATCACAAATATCTATCATCTCCTGAACTTCGCCGTAACCTTCCTGAAGGCTTTTTCCCATTTCGTAAGAAACCAATTTGCCAAGAGGCTCTTTGAATTTTCTTAATTCATCTCCCATTTGGCGAACGATATCACCTCTTCTTGGTGCAGGAACCAAACGCCATTCTAAGAAAGCTTCTGATGCTTTTTGCATTGCTTTTTCATAATCCTCTTTAGTAGAAGTTTTAACTTTTGCTATTAAAGCTCCATCAGCAGGCGAATAACTTTCGATGATTTTGCCGTTGGCAAAGTTGTTTGCTCCGGTCGATGTGCCTTCGTTTATGGCTTCAATACCTAATTGTTTTAAGGCTGATTGTATTCCAAATTGGTCGGTTATTGTTATCATTGTAACTTTTTTAGTTATAATTGTTATATTTTAATACAAATATATTATATAAAGATGAAAAAGAAAGTAAATGACTAAAATTTAATACGTTAAAAAATGAAATTCTATTCCAAAATCTTACGGTTTTAGAAACCGTATCTATTTAAAATACAACCAAAGCAAAGGGAACGGAAAAAGTAAATGGGCTTTGAAAATTTTAGAACAAATTCTTTTTCTTAAACAAAAATACACTGGAAACAGAAATCACGAGAGAAATCATTAAAACAATCCAAAATCCGAAGGGATTTAGTTGAAGATTGTTGGGTACATTCATTCCGTATAAACTTGCTATAACTGTGGGAATCATCAAAATGATTGAAATGGAAGTCAACCGTTTCATAATTACGTTCAAATTATTTGAAATTACTGAAGCATAAGCATCCATCATTCCGGTTAAGATGTTACTGTAAATATTAGTAGTTTCTTCGGCTTGGCGTAATTCGATTTCAACATCTTCGAGCAATTCTGGATCAAATGTGTCTTTTTGAGCTTTTAAATTTTTGATTCTGCGAAACAAAACATCGTTACCTTTTAAGGAAGTGACAAAGAAAACCAAACATTTTTCTATTTGCCACAAGGCCTGAAGTTCTTCATTTTTAATGGATTTTTCAAGATTATCTTCGGCGAGTTTGATTCGTTGATTAATTTGTTTTAGATATTTTAAAAACCAAATGCTTGAGGAAAGCAATAATTTTAGCACTAAATCAAAATCGTTCTCAATAGTGATTTTTTTGCGTTTTGTGTAAGTGACAAAATCTGAAAGAATGTCTGTTTGGTGAAAACAAAGAGATACAAAAACATCATCTTTGAACATTAAGCCTAATGGAGCTGTGTTGAATGGTAATTTTGGGTCATTGCTTTTGAAAGGAATTCTAAGAATAATAAGCGTCCAATCGTTTTCGGTCTCGATACGTGGTCGTTCGTCAATATCTTCAATATCGCTATAAAAATCTTCGGGAATTTGCAGTTCTTTGAGAAGAAATTTGGTTTCTTCTTTTGTGGGACAAACTACATTAATCCAGCAGTTGTCTTCACGGTTTTCGGTTTGAGTTAAACCATTATTGTTTTTGTAATAAGTAATCATAATGCAAAACGTTTTTTTAGGAATAACGCTTACATTATGCAACGACTATTCCTGTTTATCTTTTCTTTTCTCCGAATAATAATCGTCCATTTGTGGATGCTCTATTTTGTTTTTGCAAAAGTATAACTTTTAATCCTAAAAAGCGCCTATTAATCCTAAACTAAAAATAGTAGAATAGCTTTTATGATGATTTCGCAATTTTTGTGGGCAGAATTATTAAACTTTCACGTTTGCTAGATTGAAAAGATAAAACATAAGTGTTTTAAATTGATTCAAAATCACTCTTTCTTAACATCAATGCTTATCGGATTGAATATTTGAGGAATTTGTTTTGGGTCGTTTTTATAAGTGGAAATTGTTCCTTTTACATAAATAACTCGATCTTTTAAATCTTCGATTTTAATGTTTAGTTTTTCGAGATAACTGTTCGTGATTACTACACTAAAAATACTTTCTGGATAAGGTTTGTCGATGTTAATGAAATTCGTGTTTTTCCCTTCTGAAGCGAGTTTAAATGAAACCACTTTTCCAACTACACAAACTTCTTTGTCCATATATTCTTTGACTTTGACAGTTGTAATGGTGTCTTGAGAAAAACAATTTGTCGAAAATGCGAACAGAAATACTAAAATTAAATTTTTCATTTTATTTGTTTTTTAAATTATTTAACTTCTTTAATCAAATAAACATACACGGGAAAGTGGTCACTAAATCCCACCTCATTTGCTTGATGTCTAAGCGGATATCCTTTGTATTGACCTGTAGTTTGAATCATAAACGGCTTGTTGTAAATTCCAGCTTTCCAATATTGAAAAGAAGAAAAATCAGTCTTGATTAATGTTTCGGAAACCATAATTTGGTCAAAAATATCTCCTGCATCTCTATAAAACAAAGAGGCATTTCCGTCTTTGGCCATTTGTTCGAAAGGATTGTAAACGCCAAATTGTTTTACTTCCGATTTTTTTAACTTGGCTCCAACACCTTCTTTTACGCTTTTGTTATAAGCTCCATCATTCAAATCTCCCATTAAAATGATTTTGGCATTGGGATTTACTTTATAAACAGAATCCATTACTTTCCTAGCTAGTCTTCCTGCAGCTTCACGGAAAGGGCTGCTTTTTTTCTCACCACCAGAACGCGAAGGCCAGTGATTGACTAATAAGTTAATTTCTTCGCCATCAAGAAAACCAGTAACTAACAGAATATCACGCGTATAAATACGATTGTCTTTAGTAACTTCTATTTTATCTTTATCAGCTTTGTCTTCTTCTGTTTCTTTATCCTTTTCATTATTATTTCCTCTATAAATTATCAATGGAATATTGACAAAACTTGTGGGTTTGAAATATTTCTTTTGATATAAAAGTCCCACATCAATTCCTCTTTTGTCGGGAGAATCAAAATGCACAATTCCGTAATCGAGATTGACTAGATTAGGCGTTTTTATTAAATCTTCAAGAACGCCACGGTTTTCAATTTCAGAACATCCAATAAATGTTGGCGCTTCTTTTTGTTGGTCATTGGTGCCTATTTGCATGATAACTCTCGAAAGGTTTTGAAGTTTTTGGTTGTATTTTTTTGAAGTCCAGTTTTGTGCTCCAGTTGGAGTCCATTCCTCATCATTATTAGGATTGTTGATGGTGTCAAATAAATTCTCGAAATTATAGAAAGCAACAGTATGCACTGCATATTTTTTTACTTGTGCTTTAGCCTCCAACATTGAAGATAAAACAAACAAAAGGACGATAAAATTTTTAATTCTCATGATATGGCTTGGTTTTGATGAAATTTTTAACAAAAACTTAGGGACAAAAGTAGATAATAAAAATTATAAATGTAGCTTTGTAGTCATTAAGAAATTAATTTTCTTCACTACCCTTAATTTATTTTTATCTATGAAAAAACTTATTATTAGTACATTATTTGTAATGCAAGTGGTGTTTACTTTTGGGCAGTCAATTACCGGAATTTCAGGAAAGGTAGTTGATTCCAAAACACAGAAACCAATACAAAGCGTTGTGGCTTCAATTCAAAACACAAATTTGACGCAGTTATCAGATTCTAACGGAAAATTTTCTTTTGAAAACATTCCTACAGGAAAACAACTATTGCTTGTAAAAAGCTTTGGTTACAAAGATCAGTTAATTCAACTAGAAATTGTTGACGGACAATTATTAGATTTAGGAATCATTACATTAGAAACAGACTTAACCCAAGAAAAAATATCGGGCTTGATTACCATTTCAGAAAATGATTTGAGTGATGACAATAGTGGCTCAGAAAGTACTGCTAGTTTGCTTCAAGCAAGTAAGGATATCTTTTTACAGGCTGCTGCTTATAATTTTGGTGCTGCTAGATTTAGCGTAAGAGGAATAGATAATGAATATTCTAATGTGATGATCAATGGAATTTCTATGAATCGTGTCGCAGACGGAAGACCACAATATGGAGATTGGGGTGGTTTGAACGATGCTACTAGAAATCAAGAATTCACTAACGGTTCGGCTCCTTCAGATTACTCTTTTGGAGGAATTGCTGGAACTCAAGAAATTAACACACGAGCTTCCATATACAGACCTGGAACAAGAATTTCCTTTCTTAATACTAATACCAATTATAGTTTTAGAGCAATGGGAACAACTGCCTCTGGAATGAATAAAGATGGTTGGGCTTATGTAGTTTCTGGCGGAAGACGTTGGGCTCAGGATGGTTACTATGAAGGAACAAATTATGCAGCCAATTCTTTATTTGCGAGTGTTGAAAAGAAAATCAACGACAACAATAGTTTAAACTTTACTGCTATTTATGCTCAGAATAAAAGAGGCAAAAATTCTCCAAATACTGCCGAACAAACTGAATTAGGTGGGCAAAAATACAATTCCTATTGGGGTTACCAAGAAGGCGAAAAAAGAAATTCGAGAGTTAAAAGTACCGAGGAGCCTTTATTTATGTTAACCCATTATTGGAAAGTAAATACTAAGACTAATTTGAATACCACAATTTCTTATCAAACAGGTCAAATAGGGAATAGTCGATTGGACTATACAGAATCTGACAATCCTGACCCAACATATTATAGAAAATTACCAAGTTTTTATTCTAATTATTTCTTTAATGGTGTTTACACAGGCGATTCGCCAGCTAATATTGCTAATGCAGAAGCAACAAGAGTTAAATTTCTTGCCAACAAACAATTAGATTGGAAAGAAATCTACCGAGTAAATGGAGAGCCTGCGGCAGTCGTTGACGGAAGCCGTGTCGTGTTATATGAAGACAGAAGCGATGAAAATATTGCCACTTTCAATACGAATTTAACTTCTCAACTTTCTGATAATGTAATATTAACCGCTGGGGTAAATTACTTGTCTTCAAAAACTAAGAATTTCAAAAATATGCTTGATCTTTTGGGAGGAACTTTTTTCAAAGATATAAGCACTTTTGGTTTGAATGAAAACCAACAACAATCAGATTTGAATAATCCATTTAGAACATTGGGTGTGGGCGAACATTATGGATACAATTATAATATTGATGTAAATAAATTAGATGCCTTTACACAGTTTAAATTTGTTTACAAAAAGGTAGATTTCTATTTAGCACAAACTTTCTCACGTTCAAATTATCAAAGAGATGGTTTGTATAAAAACGGTTATTACCCAACAAGTTCTTTTGGAAAAAGTGAAAAAAAGGTTTTTGACAACTTTGGATTCAAAGGAGGTTTAACCTATAAATTAACTGGAAGAAATTTCATAGACTTCAACGGAATTTATATGACAAAATCACCAAATTCTAAAGATGTTTTTCCAAATTCTCGTGTAAATAATTCTATTACAGAAGGGATTTCAAATGAAACCATCAAAGGAGTAGATGTGAGTTATGTAGTTAAAGCTCCAAAATTCAAAGCACGTTTCACAGGATATTTCTCTGAAACATTAAATGCAACCGACATAAACTTTTATTACGCTGATGCGGTAAGTAGTGCTGGAAACGGAGCGTTTGTTTCTGAGGTAGTTACTGGAATGAATAAAAAGAATAGAGGTATAGAAGCTGGACTTGAATATCAATTAACATCAACTATCAAAGTTACTGGAGTTGCTGCTTATGGAGAATATACCATCACAAATAATCCAAATGTAAGTTTGACTGATGATGCTTCTTCAACAGTAACACAATACGGTCAAACGCATTTAGCAGGATATAAACAAGCGGGAATGCCTCAACAAGCTTATTCAGTTGGAATAGAATATAGAGACCCAAAATTTTGGTGGATTGGTGCTAACGCCAATTATTTAGCTGACAATTATCTTGATGTATCTTCAATAAGAAGAACCGATAATTTCTACACGAATGTTGATAACGCAGGAATAACAATAGACCAAAGTTTAGCAGACAGTTATTTGAAACAAGAAAAGTTTAACTCTTTCTACCTATTTAATCTTGTGGGAGGAAAAACTTGGAGAATAGATGGAAAAACTTTAGGGCTTTTCGCAACCGTAAATAATGTTTTAGATATTACCTATAAAACTGGAGGTTTCGAACAATCTAGAAATGCAACTTACAGACAAGAGTTTGAGGACCGCCAAAGTGGTGGTCATGGGGTATTTGCTCCAAAATATTTCTATGGATACGGAAGAACATATATGGTAAATGTATATTTAACCTTTTAAAATAAAGCATTATGAAAAATAAAATAAAAAATATAGCCATAGTTATTATTTCAGCTAGTTTGTTTTCAAGCTGTGTAAATGATACTTTTAATACTCCTGTTCAAGATACTTGCGTTAGTCCAGGATTGACAAAAACCAAGGAAGTTGCAGATTTATATGCAAGTGCGCCTACAAATGGGACAACTGTTATTCATCATCAGTATATAGATCCTGCTGATCTAACAAAGGGAGAAATTAACGATTATATTGAAGCCTACGTAATTTCAAGCGACGAAGGTGGGAATTTCTATAAAAGTATGTACTTTCAACCTGTAGATGGATCAAAAGGATTTAACCTTTCAGTTGATGAAGTAAATGCTTACACAAAAACCTTTTTCCCAGGCAAAAAAGTCTTTTTAAAACTAAACGGTTTGGCTTATGCAAATCCTACCAGTTATGGAAGAGGTTTGATTTTTGGAGCTCCTCCAACAGAACAATACGCTGTTGATAGACTATCTGGTTTAGAGTATAAAAATTATTTAATTCCTTCTTGTGATGTAGTTAGTGAAGATGCCATTATTCATAACATAACGCTTTCTCAAGCATTTAGTGATACTTACTTAAACACTTTGGTAGAAATTGACGATGTTCAGTTTGCTGACGAATCTG
>NZ_JAQTPQ010000181.1 GCF_028712645.1 Flavobacterium sp. | reverse complement strand
GGTAATGCAAATGCTTTTGCACCATCTAGAACCAAATATTCTCCCGTGATTAGTAATTTTCCGTTACTGTAAAATTCTTTTTTCATAATATTCGCCACGAAGGCACAAAGTCGCAAAGTTTTTTGAACGACTAATTATAAATCTGTTTTAATCCGTTGCATCAGTGTTAATCTGTGGCTAATTTCTAAACTGGTCTTCTTAAATTTTCAATATATTCAACAACGGCACTGTGTGAAACAACGTGGTGTTTGAAATGTTTTTGTATCAAAACACGTTCCTCATCTGTTGCTTCAAACTGATTCAAGATATTGTTCAAGTGCATTTTCATATGTCCTTCCTGAATTCCTGTTGTGGTCAATGAACGCAAAGCGGCAAAATTTTGTGCTAAACCAGCTACGGCAACAATCTGCATTAATTCTTTTGCCGATGGATTTTCGAGCATTTCTAAAGATAATTTTACTAATGGATGCAAGGAAGTCAATCCGCCAACAGTTCCCAAGGCTAATGGAACTTCTAACCAAAAAGTGAAAATTCCATTTTCGATTTTGGCGTGTGACAAACTCGTATAACTACCGTTTCGGGAAGCATAAGCGTGAATTCCAGCTTCAACTGCACGAAAATCATTCCCTGTTGCAAGCACTACGGCGTCGATTCCGTTCATAATTCCTTTGTTGTGGGTTACTGCTCGAAAAGGTTCTACTTCGGCGATTTGAACCGCTTGAATGAACTTTTCAGCAAATACTTTTGGATTCGGAATATGTTTTTCGACCAAATCATCAACTAAACACGAAACTTCGGCACGAACGACACAATTGGGAACATAATTGGAAAGAATGCTCATCACAACTTCAATGTCTTTTTCGGTTTCAGAAAATAAATCATAAACTAAGGCTTGTTCTTTCAAGGTTTTGGCAAATTGCTCTAAACACGAATTGATAAAATTAGCGCCCATCGAATCTTTAGTTTCAAAAGTGGCGTGTAATTGAAAGTAATTGGGTAATAAATTGGTTTTATCTTTGAGGACAATATCCAGAATTCCGCCACCACGTTTTTGCATATTTTTGGTAATATTTTCTGTGTTAGCAAAAAAAATCGCTTTAGTTTGTGCAAAGAATAAATTGAGTTTTGACTCATCGCCTTTGAAAATAAAGTGAACTTGTCCTATCTTTTCGGTGTCGATTACGGTTGCTTTAAACCCTCCACGTGTGGACCAAAACTTGGCTGCTTTCGAAGCTGCAGCAACAACCGAACTTTCTTCAATTGCCATAGGAATGCTGCTGTATTTTCCGTTAATCAAGAAATTGGGCGCAACTCCAAGTGGAATGTAGAAATTGCTTATCGTGTTTTCGATGAATTCATCGTGTAATTTTTGTGTTTTTTCATCAGAATTCCAATAATTTTTAAGGATTGAAATAGCTTCTTGTGGATTAGAAAAGTACTCCTTGGCAATCCAGTTTATTTTTTCTTCTTTGGATAATTTTGAAAATCCTGCAATGGTATTGTTCATTTTCAATTGATTATGAGATGTTCGTGCAAAGATACAGATTTAGCGCTTTTGTTTGCCAATGTGACAGGTTCAATAGAAGTTTAAGTTTAATATTATTTTTAACATTTAACATATGAAATGTGAAATAATTGTAAAATTTTCACTAAAATTGATGGTTTTTAAATTTAAATAAGTTTTATGAATTCAAATAAAATTACCTTACTGTTTTTATTGTTTTTTGTATGTGCTTTTGGGCAACAAAAAATCACCGTTGAAGCCATTTATACTGGAGAATTTCGTGCTAAAGGAATGGACGAATTGCAGTCAATGAAAAATACCAATCAATATACGGTTTTGAATTATGATCAAGCCAGCCGAAGTATTCAAATTGATTTGTTTGATTTTGCAACCTTAAAAAAGGTTTCAACTATAATTGATACCAAAAATCAAAGTAAATTAGTTGACGGAATCGATAGTTATTCCTTTAGTTCAGACGAAAAAATGATTTTGATTGCCAATAATACCAATCAAATTTACCGTCATTCCTTTACCGCCGATTATTTTCTCTACAATAGTACTACCAAGGAATTGACCAAAATTCTGGAACAAATACAAGAGCCTACTTTTTCTCCCGACGGAAAAAAGATTGCTTACGCCAAAGAAAACAATCTCTTTATTTATGATATTGCCTCTAAAACTAACAGCCAAATTACCGCTGATGGCAATAAAAATTCCATCATCAATGGTATTACGGATTGGGTTTATGAAGAAGAGTTTGCCTTTGTAAGAGCTTTTGATTGGAGCAAAGACAGCAAAAAAATTGCTTATATCCGTTTTGACGAAAGTCAAGTTCCTGAGTTCTCAATGTCTATCTTTCATAAAGATTTATATCCAACAATCGAAACTTTCAAATACCCAAAAGCGGGTGAAAAAAATTCGCTAGTTTCTTTGCATTTATACAATGTTGATGCTAAATCAACAACAAATGTGGATTTAAGTAAGTACAATGACTTTTATATTCCAAGAATTGAATGGACAAATGATGCCAATATTTTATCGGCAAAAATTCTAAACCGTCATCAGGATAATCTGGATTTATTGTTTGTGGATGGTACAACAGCTACAACAAAAGTGGTCCTCAATGAAAAAGACAAATCGTATATTGATTTTGTTGATACAGATAATTTAACTTTTCTGAGTGATAATAGTTTTATTTGGACATCAGAAAAAGACGGTTTCAACCATATTTATCTTTATGATAAAACAGGAAAACTTCGAAATCAGGTTACTAAAGGCAATTGGGAAGTCACTTCTTATTATGGTCTTGACGAGAAAACGAATACTGTTTTTTATCAATCAACTGAAGGTAGCTCAATTAATAGATCAGTTTATAGAATCAATTTAGATGGGAAAAACAAAGTTCAATTGTCTAAAAATGTTGGAACAAATGCCGCAACTTTCAGCCCTAATTTTCAATATTTCATCAACACTTTTTCCTCTGCGACACAGCCAACTATTTACACTTTGAATGAGTCAAAAGCTGGAAAACAAATTCAGGTTATCGAAAACAACGAAGCATTGACCACAAAATTGAAAGCCTATAATTTGCCTCAAAAAGACTTTTTTGTTCTTAAAACAGAAAAAGGGAATGAGTTGAATGCTTGGATTATGAAACCAAAGGATTTCGACCCAAACAAGAAATACCCCGTTTTTATGTATCAATATTCTGGACCAGGATCACAACAAGTGAATAATGATTGGAACAGTTATGATGATTATTGGTTTATGATGTTGGCACAACAAGGTTATATTGTGGCTTGTGTTGATGGTCGTGGAACTGGTTTCAAGGGAGCTGACTTTAAGAAAGTAACGTATAAGCAACTAGGAAAATACGAAGTCGAAGACCAGATAGATGCAGCAAAAGTGATAGGAAATTATTCGTATGTCGATAAATCAAGAATAGGAATTTGGGGTTGGTCGTATGGTGCTTTTATGTCTAGTAATTGTATTTTGAAAGGGAATGACGTTTTCAAAATGGCGATTGCCGTTGCGCCAGTAACCAACTGGCGATTCTATGACAGCATTTATACAGAAAGATATATGCAAACACCTCAAGAAAACCCGCGTGGTTATGATGATAATTCACCCATAAATTTCGTTAGTAAATTGAAAGGAAAATTCCTTTTGATTCACGGTTCTGGTGACGATAATGTTCACGTCCAAAATTCAATGCAAATGATGGAAGCTTTGATTCAAGCCAACAAACAATTTGATTCGCAAATATATCCAGATAAAAACCACGGAATTTACGGCGGTATGACTAGAATTCAGTTGTTTAATAAAATGACTACATTTATACAAAATAATTTATAATATTAACAATCAAAATATAGAATATGAGTGAAGCAGCAGTAAAAACAGGTCATCCAAAAGGACTTTGGGTATTATTTGGAACAGAAATGTGGGAGCGTTTCAATTTCTACGGAATGCGAACTTTGTTAACCTTATTTCTAGTAAATTCCTTAATGATGAAAGAGGAAAATGCTTCTTTAATTTATGGAGGTTTTCTAGGACTTTGTTATTTGACTCCTATGTTAGGTGGTTTTATCGCTGACCGATTTTTGGGAAATAGAAATTGTATAATGCTAGGTGGTTTACTAATGGCAGTTGGACAATTGATGCTTTTTGTAAGTGCAAGTGTTTTTGGCGAAAATTTAGGTTTGGCTACCACAATAATGTATTCGGCATTATTTGTAATTATTTTTGGGAACGGGTTTTTTAAACCTAATATTTCGAGTATGGTGGGAAGTTTGTATCCTGCTCAAGAAAAAAACAAATTAGATACAGCCTTTACTATCTTTTATATGGGAATCAATTTAGGAGCTTTTTTAGGTCAATTTATTTGTCCGTTTTTAGGTGATGTAAAAGATTCTGGAGGTATTAGGGATATTCACGCTTTCAAATGGGGATTTTTAGCGGCTTCAATTGCAATGTTAATAGGTACTGCGGTTTTTTACTTCTTGAAAAATAAATATGTTGTTTCACCTGAAGGGAAACCATTAGGAGGATTGCCATCAAAAAATACAGCTGAAGATTATGCTGAAGGCGAAGCGCAAAAAGCAGTTTTTACTTCTAAAGCTTTAATCCTTTCAGTTGTTGCTTTTATCGGAATGTTTTTATTGTTTCATTTTTCTGTAGATGGAGATAATGTGGTAAAAACAATCATTTATCCAATCATTTATGCAAGTGGTATTACATTAGCAGGATTAATTCTATCGGATAGTTCCTTGACTAAAATAGAAAAAGATAGAATTCTGGTAATTTATATTATTTCATTCTTTATCATTTTCTTTTGGGCGGCGTTCGAACAAGCTGGTTCATCACTAACTTTTATAGCAGATAATCAAACGGACAGAAACTTTTTTGGATGGGATATGCCGCCGTCAATGGTACAAATTTTTAACGGAATCTTTGTGGTCGCTTTGGCAATTCCTTTTAGTATGTTGTGGGATAAATTAAGAGCCAAAAACAATGAGCCTATTTCTCCTGCAAAATTGGCTTTAGGGCTGTTGATAATTGCGATTAGTTTCTTTATGATTGCTACACAAGTAAAAGATCTTGGCACTTCAGGGCTATTGGCAATAAAATGGTTGGTATTATTATATTTGTTAAACACTTGTGCCGAGTTATGCTTGTCGCCAATAGGTTTGTCATTAGTTGGAAAACTTTCTCCAAAACGTTTTTCTTCTTTACTTTATGGTGTTTTCTTTTTGTCCAACGCTTCGGGTTATGCATTAGCAGGAACTTTAGGTTCAATTTTACCTGCAACTGGCGATAAATTTGTAAAAGCAAAAGAATTGGGAATCGACTTGCAATCTGTTTTGGATAAAAAAATTGTTCCTTCAGCAGAACAATTGAAATTATTGTCAGACAATCAAATAAGTGATCATTATCCGCCATTCGCAGGATTCGAAATTCATAATTTATTTGAATTCTTTATGGTTTTTGTAATATTAACAGGTCTTGCAGCGATAATTTTATTTGCATTGACTCCTTTCTTGAAAAAAATGATGCACGGCATTAGATAATATGAGACAAAACTTAACAATCGAACAAATACAAAACTTTAAAGGCAAGTACCCCAAGCAATTGTGGTACTTGTTTTTTAGTGAAATGTGGGAACGTTTTAGTTTCTACGGAATGCGAGGAATGTTGGTTATTTTTATGGTTAACCAATTGATGATGAATGATGAGGTAGCTAACTTGCAATATGGAGCAACCCAAGCATTCGTTTACGCATTTACATTCGTTGGAGGTTTATTTGCAGATAAAATTCTTGGTTATCGGAAATCGCTTTTTTGGGGAGGAATGTTAATTATTGTTGGAAGTGTTATTCTCGCAATTGATCCCAAGCAGTTCTTTTTTATGGGAATTGGTTTTACCATTATCGGAACCGGTTTTTTTAAGCCCAACATTTCTACAATGGTTGGAAAATTATATAAAGATGATGATAATCGTAGAGATGCAGGATTTTCTTTATTTTATGCTGGAGTAAATCTTGGAGCATTAATTGGAGGTTATTTATGTATTGCTGTTGCCAATGGAAATATGCTTTCTTCAATAGTTCCAGTGAATTTAAGATGGAACGTTGCTTTTGGTTTTGCATCAATTGTTATGATGATAAGTTTGTTAACTTTTGTGCAAACTCAGAAATCTTTGGGCGAAATTGGACTTTCTCCATTGTTGGATTTAGACAAGTCAAAAAAGAAAACTTACGAATATTTAACTTACATTGGTTCCATATTAGTAATTCCAATAATTATATTGTTAGTTTCTAATTCGGAATACACTGATATATTTATGTATATTATTGGTCCTTGTTCCTTGTTATATCTGCTTTATGAAATGAAAAATTTCTCACTTAAAGAAAATAAAAAACTAATTGCAGCCTTAATTTTCATCTTGTTCTCGATTGTTTTTTGGGCATTTTTTGAACAGAGTGGGGGTTCATTAAGCCTTTTTGCAGCAAGTAATTTAGAAAACACAGTTCTTGGTGTAAAACTGGATCCAAATGGGGTAAACAATTCAGCTAATTCTCTTTTTGTGATTGTATTTGCGGCTTTAGTAGGACTAGTGTGGCTTTGGATGGGTAAAAGAAAAATCGAGCCCAATACAGTTGTCAAATTCGGACTTGGATTTTTGTTTTTAGCGGGAGGTTTCTGGGTGTTTTATTATACTAAGTTTTTCGCTGATGCTAATGGAATTACCTCACTAGACTTATTTACTTTTGGATGGTTTGTGATTACTTTTGGAGAATTGTGCTTGTCACCCATTGGGATGTCAATAATGACTAAACTTTCGCCAGCTAAATTACAAGCTGTAATGATGGGAATGTGGTTTCTAGCAAGTGCATACGGACAATATTTTGCAGGATTACTGGGTGCAAATATTGCCAGCGCTTCAGAGAATTCTACTAATATTGAAAAATTAATTGCTTATGCCGATGGTTACAAACAATTGGCAATTTATGCGTTAATTGCGGGATTATTATTAATAGTAATTTCCCCTTGGGTGAAAAAATTAATGCAAGAAGTGAAATAAATTATTAATTTTAGGCATTATTTTTGAAAGATAATTGTGTAAAAAAAATGAAAAACTGAAAAAAACATATTTAATAATAGCATTCGTTTTGGGCTCATTGGCAGTTCAATCACAAGAGTTGGTTTGGCAAACAGATATTAAGAAAGCAATGGAAATATCAAATAAAACACAAAAGCCAA
>NZ_JAQTPQ010000180.1 GCF_028712645.1 Flavobacterium sp. | reverse complement strand
GAAATATTCATTGGCTTTTACTTTTTGGAATTGCTTGAACTTGGTTTCGCCCTCGTAGTCTTTCAAAACTTCCTGATACAATCTATTCGATTCTTCGTAAGTCAAGGACGGCGATTCGCTTTTTATCGTGTCCAATAACAAAACCGTTTCGAATGGTTTTTGGTTTGGATAATCGACCATTCGTATTTTTACTTTGGCAAATTTGAAACTGTATAATTCTTGAATTTTAAAAATTTCCAAGACTTCTATAATATCGCCATTGGCAATAAAACCGGCTTCGTCAGAATCTTTTAGCCAGAAATAATTATTTTTCACGACCATCAAAAAATCTCCTGTGGATAATTCGTTTTCTTTATCTAAAATCTTGGAGCGGATTTGCTCATTATATTGATTGGCTCTTTTATTCGACCGAACAATAAAAGCGGTGTCTTCGATACTGTAATTGCTGTAAGCCGAATTGATGGCATCCTGAATGTCGTAACCATCGGTCAAACGGACAATATCCTTGAATTTCTTAAGGTCAAATTGGAACTCATCAATGAAAGAATCCTTCAACAATTCCCGAAGTTCCGTGGCATTGTACAAGATTCCGGAGTTTTCTTCCTGACGCATCACTTCGTCCAATTCGATGTGTTCAACTTCTTTGTTGTAATTCATTCCTAAAGTTTGAATGTCCAATGCCGGACTAATATCCAAATTCACAGGAGGTAATTGCGCCGTGTCTCCCAAAAGAATCAACTTACAATTTGTTCCTGAATAAATGTATGAAATCAAATCATCAAGCAAAGAACCGTTTTCATACAACTTGGAATCCGAATTCGTATCTGAAATCATCGAAGCTTCATCGACTATAAAAATCGTGTTGGTGTGTTTGTTTTGTTGCAAAGTAAACGAAACTCCGCCGCCCGAAGATTTCTTGGGGAAATAGATTTTCTTGTGAATCGTGAAAGCGGGCTTGTTCGAATAATTGGCAATCACCTTGGCCGCACGACCTGTTGGCGCAAGCAAAACATATTTTTTATTGATGTCGAGTAAATTATTGACGATAGTCGAAATCACAGTCGTTTTTCCAGTTCCTGCATAGCCTTTCAAGACGAAAATCGTGTTGTTATCATTTTCAGTCAAGAAAATAGCGATTTTTTGGAAAAAAATATCCTGTTTATAGGTGGGTTTAAAAGGGAATTTTTTCTGTAAAAGGCTATAAAACAAGGAGGAATTCATTCGAGGATGGTTAATATAAATGAACTTCAAATATAAGGATGAAATTTGAAGCAAAGACATAAAATAGTATTAGAATAAAAAAAATTTGTAAGTTTGCAACTATGTCCATTAACACTACCATTACCGATAAAAAATACAAAAAACTCTCGCTTCAGGTTTCCTTGACCGGGCTTTCGTTTTGTGTTTTTGATACTTTGAATAACGTGATACTTTCCGTGAATGAAGTACATTTTGACACCTTTCACAAAGCCACAAAAATCGAAGAATTGTTTGCAGATGCTTTCAGGGACAACCCGGAATTAAAGGATTCCTATGATGAAATAATGGTGATTCACAACAACAATCTTTCGACATATGTTCCGGAACCACTTTTTGACGAAAATTTCTTGGGCAGTTATCTACAATATAATACCAAGGTTTTCGATACCGATTTTTTTGCTTTCGACGAAATCCAGAATTACCAAATGAATGCGGTTTATATTCCGTATGTGAACATCAATAATTTCTTTATTGACCAATTTGGTTCTTTCGATTACAAACACGCCAATAGCATTTTGGTGACCAAACTTTTGGACGCTTCGAAAAACAATGACGACAAAAAGATGATCGTGAATTTCAATCCCGGACATTTTGAGATTATTGTCGTCCAAAACCAGAAATTACATTTATTTAATTCTTTCGATTATCAAACGCCCGAAGATTTTCTGTACTATTTGCTTTTCACAGCCGAACAATTGAATATGAATCCCGAGAATTTCAAATTGGAACTACTGGGAACCATTGCCGAGGAAGACGATTTTTACCAATTGGCTTACAAATACATTCGAAATGTGTCCTTGTTTGACGTATCGAATTTGCAGAAAAATAATTCCTTTTCAACTGCCCAAAACCAAAAACATTTTATTTTATTCCAATCGTGAGAATCATTTCAGGTAAATATAAAGGAAGACGCATTTTTCCACCCAAAGGACTTCCCGTTCGCCCCACAACCGATATGTCTAAAGAAGCATTATTCAATGTTTTGAACAACCATTTTAGTTTTGAAGGCTTGAAAGTTTTGGATTTATTCGCAGGAACTGGTAATATCAGTTTCGAATTTGCCTCTCGTGGTAGCACGCCAATTACCTCAGTCGATGCCGATTTTGGTTGCGTGAAATTCATCAAGCAAGTCGCCGCCGAATACGATTTTAACATTGCAGCCACCAAAAGCGATGTTTTTACGTTTTTGGAAAGAAACAAAGCCACTTACGACATTGTTTTTGCCGATCCTCCTTATGGTTTGGACCAAAAAACATTTGAAAAAGTAGTCTTAACCGTTTTCGAAAAAGAAGCACTTCAAGAAGATGGAATGATGATTATCGAACATTCTAAATACACCAAACTCGACCATTTAATCCACTTTTCATTCAAGAAAAGTTATGGCGGTTCTATTTTTAGTTTCTTTGAAATTGGAAAATTAACTGACGAAGAAACGGATGATGAAGAGTTGTTTTCGGATTCTGAAGAGGAATAATAGCATATAAATAAAAATGTCTTT
This sequence comes from Flavobacterium sp., assembly GCF_028712645.1. Classification (GTDB taxonomy): domain Bacteria; phylum Bacteroidota; class Bacteroidia; order Flavobacteriales; family Flavobacteriaceae; genus Flavobacterium. The sequence goes on along the minus strand of NZ_JAQTPQ010000180.1, from coordinate 4,552 downwards.
AGAGAGCCCTTCCAATTAATACAAGGGCTTTATTTTATTTAAAATTATCTAATCCTATTTAAGTTTTCATCAATATTTTTTTCCTTAAACTCAGTCGGTTTTATTTTGCCAAAAGAATATTTAACGGCTATTGAAAATTCCTGCGCATCAACCAAATATTTTGCTGTTGAACTAATTTTGTTTATTGTAAAACTTTCTTCGTAAATCGTATTCTTAAAAATGTCATTATAATTTAAAGTAAAATTCCAATTTGTGAAAAATGTTTTTGAAACTCCTAAATTCATAATAAACCAAGCTTTTCTTTCAAAAACCCCTTCTTTTTGATCTGTTAAACCATAGGCTGCCAATGAAAAAGTATACCCTTTTGACAGTTTAAATTCATTGTTGGAATAATAATATAAATAAGGTTTTGATGCGATAAATTCGGCAGAATCATCTTGTATTTTATTCATTATACAGCTTAGGCTGTTAGTAGAAGTCCATATTTTATAAGTAAAAGGCAAGGAAAATTCTAAATTAAAACCTCTTTCTTCTTCGAAATTAATTTCTTTAAAAGTGAGTATATTATTCTGATTATCAAATACAAAACTGCTATACACCGGATCTGTATTCTGATAATAAGTTAGTTTTACTGATTTATCGTGATATTGAAAACTAGATGAAATTTGATTGTTAATGGTTGGATTTAAATTGATATTTCTCGAATACAAATAGTATGGATTAATGTAAGTCGCTCCCTGATTTGTCGATGAATAATTGGGTCTCGAAATACTTTTGGAATAATTTACAGTTATTGATTTGGTACTGTCAATTGGGATGTCAAGTTGCGCTTTCGGAAAAAAATCAATGTAATTCTTGTTGATTGATGGTGCATTATCATTCTTTAATTCTCCATTAATATTGGTGCTTTCAACTCTTAAACCAACTGAATAGCCGATTTTTTTCAAGTTTCCTGATAATTGGGTATACCCAGCGTAGTTTTTCTCTTTAAAATTATAAATCGAGCTGATTGTATTATTGGTCTCATAATTTAAGATTTCAAAATCTGTTTTTGCTTTTGCAGACAAATAAAGTCCGCCAGATTCTAATTTCATTTCATTTTTAAATTTCTTTTCAAAATCTACTCTGCCCGAAAAAACAGCTACATTAAATTTTTGCTTGCTGTTTTGTGCCTTTTCAAATTGAGTTTCATTAAAATTATTCTGAGCTAACGACTTTGAATCCTGATCAAAATTTGAATATTGAAAACCCGTAAATAATTGCGTGTCAATGGATTTTATTTTCTTTGCATAATTAACAAAAGAGTTAATAAAATTCTTCTGGCTCTCATTATCACTATGTGTTACAACATTGTTTTCTATATCTCCATTCTTGTTGTAAGTTGTGGTGTTTATATCAAAAGGTTCGCTTTGCAGTTTACTATTGATATTAATTGAAAAATAATCGTCTTCTTTGATTTTATAAAACAGGCCTCCACCAAGAATAAACTGCTTCCTTTTCGTATTTGCGGTGGCAACATCATAATTCGAAATTATATCTGCATCCGGAATTTGGTATTCAATACTATGGCTTTCCCAAGGCTTTAGTTTATTGAAATTAAAATTGGCTTTCCATTCGAATTTATTCTTTTTGAAACTTGAATTTATTCCAAGATAATTATTGAATTCTTTCTTAAACGAAGTTACTTCGGATAAAGTTGTTTGTGAACCTTCCTTTTTGCTAAACTTTCGGGTAATCAAAATTACTGCTCTTCCTTCAGCTTCATATTTTGATGATGGATTATTGATAATTTCGATGGTTTTAATGTCATCTACAGACAAGGCATTCAAATCATTCATTACTACTTTTTGATTATCGATGTATATTAATGGGTTTCCCTTTCCTATAACCGTAATGTTTTCTTTGTCAGCACTGATAGTAATATTGGGCAATTTTGAAAGTAAATCTATTGGATTGGGAACTGCATTCAAAATTGAATTGGCCACATCCAATTTGATATTTCCATTTTTGGTAGTAAACATTTTCTTTTCTTTTATAACTACGACTTCGTTTAGTTTATTAGAAATACTATCATTTGCTGTAGTGTTTTGTCCATAACCAAAGCCTGAAAGAATAAGACAGATTATAATTTTTGCATTCTGAATTCTTAAATTATTTTTCATTAAAATAGTGCTTTTGTGGTTTTGAAACACTGCAAAAATGAATCAAAATACTTGCTTTGTAAGTTAATCGAAGGTTAATGCGGAGTTAATGACCAATTTGAATAATAAAAGAATTATTTTTGAATTCAATTTTTATGGAATGAAGCAAAGAATCAATTTATTAATCGCCTTTTCAATCGTTGCTCTGATTACTTTATCGGTTGTGCAATGCTACTTAGTGAAAACAGCTTATGATTATAAAGTGGCTCAATTTCACTCGGAAATTAAGGAAGACATTGCCAAAATAACAAATGATTACAGCGATATTGATTCGGCTTACGTGAATAAAAAGGAAAGACTTTATAAGCTATTGGCACAAAATTATGTTTTCGATAAAAAGTCAAAGACAGCTATTAAAAAAACCATAATTCTTGATGAATCCAATGACGCATTTACCCGAAAACTACAGCTCCGATTTAAAAGAGATTTCCCAAATATTGTAATTGATTTTGCTATTGTTTTAAACAAGTTTGTCATTTATAACAGCCATAAAAAACGCGATACTGTTTTTTCCGAAAAGCCTCTTATACAGAATAAAATCTATGGTAATCTTAAGTCTTTGAATAATGCTTTTTTAGTTCGAAATTATGTAAGCACAACAAATGGTTCTGTCCAAATGCAGGATTATAAATTGCTTACTGAAGATTCTTTGTACGTTTCTGTAATCGATTGGGAAATGATCATTTTCGAAAGAATGAAAATGGTTTTATTATTATCGCTACTTTCAATTCTAACACTGGTAACTCTATTTGTAATTGCCATCAAAGCATTAATAAAACAAAAGAAAGTAAGTGATGTAAAAACTGATTTCATTAATAATATCACTCACGAACTCAAAACACCATTAACCACTTTAGGAATTTCTGCAAAAATATTGCAACGAAAAGATATCCGTAACAATGAAGAGCAATTCAACAGTGTTTTAAATACTATTTCCCGTCAAAATCATCGTTTGCAAAATTTAATTGATCAGGTGATGGCCAATTCACTGGGCGAAAATGAAATTGAACTGCAAAAAGAAAAAATTGAAGCAGAATCATTTTTAAAAGCCATTGTTGCCGATTTTAAGGTAGCATTTCCAAAAGTGGCTATCGAAACTCATTTTAACACGAATGAAACATCTTTGGTTTTGGATAAATTTCATTTGACTACAGCTATTTTAAATGTGCTCGAAAACGGTGTGAAATATGGAAGTAACACGATCATAATCAAAACGGAATTAATCAAAAACCAATTCAATATCAGTATTAAAGATGATGGAATCGGAATTTCAAAAAATAAACATTCATTGTTATTTGATAAATTTTATAGAGTTGAACAGGGCAATCTGCATAATACAAAAGGATTGGGTTTGGGACTTTTCTATGTAAAGCAAATTATCAAAGCACATCAAGGGAAAATTGATGTTATAAGTGATTTAGGTAAAGGTTCGGAATTTACAATTATATTTAAAGTTTAATACTTTCCAGTTGAAAAAAATACTTTTAGCCGAAGACGACGCTGATTTTGCAGGCATTCTAAAACATTATCTAGAACTGCACCAATTTGAAATCTCTTGGACAGAAAATGGTGAAGAAGCATTATCTATTTTTCAAACTGAGCACTTTGATATTTGCGTTTTTGATGTTATGATGCCGAAAATGGACGGATTTACCCTTGCAGAAAAAATCATCAAAATCAATCCCGAAATTCCTTTTATCTTTCTAACAGCAAGAAAACTTAAGGAAGACAAAATCATTGGTTTAAAATTAGGTGCCGATGATTATATTGTAAAACCTTTTGAAGCTGATGAACTAGTTTTACGACTAAACAATATTTTAAAAAGGAGTAAACAAAATCAATATTCAACTGTAATTGATGAATTACAAATTGGGAACTATCTGTTTGATACTAAAAGATTATGTCTAAAAAATAATTCAAAAACACAACAACTTACTGAAAAAGAAGCAAGCCTAATTCATTTTTTTTATTATCATAAAAATCAAATGATAAAACGAGAGCAAATATTAAAAAAGATTTGGGGCAATGACGATTTTTTTTCAGGCAGAAGTATGGATGTCTACATCAGTAAAATACGCAAATATTTCAAAGACGATTCTCGAATAAGCATCGACAGTGTTCGAAATATTGGTTTGGAATTTAAAATAAAAAAAGCAGACCTGTAAGCCGGATTCTGTCCCCGATAAATCGGAGCCTTATCATTTATCTAGGCACGCAATTGCTTGCGTGCTCCATCTTTCTACCCTTCGACAACGGGCGAGAAACCCTTAAATGCCGATATACTTGAAATTTCACCGCATAGAGTTTACCTGGTTTCACTACAGCATTACCTGTACCTGCTTTCTGTTGCA
>NZ_JAQTPQ010000008.1:5333-32211 GCF_028712645.1 Flavobacterium sp. | reverse complement strand
CATTCCAGCAAATTTTAAACTTGCCAAAATATCTTCTTTTTCGAGCTCGGGATGGTCTTCAATTATTTCATCGACTGACATTCCTGAACCCAAAAGGTCAATAATCATTTCTACAGTCCAACGCATACCTCTAATAGCAGGTTTTCCGTGGACAATTTCTGGGTTTATTGTTATTCTGTCTAATAAATTCATAATTTGACATTTAGATAACAAAAATACAAAAAATATCATAGTCATAGCTCATTTGTGATATACAATTTTTAGAGTAACATCCCTAATAATCCAACAACTCCAACAATTCCTTTTCAAATCTGTTTTTGGGTAAATACTGGTCTTCCAAAGCTTTTGTGAAAGGAATTGGAGTGTCTAAACTCGCCACACGTCTTACCGGCGCATCGAGATATTGGAAACAATTTTCCATTATTAATGCTGAAATATCACTGGCTATTCCACCAAATAATGAGTCTTCTTGAAAAATGATTACTCTTCCCGTTTTCTTGGCAGAAGCATAAATCGCTTCAGTATCCAAAGGTTGCAAGGTTCTTAAATCCAATAAATCAGCTGATATTTCTGGATTTTTCGCCAAAGTTTCCAAAGCCCAATGAACGGCTGCACCAAAAGCAATAATGGTAACCTGATTCCCTTCTTTCAATAAAGCCGCTTTTCCTAGCTCAATGGTATAATAATCTTTTGGAACGTCTTGGTAAACACTTCGATACAATTGTTTGTGTTCAAAAAATAAAACCGGATTGGGGTCATTGATAGACTCATTCAACAAACCTTTTGCATCGAATGGAAATGCGGGATAAACTACTTTCAATCCTGGCGTTTTGGTAAACCAAGCTTCGTTAGTTTGCGAATGAAAAGGTCCAGCTTGTGTTCCGCCACCGCAAGGCATTCGAACTACCACATCGGCCTTTTCTTGCCATCGGTAATGCGATTTGGCTAATAAATTCACAATTGGATTGAATCCCGTAGAAACGAAATCGGCAAACTGCATTTCGACAACCGCCTTGAATCCGTTGATAGATAATCCCATTCCAGCCGAAACTACTGCGCTTTCGCATATTGGTGTATTCCGAACGCGTTCTTTGCCAAATTGCTCTACAAATCCATCGGTAATTTTGAAAGCACCACCATATTCAGCGATGTCTTGCCCCATAATAATCAAGTTTTCGTAGCGTTCCATTGATTGTCTCAAACTACTGGAAATGGCATCAATAAAACGAATATTTTCTACATCATTCGAATATTTAACTTCTTGAAATACAAATGATTTATAAACATCATTTAATTCTTCATCATAAGAAGCTATGATTTCGGGTTCAGCATCGGCAAGAGCCAGATTTTCATCAATTTCTGTCTTGATTTCACTGCGCAAAGCTGAATCAAATTCTTCCGAAAGGATTCCGTTCTTGGCCAAATATTTCCTGTAATTATTAACTGGATCTTTTATTGCCCACAAATCCATCAAGGCTGAAGGTACATATTTAGTGCCACTCGCCTCTTCGTGACCCCGCATTCTGAAGGTTTTGAATTCCAATAAAACAGGACGAGGATTTTCAATCATAGAAATTTTCAACTCTGATAATTTATTGAACACTTCAACAATATTATTTCCGTCAATGATGTGACTTTCCATTCCATAACCTATTCCTTTATCAGCAATATTTTCGCAACGAAATTGTTCGTTTGTGGGTGTCGAAAGTCCGTAACCATTGTTTTCGACAATGAACATTACGGGCAATTCCCAAACCGAAGCAATATTCAAAGCTTCGTGAAAATCACCTTCACTTGTAGCTCCTTCTCCGGTGAAAACGGCGGTTATTTTTCCGTTTTTCTTCAATTTGTTGGCCAAAGCTATTCCGTCAGCAACACCTAATTGCGGCCCCAAATGCGAAATCATTCCAATAATCTTGTATTGTTGTGTGCCAAAGTGAAAACTGCGATCACGACCTTTAGTAAAACCATTGGCTTTGCCTTGCCATTGTGAAAAAAGCCTGTATAATGGAATATCTCTTCCAGTAAAAACACCTAAGTTTCGGTGCATTGGTAAAATGTATTCATCTGTATCCAAAACCGCCGTAACCCCAACAGAAATGGCTTCTTGACCAATACCAGAAAACCATTTTGATACTTTCCCTTGGCGAATAAGAATCAACATTTTTTCTTCAATTAACCTTGGTTTTAATAATCTTTTATATAAATCTAATAATTGATTATCTGTAAGATTTTTTCTGTCGAAATTCATTGGATTAACATTTTTAATTGCAGTTCAAAAGTATGAAAAAATAACAGTTTCATCTGTTTTTGTTATATTTTTTAAATTTATTTCTAGCTTTTAAAATTCGGAATTAGAATTATTCTTTATATTTGTTGGTTCGAGATTTTAAGACTTTAAAGTTACAAAAATAGTGTATGCAAAAAATTCCTAGTGTTGACTTGCGTGATTTCCTTTCGGACGACCCGAAACGCAAACAAAAATTTGTAAATGAAATCGGAAATGCTTTTGAAGAAATTGGATTCGTTGCCTTAAAAGGGCATTTTTTAGACGACCAATTAGTCGAAGAATTGTATGGCGAAATTAGAAACTTTTTCGCTTTACCATTAGAAACCAAAAACGGTTATGAAATTCCTGGAATTGGAGGTCAAAGAGGTTATGTTTCTTTTGGAAAAGAACACGCCAAAGGCAGAAAAGAAGGCGATTTGAAAGAGTTTTGGCACTTTGGACAATATGTAGAAAAAAACTCTAAATACGCTTCAGAATATCCTGATAATGTTGAAGTAAAAGAATTGCCACGCTTTAATATTGTGGGTAAAGAAGCATACCAAATGTTGGAAAAAACTGGTGTTTATGTATTGAGAGCTTTGGCTTTACATCTAGGTTTAGACGAGTTTTATTTTGATGAATATGCCCAAGAAGGCAACTCCATTTTAAGACCCATTCATTATCCTCCAATAACTTCCGAGCCAGAAAATGCTATTCGTGCCGCAGCCCACGGTGATATCAATTTGATTACGCTTTTGATGGGTGCTCAAGGTCGTGGTTTGCAAGTTCAAAATCACAATGGAGATTGGATTGATGCCATTGCTCAGCCAGACGAATTAGTCATTAATGTTGGTGATATGCTTTCACGTCATACAAATAACAAATTGAAATCTACTATTCACCAAGTGGTAAATCCTCCAAGGGAATTATGGGGAACTTCTCGATATTCCATTCCGTTTTTTATGCATCCAGTAAGTGATATGAAATTAGATTGTCTTGAAAATTGCGTTGATGCCGAAAACCCGCAGCAATTCGAAAACATCACCGCAGGAGAATATCTTTACGAAAGATTAGTAGATCTAGGATTAATCAAAAAATAAAAATGGAACGCAGATGACACGGATTTCCTATTTATTATATATTTAATAGAGTCCAATTGTAATTAGTATTAGTATCATTTGTCACGCTGAAAGCGTCTCAACACTCGAGAGCAATATAGTTTAGACGCTTCCAGCGTGACAAGCAGTAAGAACAAATAGTGTCAAATCGCCTTATCCGCGTCCCAAAAAAAATAAAAATATGGACTTACAAGAACAACTAAAAAATTTATTTCCCGACCATATCGAATCGGAACCCGAAGAAATTCAGGAAGAAGATCACGTACTTTTCATTCAAAAAGAACCCATAATTTGTAAATTCGAAAAGCGAAAAGGAAAAGCCACTACGATAATCGAAGGCTACGAAGGAACTGACGAAGATTTTAAGATTCTTGCCAAAGAAATTAAAACAAAGTTAAGCGTTGGCGGAACTTTCAAAGACGATTCCATAATCATTCAAGGAGATTATCGAGACAAAATTATGCAAATTCTCAAAGAAAAAGGCTTCAAAGTAAAACGAGTTGGTGGGTAAATTGCAGATTTCAGAATGCAGATTTCAGATTAAAAACAATAATACTAATAATTAGCTTTGTGTGCTTTGCGAAAACTTTGCGCCTTTGCGGTAAAAAAAAAACAATGATTAAATCATCAGAATTAATACTCAATCCAGACGGAAGTGTCTATCATTTGAACTTACAACCAGAAAATATTGCCAACGACATTATTTTTGTTGGAGACCAAAACCGTGTTGAAAAAATCACGCAATTTTTTGACAGCATCGAGTTTTCGACTCAAAAAAGGGAATTCAAAACCCAAACAGGGATTTTCAAAGGCAAACGAATTACCGTAATGTCAACAGGAATTGGGCCTGACAATATTGACATCGTGATGAACGAATTAGATGCTTTGGTCAACATCGATTTGAAAACTAGAAAGCCAAAAGAAAATCTAACTTCTTTAAACATTATCCGAATTGGAACTTCGGGTTCATTGCAAGCCGATATTCCCGTTGATAGTTTCGTTATGGGGAAATTTGGGTTGGGATTAGACAATATGCTTCGCTCCTATTTGATTGATGAAATCTCAGAAATCGCTATGGAAGATGCTTTCATCCAACACACCAATTGGGATTTAAAAAAAGGACGACCTTATGTGATTTCTTGTTCTGAAAAATTAGAAAAACGTATGGAAAGCGATAAAATATTCAAAGGAATAACAGGAACTGCTGGTGGATTTTATGGTCCACAAGGACGTGTATTGCGTTTGAATATTCAGGATGAAAACTTAAATGCTAAAATGGACAGTTTCGACTATAATGGAACCCGAATGACGAATCTCGAAATGGAAACGAGCGCTATTTATGGCTTGGGGAAATTATTGGGTCATAATTGTTTATCCTTAAATGCTATTATTGCCAATCGTGCTAATGGAACTTTTAGCGAAGATCCATACAAAGCTGTCGATGAATTGATTGGGTATGCTTTGGAAAAATTAGCGGAATAGCCTATGAATTTAATCCTCGAAACCAACAGACTTATTCTTCGTGAACTAAGACTTTCTGATGCAGAAGCTTTTTTTGCAATGGACAGCAATCTTAATGTTCATAAATATTTATGGAATAAACCTGTCCAAACCATTGAAGAAACCCACGAAGTGATTGCCTTTGTCAGAAAACAATATGTTGACAATGGCATTGGGAGATTTGCAATGATTTTGAAAGAAACCAATGAATTTGTCGGTTGGGCTGGAATAAAATATAATACTGAAGAGGTGAATAACAAAACTAATTTCTACGATATTGGGTATAGATTAGACGAAAAATTTTGGAGAAAAGGATACGCAAGTGAAGCAACATTTGCTTGGCTAAAATATGCTTTCGAAACTATGAATATCAAAACTATGGAAGCTGCAGCGCATTCTGACAATGCAGCTTCTAATAGAATTCTTCAAAAAATTGGAATGAAAATGACTGAACAATATCTAGAAGATGGTGTTTCTTGGAATTGGTACCAATTAGAAAATGAAAATTATTAACTAATTATTTTTTTACGTTTTTAGCATAAAGCTGTCTCCCAAGTTCTCCCAAAAAAGGCAAACCTACCGCATTAAGTTCGTAAATATCGTCATTGAATATCTGGTCTTTATTGACCAAAAGAGTCGCAGAAACTATAAACTCAACCTTGTTTTCCGTGTCAACAATATAAGCACAATCTATGATTGTTCCATAAGCATCTCCTGGTTTATTATAAATTTTAATATTGGCTGGAATGTTGTCTTTTGTGTCACCAAACATAAAAAATTTGCAATAACCATCGTAGTAAATTGCAGGATCATAACCTGCATTTTTGGGTACATTTTGCATCGAAAAAAGAATGAATTCTCTATCCTTTGCTGTCAAATTAAAACGTTCCGATTTTGAGAAAGCCTCTGGAAAAATTATTCTTTTCATCGTGTTCTGAAGTGTTTCCAACGGGTAATAATTCTTATTCGAAAAGTCAAACGGTTCGTTAACTAACTTGTCATCTTTCATATATCCAATTCCTTTTTTGAGATGATGCAATTGTAAAGGAACGCTCGGTTTATTCTGAATCGCTGGCAAATTCATAATGGAATTATCATCTTTATACAGTGTAATGGGTTTCGTAATTGGATTTCCCGCATCGGGAGCGCTAACTCTGTTCGACACTCTAAAAGGTGTCAAACCCTTGGATTTCATACTATCATTTAAATAATCGAATCCAATAAACTCTAATAAATTAGTACTGGCTTCATTGCTACTCACTGCAAAAACCTTAGTAATTTCTTCCGAAAATCGAAGCTTATCCGGGTTTCCTTCAATCATATATTGAGTGTCTTTTGAAGTATTTTTAATGGTATTTAACTTTTCTAAAGCTAAAATTGCCATTGGAAATTTCACTGTACTTGCAGGATAATAGTAATTATTAGCATTCAAATGATAAGTAAAATCTTTAAAACTGACTTTGTTATTTTTATCCCTCAAAATTTGGGTATAAATAATTTGAAGTTCAAACGCTTCTGGATTTGACATAACTGTTTTTATCTTCGGATTATCAGAAGCCAATGCTGTTTGCAATATGTTTTTCTTTGTTGAAGAACATCCAAACTCCAAAAAAATTAACGTTATTATTAGTAAACTACGGCAGATTTTCATTTGAATTGAGTTTTGATTATGATTAGAAATGCCATTCTATTGAACGAATCCCTTTTTCTTTCAAATATAAGTTAGATTTACTAAAATGTCTGTTTCCAAACCATTTTCCTTGATTAGCACTCATCGGTGATGGATGTCCCGATTCTAAAACCAGATGTTTTTTTCTATCAATTTTAGAACCTTTCTTTTGAGCAAAACTTCCCCAAAGCAGGAAAACTACATTCTCTTTTTCGTCCGAAATTTTCCGAATAACTGCATCGGTAAAAAGATTCCATTTCAAATGTTTATGACTGTTTGGATTGTCCATTCTGACAGAAAGTGAAGCATTCACAAGCAAAACGCCTTGTTTTGCCCAATGTTCTAAATTGCCAGAAGTTGGAAAAAAAATAGTACCCAAATCGTCATTCAATTCCCGAAAAATATTGCGCAAGGAAGGCGGAATTTTAACTCCATCGTTGACCGAAAAGCACAATCCATTGGCTTCACCTATCCCGTGATAAGGATCTTGACCAATAATAACAACTTTCAAATCATCAAACGAACAATAATCAAAAGCAGCAAATAGTAATTCTTTTGGAGGAAAACAAGTATGATTTTGATATTCTTCATCGACAGTTTTCATTAAATCCGTGAAATACGGTTTCTGGATTTCATCCGATAAAATGGTTTGCCAAGAAGGATTGAGTTTGGGTTGCATTATATTAAAATTTACCTAATTCAGTTTTTATAACCACTTCCAATTTTGGTAAATAATCCTCACATATTTCATAAACAATCTCATAATCCAACATTTCGTAATGATGAGAAATAAAATCCCGAAATCGAATGATTTTGTTCCACTCCATTTCTGGATAATTGGTTTGCAATAAATTGTTTTTTCTTGAGGTGTTTTTTAGGCTTTCTCCAATAGCTTGAAGTCGAGTAACAATGGAATCTAGTAAAGTCTTTCCATAATCAGTTGCAATAAAATCAATTGGATTATGAATTTCAGAAAATCTTTTATTACAAATGTTGACGTGATCCAAAATAGTTTCTAGCGAGTATTTGTAAACACCATCATACATAAATTAAATCTTTTTTAATGTTATTAAGAAATCGCTCGGATAAATGAGGTCCTTTTCTAACAATCTCAATTTTGGAATTTAATTTGTTTTCTAAATAAGAATACAGACCCATTAATAAGCTATAAGATGGCTCTTTAAATTCGACAATGAAATCAACATCACTTTCCTTATTTTCAATTCCTTTTGCATAAGAACCAAATAAAGCTATGGTAACAACCCCATAATTATCTTTGAGGAATTGCTTATCTGTTTTTAAAGTCTTGATTATTTCGTCCTTTTTCATTTAACAAATATAAATATTATTTTTTTAGATTATTACAACTTAACAACTTTGTAACTTTGCAGTTATGCAATTCAAAAATTAAATGATATCCATAACCCAAAAAACGCTTCAAGATTTACAATTTCCAACCGTTCTCGAAACCATTTCGGCCATTTGCAACACCGATATAGGCAAGCAAAAAGCCTTAGAAATCATACCTTTCAAGGACAAGGAAACGTTAATGAATGCCTTGATGCAAACCTCGGAATATGTTTCTTCTTTCCAAAATAACAATGCCATTCCCAATCACGGATTTGATGCGATAACTTATGAAATTAAGTTTTTGACAATAGAAGATAGTTTTCTAGAAGTAGGCGGTTTCAGAAAAATTGCCACCATTTCAGATACCACGAATTTTATGTTGAACTATTTCAAGAAATTCGATGACTATTATCCTTATTTAAATCGAAAAGCTTCAGAAATTCAAATTACGAAGGAAATCAGTAGCTTGATTGATGTTGTGGTCGATAAATATGGCGAAATAAAAGACAATGCTTCTCCACAATTACAAGAAATTAGAAGAGAAATGAATCTGGTTCGTGGAAAAGTGAATCAGAGTTTTGGTGTGGCTTTAACGCAATACAATTCGTTAGGTTATCTAGATGATATTAAGGAAAGTTTTGTTCAAAATCGTAGAGTTTTGGCGGTTTTGGCAATGTATCGCCGCAAAGTGAAAGGTTCTATTTTAGGCAGTTCAAAAACGGGAAGCATCGCTTATATTGAACCAGAAACTACCTTGAAATATTCCCGAGAATTGAGCAATTTGGAGTATGAAGAGAAAGAAGAAATCACTCGAATTCTGAAACAATTATCCAACCAAATTCGACCGTTTTTGCCTTTGCTTATCCAATATCAAGATTTTCTAAGCGATATTGATGTGGTGGCTGCCAAAGCAAAATATGCCAATAGAATCAATGGAATTTTGCCGACAATTACAGAAGAAAAAAGATTGTATTTTAGAGATGCCTTTCATCCTATTTTGTATTTGAATAACAAACAAAAAAAAGAAATTACCTATCCTCAAACATTCGAATTGAACCAGGAAAAAAGAATTATTGTAATTTCTGGACCCAATGCAGGTGGAAAAACCATTTCACTTAAAACTGTAGGATTGCTCCAATTAATGCTACAATCCGGAATGTTGATTCCTGTTCACGAACGCAGCGAAACCTTTTTATTCGACAGAATATTAACTGACATTGGAGACAACCAATCCATTGAAAATCATTTGAGTACTTACAGTTACCGATTGAAGAATATGAACTACTTCTTGAAGAAATGCAACAAGAAAACAATGTTCTTGATTGATGAATTTGGTACTGGTTCTGACCCAGAATTGGGAGGTGCATTGGCAGAAATTTTCTTGGAAGAATTCTATCATCGGGAAGCTTTTGGAATCATAACTACGCATTATTCGAACCTGAAAATTTTGGCAAACGAATTGCCTTTTGCTATCAATGCCAATATGTTGTTCGACGAAAAAACTTTAGAACCGATGTATAAATTGGTTTTAGGTCAAGCCGGAAGTTCGTTCACCTTTGAAGTTGCTTTGAAAAATGGAATTCCTTACGGTTTGATTAATCGTGCCAAGAAAAAAATTGAAGTCGGAAAAGTACGTTTTGATAAAACCATTGCCACACTTCAAAAAGAGCGTTCGAAAATGGAAAAAACGTCAATCAATCTAAAAGAGGAAGAAACTCGAGCACGAGAGGAAAGCAAAAAAATGGAAACTATCAACGTGAAAATCAAACAAAAACTGGAAAGTTACCAGGAATTGTATGATAGTAACCAAAAGACAATTTACATTGGACAAAAAATTGAATCTATTGCCGAAAATTATTTCAATAATAAAAACAAAAAAGATCTTATTGGCGAATTCCTAAAATTGGTAGAAATCGAAAATTCAAAACGTATTAAAATTGCACCTCGAGAAGCTAAAAAAATTGTCGAGAAGAAAAAAGAAATCCTAAAAGAAGTCGAAGTAAAAGTTGAAGAAATTCGAGTGATAAAAAAAGAAAAGAAGCTAAAACCCGTCATCGAAAAGCCAAAAGCTATTTTAAAAGTGGGTGACAGAGTTCGAATGATTGACGGAAAAGCGGTGGGAAGTATTGATACTATTGAGAAAAACAAGGCAACTGTCAATTACGGAATGTTTACTTCGAAAGTGAGTTTAGATCTATTGGAGTTAGTAGAAGCTGTAAAAAAATAATTTTAAATTATGCAAAACTTACCCCAAAATAAAAAAATAATACTCTTTGACGGCGTTTGTAATTTATGCGATTCGGCAGTACAATTTGTAATCAATCACGACAAAAAAGATATTTTTAGATTTGTTCCTTTGCAATCCGAATTAGGTCAAGAAATTTTAAAACATATCGGAATCAATCCTCAAAATATAGACAGTATCATTCTTTATGAACCTGGAATTGCCTATTATTACAAGTCTTCAGCAGCTTTGGAAATTTCGAAAAGTATTGGTGGATTTTTCCATATAGGAACTATTTTTAGAATTATTCCAACTGGAATTAGAAACTATCTTTATGATTACATTGCCAAAAATCGCTATCAATGGTATGGCAAAAAACAAAGTTGTTTAGTTCCTAAAGAAGAATTAAAGTCAAAATTTTTGTAAAATCATTAACTATGACAATTATCATATTTATTATCCAGCAATACTACTAAATTTGACTAATAAAAAATTTGAGTTATGGGAAATATACCACTGTATTCTTGGGGAAATGGGTCATTTATTATGATTGGTGTTTTTAGTTTTGTAATAATTGTATTAGTTGGGGCTGTTATCTTGATGATGAATTCTGATAAGAAAAAATAAAAAAGAGGGAAACTAAATAGCTCCCCTCTTTTTGTTTTAAATAAATTATAAAATTAGAATCACCCTCTAATCAATTTTCTATATTTCAATCTTTTAGGTGTCAAATCACCACCTAAACGTTTCCTTTTGTTTTCTTCATAATCAGAAAATCCGCCTTCAAAATAATACACTTCGGAGTTGCCTTCGAACGCTAGAATATGCGTACAAATTCTATCTAAGAACCATCTGTCGTGTGAAATTACAACGGCACAACCTGCAAAATTTTCTAAACCTTCTTCCAAAGCTCGTAGCGTATTGATGTCCAAATCATTCGTAGGTTCATCTAATAAAAGTACGTTTCCTTCTTCTTTCAAAGTCATTGCCAAGTGCAAACGGTTTCTTTCTCCACCGGAAAGCATCGATACTTTCTTGTTTTGCTCTCCACCTCCAAAGTTGAAACGCGATAAATAAGCACGAGAATTTACTTGTCGTCCACCCATCATAATCAATTCCTGACCATCGGCAAAATTTTCCCAAATTGATTTATTGGGATCAATATTCGAATGCGATTGATCTACATAGGCTATTTTTACAGTGTCACCAACCGAAAATTCACCATTATCAGTTTTTTCTTCTCCCATTATCATCTTGAAAATGGTCGATTTTCCAGCTCCGTTAGGTCCAATAATTCCAACAATTCCAGCTTGTGGCAAGGTAAAATTCAAATTATCATATAGCAGTTTTTCTCCAAAAGCTTTCGCTACACCTTTCGCTTCTATGACATTAGTTCCTAATCTTGGCCCATTTGGAATATAGATTTCCAGTTTTTCATCCAATTGTTTTTGGTCTTCATTCAACAGTTTGTCATAGTTCTGCAAACGAGCTTTTTGTTTGGTTTGACGACCTTTGGCACCTTGACGAACCCAGTCTAACTCCCGTTCTAAGTTTTTTCGACGTTTCGAAGCTACTTTTTCTTCTAAAGCCATTCGATTCGACTTTTGTTCCAACCAAGAAGAGTAATTTCCTTTCCAAGGAATTCCTTCTCCTCTATCGAGTTCCAAAATCCAGCCAGCCACATTATCCAAAAAGTATCTGTCGTGCGTTACTGCAATAACGGTTCCGGCGTATTGTGCCAAATGTTGCTCTAACCAAAGTACGCTTTCGGCATCCAAATGATTCGTAGGCTCATCTAAAAGCAAAACATCAGGTTGTTGCAATAACAAACGACATAAAGCCACACGGCGACGCTCACCACCAGATAAATTCTTGATAGGTGTATCACCTTCTGGAGTACGCAATGCATCCATTGCAATCTCTAATTTTGTATCAATTTCCCAAGCACCAAGAGCATCAATTTTATCCTGCAACGCCGCTTGACGATCCATCAACTTGTCCATTTTATCAGCATCCTCGTAATTTTCTGGAAGACCAAATAAATCATTTATATCATTGTATTCTTGAAGAACAGCCATTGTTTCGGCAACTCCTTCTTGAACAATTTCTAGAACAGTTTTAGTTTCATCTAATTGTGGATCTTGTTCTAAATAACCAACCGTATAACCTGGTTGAAAAACAACATCTCCTTGATAATTTTTATCGACTCCTGCAATGATTTTTAAAAGTGAAGATTTTCCGGAACCATTGAGTCCCAAAATTCCAATTTTTGCTCCATAAAAGAAACTTAAATATATATTTTTAAGAACAGGTTTATCTGCTCCTTGATAAGTTTTACTCAATTTTTGCATTGAGAAAATTACTTTTTTATCGTCTGCCATTTTTTAATTTGTAATTTAAATAATTATTATAATCTTCCTTTTAATGAACTAAATACCCAAGCATTGGCTAAAAAACCTATACCAACAGCTGCAAATCCCCAACCTGCAACGTCATCATAACGAAAAGCACCTAATGCTATGAGTAATATTCCCATCACTAACATCAATAATGTTGCCCATCCTAAAATGGTGTTTTTATTCATTCCCATAATTGTAATTGTATTTTTTGAAGTTGTAAATATCGTGAATTTTCACGGCTAATTAAAAATTTTATAAAGCATTTCTCTTAACAAATCCGATTGTGGCAAGGCATTAGCACCAACTCCTTTACTTTTCACATCAACATCTCTCAAAGCAGCAACAATCTGACTCACTTTTCGCATTGGATAATTACGCAAAGCAACATCGTATTCTTTCAAAAAAAATGGATTTACTCCCAAAACTGAAGCAACATTTTTAGGATTTCGGTCTTTCAAACCGTGGTATTTTAGCAATTGAACAAAAAATCCAAAAACTAAACTTGTAGTCATTACAATTGGATTGTCTTTTGGGTTTTGTGCAAAATTATCCGCAATAGTGTAGGCTTTGAATTGGTTGCGTTCGCCAATGGCTTTCCGCAATTCGAAAACATTAAAATCTTTGCTAAAACCAATATTATCCTCAATATGTTTAGGTGTAATGGTACTTCCTTTCGGTAAAATGATTTGCAATTTTTCTAATTCGTTATTGATTTTACTCAAATCCGTACCCAAAAATTCTACTAGCATTGCATTGGCTTTAGGCTCAATTGAATAATTTTTTCCTGATAAAACCCGTTTAATCCAATCGCCAACTTGATTTTCATATAATTTTTTACTTTCGAAAACAACACCAACTTTGTCCATCATTTTGGTCATTTTCTTGCGCTTGTCCAACGTTTTGTATTTATAGCAAAAAACTAAAACTGTAGAAAGCATTGGGTTTTCGACATAACTTTCGAGTTTATCAATGGTTCGTGACAAATCCTGCGCTTCTTTAACAATCACAACTTGGCGTTCCGCCATCATAGGATAACGTTTGGCTGTCGAAACAATGTCATCTATCGAAACATCGCGTCCGTATAAAACCGTTTGGTTAAAACCTTTTTCGTCTTCCGTCAGCACTTTATCTTCAATATAATCGGATAATTTATCGATATAATAGGACTCTTCACCCATCAAAAAATAGATTGGTTTGATGTTTCCCGCTTTGATATCATTGACTATTTTTAAAACTTCGTCCATTTTTTGTGTTTCAGGTTTCAGGTTTCAGGTTTCAAGTTGTGCTACCTGAAACTTGAAACCTGAAACTAAATTAACTATTTTTGCAAGATGCAGCAATTGAATTTTCCTTCTTATTCTTTTCGTTTCAAAAATAGCGAAAATAAAGTGTCTATTTTCGATGAAATTAGGAAAAAATTTATCATTCTCACTCCCGAGGAATGGGTTAGGCAGCACGTGGTTCGGTTTTTATTAGAAGAAAAAAAATATCCTAAATCATTAATTAACGTCGAAAAAGTTTTAAACGTCAACGGATTACGAAAAAGATACGACATTGTAGTTTTCAATCCCGATGGTTCCATTTTTGTTTTAATCGAATGTAAAGCTCCCGAAATTAAAACGGCACAAGCTACTTTTGACCAAATTGCCCGCTACAATATGACACTGAAAGCCGAATATATGATGGTAACCAATGGTCATAATCATTACTTTTGCCAAATGGATTTTGAGAATGAAAAATATGAGTTTTTGAATGAATTGCCGGATTACGAGAAAAGAATATAGAAAATAGATTAAAGACTATAGACAAATTGATAAAATAAATAATTAAGTTCATAAAAAATGCAAATAATAACTACATCTATTTCATTCATTTTATTGATAGGATTGATTGTTTCACCTTCATTTATAATATATAAGCTAAACCAACTGAATGTGAAGTATAACTTTATTCTTTATATAATTTCTGCAATTTTAATAACTTCAATTTTAACATTATTTTTTGCGTGGTGGTCACACTACTCTGATAAAATTCTTCTTTCTTATTATGGTTACAATTTCGATTCGATGAATGATATTGAAAGATTTGAAAATGTTTCAACTGAAAACCTAGACAAAGTAAAAAACTTAGAAATGAGTATGATGGGAATTGGTTGGCCTCTAAAAGCAATTATGTCTTATTTAGTTTATTGCCCATATCTCCTGATTGTATATATTATCACTTTTTTTTACACTAAAATGAAAAAGAAAAATATTCAAAAACGGCTAAACGATGTAGAAGCTATAAATCCGAAAATCTAAAATATCTAAATGAAAATAGCCGTTGTCATACTCAATTGGAATGGGACAAAATTATTGGAAAAGTTCTTACCCTCTGTTGTACAATTTTCTACAGAAGCTGATATTTATGTTGCCGACAATGCCTCGACTGATGATTCTATTGCGTTTGTGAAAGCGAATTTCCCAATGGTTAAAATCGTGGTAAACGAAAATAATTTTGGCTTTGCCCAAGGTTATAATGAAGCTTTGAAACATATCGATGCTGAGATTTATGCCTTGGTTAATTCCGATATTGAAGTGACCCAAGACTGGCTAAAACCTATCAGTGAAACATTCAAAAACGAACCAAAAACAGCTATCATTCAACCTAAAATACTAGATTATAAACGAAAAGAATATTTTGAATATGCAGGCGCAGCAGGTGGATTTATTGATAAATTTGGTTATCCCTATTGTCGTGGACGTGTTTTTGAAACTTTAGAAAAAGACAACGGACAATATGATGACAATTGCGAAATTTTCTGGGCTTCGGGTGCTTGTTTTTTTATTCGAAGTTCAGTTTATAATGGGTTGAAAGGTTTTGACAGTGATTTTTTTGCTCATCAGGAAGAGATTGATTTATGTTGGAGAGCATTCAATAAAGGATTTAAAATAAAATACAATTGGCAATCTGTTGTTTATCACGTTGGCGGAGCGACATTGCAACAAGGAAATCCGAAGAAAACCTTTTTGAATTTCAGAAATTCATTGTTGATGATGGTAAAAAATTTACCAAAAAATCAGTTGTTTCCTATACTATTCATTCGTTTAGTATTAGACGGAATAGCTGGAGTACAATTTTTTTTTCAAGGAAAATTTAAACATTTATGGGCTATTTTAAAAGCTCACTTTGCATTTTATTTACTTGTTAATGTGAATTATAAGAAAAGAGATTTATTTCAATCTGAGAAATACTATAAAATAAAAAGCATTATTTTTCAATATTATGTCAAAGGTGGCAAGGTTTTTGAAAAATAATTTTAACATAAATTTAAACCTTATTTCTAATCTTAAAAAACTAACTTTGTAATTCACGTTTAATTAAATTTTATCCTCTATGAAAAAAACGCTCATTGCCCTATCCGTATTAATGATTATGACTTCTTGTGTTTCTAAAAAGAAATATGCTGATCTTGAAGCCAAGAACAAAGAAACTCAAGATTTATTAAATACTTGTACTGTAAAACTGAATTCTTGTTTAGAAGAAAAAGCAGGTCTTAAAGCTAGTGTTGATGGTTTGAAAGAACACAATCAAACTTTGATTTCACAATCAAAAGATATGACTGTTTTGACTACAAAAGGAGCTGAAAATATTGAGAAAGCTCTAGAATCAATCAAAGAAAAAGATTTGAAAATTAGCAGAATGCAAGATGCATTAACTAAAAAAGATAGCGTTACACTTGCTGTTGTAACAAGTTTGAAATCTTCGGTTGGAATTTCTGATCCAGATATCGAAATCAATGTTGAAAAAGGAGTTGTTTTTATCCAAATCGCTGATAAATTATTATTTAAAAGTGGTAGCTACGATGTAACCGACAAAGCTAAAGCAGTTTTGGCTAAAGTAGCAAAAGTAGTTAATGACAAACCAGATTTTGAATGTATGGTAGAAGGAAATACCGATAATGTTCCTTATATCAGTAACGGAGTTTTACTTGACAACTGGGATTTGAGTGTAAAACGTTCTACTTCTATCATTCGTGTTTTAGCTAATGATTTGAAAGTGAATCCAGCACAATTGATTGCTGCAGGAAGAAGTTCTTATGTTCCTTTAGTTGAAAATGACACCCCTGAAAACAAAGCAAAAAACAGAAGAACTCGTATTGTTGTGTTACCAAAAATTGACCAATTCTATGAAATGGTTGAAAAAGAAATGAAAAAACAACAAAAATAAAATAGTATTCAGTTTATTTGAAATGAAAAACGTCTCGAGCAATCGGGACGTTTTTATTTATACTCAAATTGCCAAAAACTAAAGAATATCCAAACTACCCTTCCCTTCTCTAACAACGACAGGTTCATCGCCAGACAAATCGATAATTGTAGAACCCATATTATCTCCATAACCACCATCAATAACCATATCGACAAGGTTTTGCCATTTCTCAAAAATAAGTTCTGGATCCGTTGTGTATTCAATCACGTCATCTTCATCGTGAATGGAAGTGGAAACAATTGGATTACCCAATTGACGAACAATTTCTAAAGCAATTGAATTATCTGGAATACGAATCCCAACAGTAGTTTTCTTCTTAAATTCTTTAGGCAAATTATTATTTCCAGGCAAAATAAAAGTATAGGGTCCTGGCAAAGCTCTTTTTAACAATTTAAAAGTTGCTGTATCCACTTGCTTCACATAATCAGAAAGATTGCTCAAATCGTGACAAATAAAAGAGAAATTGGCTTTGTCCAGCTTCACTCCTTTTATTTTAGCAATACGTTCCAAAGCCTTGGTATTGGTAATATCACAACCCAAACCATAAACAGTATCTGTTGGATAAATAACCAAACCTCCGTCTTGCAAAACCTTCACAACTTTGGCAATTGCCGCTTCGTTAGGTTTGTCTTCGTATATTTTTATAAATTGTGCCATCTCTTTTAGTTTAAAGTTTAAATTGTTTAAAAGTTTAAAGTTGTATTGGCTTAAACAATTTTAAACCATCTTTAAACAACTTTTAAACTTTTTTATCATCCAATCACATCCAATTTCGCAAATCTTAACAATAATTTTTTGATTCCACCCACCTCAAATTTGATTTCGGCTTTCTTATCTGCACCAGCTCCTTCAAGATTTAGCACTTCGCCTTTACCAAAACGTTCGTGCATCACGATATTTCCAGCAACCAGTTTATTGTCAAATAAATTAGCCGAACCCGAACCTGAATTACTAGAAACAGGTTTCAATTTACGAATATTTAATTCAGTTCTTGCTCCCCCTTCGGGGGCTGGGGGGCTTCCTGCAGTTGGTTTTGCCAAACGCAATTTTGATTTGTCAATATCCCCAAAAATATCACTGTCAATCATTGGTTTATAGCGATAATTATTTTCTTCGGGAGTAAGATATTCTAAAAATTGACCATCAATTTCTTCGATAAAACGCGAAGGTTCACTATCCGTCAGTTTCCCCCAACGGTAGCGGGATTGCGCATAGGTCAAATACGCCTGATGTTCTGCACGAGTTAAGGCGACATAAAACAAACGGCGTTCTTCTTCCAATTCGCTTCTTGTACTCATACTCATCGCACTTGGAAACAAATCTTCTTCCATTCCCACAACAAAAACGTGAGGAAATTCCAGACCTTTAGCCAAATGTATTGTCATCAACGCCACACGATCTTCGTCGGAAGTGTCTTTGTCTAAATCGGTTGCCAAAGCAACATCTTCCATAAACTCAGATAATGCGCCACGAGCTCCGTCAATTTCTCTTTGACCTTCGGTAAAATCCTTGATACCGTTTAATAATTCCTCAATATTTTGAATTTTTGCCATTCCTTCTGGAGTCGCATCTTTCTTTAATTCTTGCACTAATCCTGTTTTTTTGGCTACGTGATCGGTAATAAAAAAAGCATCTTGATTTTCGTTAATTACCTGAAAACTCTGAATCATCGTTACAAAATCTTGTAGTTTTTGCTTGGTTCCTGAGTTCAGTTTTAAGTCAATTTTATCAATATTCTGCATTACTTCAAATATCGAACGCTTGTAATGATTGGCTGCAACAGTCAATTTTTCGACCGTTGTATCTCCAATTCCACGAGCTGGATAATTAATAACCCGAATTAATGCTTCTTCATCTTTCGGATTAATGACCAATCGCAAATAACACAAAACATCCTTGATTTCTTTTCTTTGGTAAAAAGACAAACCACCATAAATTCTATACGGAATATCCCGTTTTCTTAGCGCATCTTCCATTGCTCGCGATTGCGCATTGGTACGATACAAAATAGCAAAAGCTCCATTATGCAATTGATTTTGCATCTTTTGTTCCCATATGGTACTGGCTACAAAACGACCTTCTTCACTATCTGTGATGCTGCGATGTACTTTTATTTTGGCACCACTGTCATTGGCTGTCCAAACTATTTTGTCAAGTTTAGTTTTATTTTTATCAATAATTGAATTCGCCGCTTCCACAATATTTTTTGTCGAACGGTAATTTTGTTCTAATCTAAAGGTTTTCACGTTCTCATAATCCTTTTGGAAATTCAGAATGTTATTGATATTGGCACCTCGAAACGCATAAATACTTTGAGCATCATCACCAACGACGCATATATTTTGGAATTTATCCGACAATGCCCGAACAATTAAATATTGTGAATGGTTGGTATCTTGGTACTCATCAACCAAAATATAGCGAAAACGGTTTTGGTATTTCGCCAAAACTTCAGGAAAACGAGTTAGCAATTCATTGGTTTTCAATAATAAATCATCAAAATCCATAGCTCCAGCCTTGAAACAACGCTCTACATAATTTTGATAAATTTCGCCCAAACGAGGTTTTTTGCTCATCGCATCAGCTTCCTGCAATTCGGGATTATTGAAATATGCTTTTACAGTTATCAAACTATTTTTATAGGATGAAATTCGGCTTAAAACTTGTTTGGGTTTATAAACATCTCTATCCAATTGCATTTCCTTGATAACTGCCGAAATCAACCGAACAGAATCTTGAGTATCATAAATCGTAAAATTGGAAGGATAACCTAGTTTATCAGATTCAGAACGAAGAATTCGAGCAAAAACGGAGTGGAAAGTTCCCATCCAAAGATTCTTGGCTTCGTTAGAACCTACAATATCTGAGATACGCTTTTTCATTTCGCGAGCTGCTTTATTGGTGAAAGTCAAAGCCAAAATGCTAAAAGAATCCACTCCCAAACTCATCAAATAAGCAATACGAATAGTCAATACACGTGTTTTTCCAGAGCCTGCACCAGCAATAATAATCATTGGCCCATCTTTTTGGAGAACGGGTTCACGTTGGGCTTCGTTAAGTTGGTCGATGTATTTGCGCATAAAAATTTTCTGTTGAATGCAAAAATAAGGATTTAAGAATTAAAAAAAGGAGGTTGCTATTAATCAAAATAATTTAACCGCAGATTCGCAGATTATGAACTGATTTAAACTTTCTTGAATTCAACTAATAAATATGCTCTGAGGGGAAATTCTTTTGGATAAACAAAATATTAATAAATGCCACCAATGGGGTCATCAAACATTTCCCAACCAGAATTACACTCGTGCCATTACGCAACAGTTTAAAGAGCAAATCTAATTTACGTTTTTTTTATGTACTGTAATCGTTAGCTTAAGGAGTCAATTTGGTGCAAATAGGTGAAAGTACTACCAACGGGTTAAATTATCAAATATAAACATCGATATTAATGGCAGAAAATGGATTTTTACACATCAACAAAAAACAGAAACAGCATCAAGAGTTCTCTTTCTCTTACATCCTATTTTCCATAAAAACTAATCCAAAAATATACAGCACATCAACAATGTATAAATTTTAAGAGACAAAATGAATAGCATTACTAAACTTTCAAAAGCAAATTAATTTTAATTTTTGTAGCTTGTCAGGAATTTGCATTTACTTTGTCTAATAACGACAATTAGTAAACGAATACGATGAAATTTCTAATAACAACAATTGCTGTAATTTTAACAACTTTCTGTTTTGCTCAAAATACAATTCCAAAGATTTTAGAGAAATTAAACAATAAATCGGTTCCTTACATTAGTGTTGCGGCACTCCAATCAAAGGAGAATTATATTTTACTGGATGCCCGACAAATCAAAGAATTTAATGTTAGCCATATTGAAAATGCCATAAATATAGGATTTGATAGATTCGATAGCAAAAAAGTTACCACAATTCTAAAAGATAAAAATGCTACTATTGTGGTGTATTGTTCCATTGGAGTTCGGAGCGAAAAAATTGGTGAAAAACTACAGAAATTGGGTTATAAAAATGTATTCAATTTATACGGAGGTATTTTTGAATGGAAAAATAATGGCGGAAAAGTAGTAACTAATCAAAATGTCGAAACCGATAAAATTCATACTTTCAATAAAGAATGGAGTGTTTATCTAAAAAAGGGAACTAAAGTTTATGAAGACTAACGCACTGATAATTTTTACCCGAAATCCTCAATTAGGAAAAGTAAAAACCCGATTGGCAAAAACAATTGGCAATGAAAAAGCTTTGGAAATTTATAAAGATTTGCTCCTTCATACAATGAATGAAACCCAAAATTTAGATTGTGATAAATTTGTTTTTTATGATGAAAATATAGAAACTAACGACTTATGGTCAGTAAATTTCTATGAAAAAAAAGTGCAATTTGGTTCCCATTTAGGAGCTAAAATGCAGAATGCTTTTCAAAAATTATTTGATTTAGGGTATCAAAATTGCATCATAATTGGGAGCGATTTATTTGACCTGAAATCCAATCATATCAATGAAGCTTTCAATAAATTAGAAAGTAATGATGTTATTATTGGTCCAGCAGAAGATGGTGGTTATTACTTGTTAGGATTGAAAAAAGTAATCCCTTCCATTTTTAAAAATAAGAATTGGGGAACTTCTACCGTTTTGCCGGATACTTTGAAAGATTTAGAAAATTATAAAATTGAATTTTTAGAAACCCTCAATGACATTGACACCTTTGAAGATTTAGAAAAAAGTAATTATTACAAATTTCTAAAGAACAGCTAAACCAAAATGGAAAAGTACATCGATATAATAATCAATTCTTACGGAGGCTATTTTGGCTACTTAATAAACGAAATTCTATATTGGAATTGGAACAACTATTTTTACGGATTATTGGCAATTTCATTAGTAGTTTGGCTATTAGAAATTGCCTTTCCTTGGCGAAAAAATCAACCTATATTCCGAAAAGATTTTTGGCTAGACTTGTTCTATATGTTTTTCAATTTCTTTCTTCTAAATCTAATCATTCTCATAGCATTATCCAATGTTACCGAACAATTATTAAACGATTTTTTGTCCTTTTTCGGTTTTCAATTAGCC
This sequence comes from Flavobacterium sp., assembly GCF_028712645.1. GTDB lineage: Bacteria > Bacteroidota > Bacteroidia > Flavobacteriales > Flavobacteriaceae > Flavobacterium. The sequence continues at coordinate 10,328 of NZ_JAQTPQ010000008.1, read as the reverse complement.
TCAATTCAGCTTTTTTCACTTTCAGCATTACCGAAACCTTTTGGATTACTTTTATTTTTTATTTTAGGCGACTTTATACAATGGAATACGCACCGATTATTACACCGAATTCCATTTCTTTGGCAAGTTCACAAAACGCATCATTCACCCAAACAAATGGGGTTTGCGACACAATTTCGCTACAATTGGATGGAAGCAATTATCTATAAATCCATCCTATACATTCCGTTGATACTCGTTGGCGGTTTTACCCTTGAAGATGTTTTTATCGTTCACTTTATTGCCATCGCAATCGGACATTTGAACCACGCCAATATTGGTTGGGATTACGGTTTTTTGAAATACATTTTCAACAATCCAAAAATGCACATTTGGCATCATAGCAAAGAATTGCCCACAAAATATGGTGTCAACTTCGGAATTTCATTAAGTGTGTGGGATTATCTTTTTAAAACCAATTTTATTCCAGCAGACGGACGAGATATCGAATTAGGATTTGACGACGAAAATAGCTTCCCAAAAGACTTTGTTAAACAAGAATTTTACCCATTTCAAAAATAATTTGTCAGGTTTTCTAATTTTTGATGTCTATACAGTAAATTAAAATACACTAAAAATGAAATCGAAGATTCACGAATACGAACAAATAATAATTATGAGTAAAAAATACATTTTAGCATTACTTTTTCTGCCGTTTATTTCGTGTGCAAAGAGCAATAATACAATTCCTGAAATTGCTTACGGCACGCAAACCCAAATTACGACTGATCAAAAAACCATCGATCACAAACAATGGAATGATTTATTGCAAAAACACGTCTCTAACAAAGGAAATGTTGATTATAAAGGTTTCCAAAAAGATGCCGCAGCTTTGCAATCCTATTTGAATGTATTAGCAAAAAATCCTCCTGAAAAATCGTGGTCAAAAAATGCCGTACTTGCTTATTGGATTAATACTTACAACGCTTATACCGTTAAATTGATTTTGGATAATTATCCTGTAAAAAGTATTAAAAAAATAGACAATCCTTGGGATACAGCATTTTTTACTTTGGGAAACAAGAAATACAGTTTAGGCGAAATTGAACATAAAATATTGCGTAAAATGAACGAACCAAGAATTCATTTTGCCATCAACTGCGCTTCTTTTTCTTGTCCAAATTTAGCAAATGAAGCATACACAGAAACCGCTCTGGAGAAACAACTAGAAACTGCTGCAAAATCATTCGTGAATGATAGAACTAAAAATACAATTGCATCAGATAAAATTGAAATTTCGAGTATTTTTGATTGGTTTTCAGGCGATTTTAAAACCAAAGGGACGTTGATTGATTTTCTAAATAAATACAGTTCCATAAAAATCAATAAAAATGCAAAAGTCAAATACAAAGAATACAACTGGAATTTGAATGAATAAAATTTCCATAATTATTCCCATACTCAACGAAGTCGATGCTATACATCGACTTTTGCTGCATTTAGAAAACACAATTTCAAAAACCATTGATTATGAAATTATTGTGGTTGATGGTGGCAGTAACGATGGTTCTCAAAAAACAGTTCAAAATCATCAAAAAGCAAGACTTATTAATTCCGAAAAAGGACGAGCAAAACAATTAAATACAGGTGCAAAAGCAGCTTCGGGAAATATATTGTATTTTTTGCATTGCGATAGTTTTCCTCCTAAAAATTTCGATATATATGTATGGGAACAAGTTCAAAATGGAAATCAAGCTGGTTGTTTTCGTTTGAAATTTGACCATTTACATCCTGTTTTATTGGTTTCGCAATGGTTTACCAGAATAAATCACATTTCGTGTCGTGGTGGCGACCAATCCTTATTTGTTACCAAAGAATTATTTAATGAAATTGGCGGTTATGATGAGAATTACATCATTTATGAAGACAATGAAATTATAAAACGATTGTATCAAAAAGGAAAGTTCGCAGTCATTCCAAAATACCTGATTACTTCTGCCAGACGCTACCGAGAAAATGGTGTTTGGACTTTACAATATCATTTTACAGTCATTCATCTCAAGCGAAGATTAGGGCATTCTGTTGAAAGTATGTTGGATTATTACAGAAAATATGTAAAATAGTTTGTCAGGAAATCACAATAGGCAAGTCTATTATCGCAACAAAACAAACCCATTTATGGAAAATATTGTCATTATAGGTAACGGAATTTCAGGCGTTACACTCGCTCGTCATATCCGAAAACAATCCAATCATAAAATTACCATTATCTCTTCGGAAACGGAATTTTTCTTTTCTCGAACCGCTTTAATGTATGTTTTTATGGGACATATGAAGTTTGAACACACTCAACCTTATGAAAATGATTTTTGGAAGAAAAACAATATCAATCTCATAAATGGTTTAGTTGAACACGTAAACACAAAAGATAAAGCACTTATTTTAGATGATGACACCATTATCAATTATGATAAATTAGTTATTGCAACAGGTTCAAAACCGAATAAATTTGATTGGCAAGGTCAGGAATTAAAAGGCATTACGGGTTTGTATCACAAGCAAGATTTAGAAACCTTGGAAGCTTTTGCGCCAACTTGCCAACGAGCAGTTATTGTTGGTGGTGGTTTAATCGGAATTGAACTTGCCGAAATGCTTCGTTCACGCAATATTGAAGTTACTTTTTTAGTTCGTGAAAAAAGTTTTTGGGATGCAGTTTTGCCTTTCGGCGAAAGCCAAATGATCAATCGCCATATTCTTGAACATCATATTGATTTGCGATTAGAAACGGGTTTACTCAAAATTCTTTCAGATGAAAATGGCAACGCAAGAGCTGTTGTGACTGACAAAAATGAAACCATCGAATGTCAAATTGTGGGTTTAACTGCTGGTGTTTCTCCCAATATCGATTTTCTTAAAAATTCTGGAATTGCGTTAGGTCGAGGTGTTAAAGTCAATCGTTTTCTAGAGACTAATATCAAAGATATTTTTGCCATTGGAGATTGTGCCGAACAACACGAAAGCATTGGTTTACGCCGACCGATAGAAGCCGTTTGGTACACGGGTAGAATGATGGGCGAAGCATTGGCTCAAACATTGACAGGAAATCCTACGCAATACAATCCTGGACATTGGTTCAATTCTGCCAAATTTTTGGACATTGAATACCAAACTTACGGTTGGGTTTGGGCTCACAAAAAAGACTACGAAGAGCAATTTTATTGGGAACATCATTCGGGCAAAAAAGCCATTAGAATTTCGTTCCACAAAGAAACTAGAGTGTTTTTGGGTATAAATACTTTTGGAATAAGAATGCGTCACGAGTTTTTTGATAAAGTGCTTACCGAAAATCAATCGGTAGATTATGTCATTCATCATTTGGCGGAAGCCAATTTCGATCCTGAATTTTTCACCTCACACAAAAAAGAAATCCAAGAACATTTTGTAAAACAATTTGTGGGATTAAAAACGGTTTAATTATGAGCAAATCAGCACAAAATATCTCGATAGCTTCACATCAAGATAATAGGACAAATACATTTCAAAAGTTAGGTTTAGCTATTGGTTTTATTGGACTATTCATTTTAACATTGGCATTTTTTAATGTTAGTTTTCCAAATAAAACGCTTTGGTTTAGTATTTCAATAATCTCAATTTTTGTTGGAATTATCATCTATGCTAGAAGCACTTATTTGTCTCGACCAGAAGGCATCAGCAATAACGGACTTTTTCATAAATCATTTACCAACAAAGGAGTTCTTGCTTGGATAATTGGTATTTTACTAACCTCCTTTTATGTCGTTTTATATTGGTTTCCAAAATATTTAGGTTTAGGTGAAAACGGAGAAGCAAATTCAGGAATTGTTGGCTTCTTCGACCCATTAAGTTTAGTATTGAATGGCAAAATTGCCAGTCAATGGTTTGTTTACGGAACGCTTTATACAGTTGCTATTCTTGGTTTGGGCTACAAATTCATTCTAAAATACCGACACAACAAATACCAATTGGTTCGTACCATTTCGGTACTATTTTTCCAATTGGGTTTTGCTTTTTTGATACCTGAAATACTCGAAAAATTAAATCCAGGAAAGGAGTATTTTGCTAAAGACTTAAAAAATATGTGGCCTCTCAATTATTATTTCTTTAATGATTGGCATTTAAAAGGACTGCTAAATGGTGGAAACCTCGGAATGTTTATGCTTGTTTTCGGTATCGCAATGATATTCATTATTTCGCCAATATTAACCTATTTCTATGGCAAACGTTGGTATTGCTCTTGGGTTTGTGGTTGTGGCGGATTGGCTGAAACAGCGGGAGACAGCTTTCGTCATTTATCCATTTCAACCCAAAAAGCTTGGAAAATAGAACGCTGGATGATCCATTCCGTTTTAGTGTTTTCGTTTGTGATGACAATTGCTGTAATCTTCACCTTTTTGTCCAATAATCCAGAAATGAGCTTCATTACTAAAGACCAATTTGTGGATGGGATTGTAATTTTTTTAATTGTATTTACGGGTATTTTATACATTTTTAAACACAATGATTTAGATACGGATGCCAAATTCACAATGGTTTCTTTGGTTGCAATTATTATCATTTCAATAGCAATAAATTACTTTTCAGAAAATCAAAATATTCTTTTTATAGACAGTAATTCACTTCGTGAATGGTATGGTTTTGCCATTGGTGCAGCTTTTAGCGGTGTTATTGGTGTGGGGTTTTATCCGTTATTAGGCAATCGGGTTTGGTGCCGTTTTGGTTGTCCGATGGCAGCAATTTTGGGATTGCAACAACGCTTGTTTTCAAGATTTAGAATTACGACAAATGGAGGTCAATGTATCTCTTGCGGCAATTGTACAACTCATTGCGAAATGGGAATTGATGTCCGAAGTTATGCCCAAAAAGGCGAAAACATTGTGCGCTCTTCTTGTGTTGGTTGTGGTATTTGTTCGGCAGTTTGTCCTAGAGGGGTTTTAAAATTAGAAAATGGTGCTGAAGAAGGAAGAATAAACGCGAATG
>NZ_JAQTPQ010000008.1:0-5323 GCF_028712645.1 Flavobacterium sp. | reverse complement strand
CAAAAATAAATGGCAATTATTAAGGTAATCATTCCTGCTTATAACGAAGAGAAAGCGATTGCAAGTGTCATTCGGGAAATTCCTAAAATAGTTTCGGAGATTATTATAGTCAATAACAATTCTACAGATAACACAAGCAGAATAGCTTTCGAAAATGGTGCGACCGTACTTTCTGAAAAAAGAAAAGGATACGGATACGCTTGTCTCAAAGGACTTGAATACATCTCACACCAAAAGACAAAACCCGATATTGTAGTTTTTCTCGATGGTGATTATTCGGATTATCCCGAAGAATTAATCCATTTAGTTGAACCAATTCTCAATCAAAATGTAGATTTTGTAGTTGGAGCACGAGTCTCAAATCTTCGAGAAAAAGGGTCAATGACACCGCAACAAGTCTTCGGAAACTGGTTGGCAACTTTCTTGATGAAACTTTTTTTTAATTCTAAATTCACGGATTTAGGTCCGTTTCGAGCCATAAAATATGCAACTCTTTTAGATTTGAATATGCAAGACAAAACGTATGGTTGGACGGTTGAAATGCAATTAAAAATTTTGAAAAAACACATTCCATACACCGAAATTCCTGTTCGCTACAAAAACAGAATTGGCGTTTCAAAAGTTTCCGGAACAGTAAAAGGAACTGTAATGGCTGGAATAAAAATAATAGGTTGGATTTTTAAATATGCTTTTAAATAAAATGTTAGTACTTTCATACATCGTTCTCATTCTCTATAGTTTCGCTATTCTGTTGATTTTTTTCTACGGATTGGCACAATTCAATTTGCTTATTAATTATCTAAAAAGTAAAAAACAAATTGACAATTCTGAAAAATTCAATTTTACAAACCCGACCGAAATTCCATTCGTAACCATTCAACTGCCTATTTTCAATGAAAAATATGTGGTGGAACGTTTGCTTACAACCATTGCAAAACTTGATTATCCAAAAGAAAAACTCGAAATTCAGGTGCTTGACGACAGCATCGATGACAGCATTTTTGAAACAAAAGCAATAATTGATGATTTACATAAATCAGGTTTAGACATCAAACACATCACAAGAACCAACCGGATTGGCTTCAAGGCAGGAGCTTTAAAAGAAGGATTGGTAACTGCCAAAGGAGAGTTCATAGCCATTTTTGATGCCGATTTCGTACCTCAAAAAGATTGGCTTTTTCAAACAATTCCCTATTTCAAAGATAAAAAAATCGGAGTTGTACAAACACGTTGGGGGCATTTAAACCGAGATTATTCCATTTTGACAAAAATTCAGGCATTTGCTCTCGATGCTCATTTTACGTTGGAACAAGTTGGTCGCAATTCACAATTGCATTTCATCAACTTCAACGGAACAGCCGGTGTTTGGAGAAAAGAATGTATTATCGATGCAGGAAACTGGGAAAGCGATACGCTAACCGAAGATCTGGATTTAAGTTATAGGGCACAATTAAAAAATTGGAAATTCAAATATTTAGAAAATGTAGAAACTCCTGCGGAGCTTCCTGCAATAATCAGTGCAGCTCGTTCACAACAATTTCGTTGGAACAAAGGCGGTGCCGAGAATTTCAGGAAAATGAACTGGCGGGTCATTACATCAAAATCAATCCCATTAAAAACAAAAATTCACGGCATTTTGCATTTGCTCAATAGTTCGATGTTTCTGATGATTTTTGCAATGGCAATTTTAAGTATTCCGGTTTTGTTTATCAAAAATAGGTACGGACATTTGGTAATACTTTTTGATATTCTGATATTTTTTGTCATTACTTCCCTACTGTTTTTTATCAGCTATTGGGTTACTTTTAAAAATATTCAAGGCGGCGGATTTAAGAATTTCCTGAAATATATTGGCTTGTTTTTTACCTTTTATGCCATTGCAATGGGATTTTCCTTTCACAATACAATTGCTGTTTTAGAAGGATTGTTGGGCAAAAAAAGCGAATTCATCAGAACGCCAAAATTCAATATCGAAAGCTTAAAAGATAAGTGGAAAGACAATATTTATATTTCAAAAAAAGTATCCAAAAACACAATTATCGAAGGATTACTTGTTTTATATTCCCTTTTCGGATTGTACAGTGGCTATAAATTCAATGATTTTGCATTGTATCCTTTCCATTTGATGTTGCTTTTTGGTTTCGGATATGTATTCATAAAATCTATTACTGATACCAAATGAGTTACACCATTTCAAATAACACAAAATCATATTTCTTACTAATTGTAAGCATTCTCATTTATGGTTTTATTGGCTATGGACTGGAACGAACTGAATTTGTTTCTTTAGTTATTTCCTATAGTTTTTTGTTTCTTTTGGCATATCAAATAATCAAATTACAAAAAGATAATTTTACTTTTCTAATCGGAGTTATAGTCCTTTTTCGATTAATTTTCATTGTGGCTTTGCCCAATTTATCACAAGACTACTTTCGTTTTATTTGGGACGGAAGGTTAATTTTAGAAGGTTTAAATCCGTATGTACATTTACCCCAGGATTTGATTGCAAATCCAAATTTCAAACTCTCTCAAGCACAAGAATTAGTAAACGGAATGAAAAGCTTGAGTGCCTCTCACTACTCTAATTATCCGCCAATCAATCAATTATTTTTTGTAGTTGCAGGATTTTTAAGTAATCATTCAATTATTGGTGCAGCAGTAATTCTACGGATAATAATCATTGCAGCAGATTTCGGAACGTTATATTTCGGAAGCAAATTATTGGAAAAATTAGGATTTGAAAAACACCGCATTTTTTGGTATCTATTAAATCCATTGGTTATAATTGAACTAACAGGAAACCTTCATTTTGAAGGCGTAATGCTTTTTTTCTTCGTTTGGAGTATGTATTTATTGCATCAAAACAAATGGAAAACGGCAGCCTTGTTAGTGGCATTATCCATTTCAACCAAATTGTTGCCTTTATTGTTGTTGCCTCTTTTTTTTCAGAAATTGGGTTGGAAAAAAAGTATCGGTTTTTACAGCATTGTCATTGGAGTAAATATAGTGCTGCTCTTGCCATTCCTTTCTTCAGAATTGATCGCAAATTATTCAGAAACTATTGGCTTATGGTTCACCAATTTCGAATTCAATGCTAGTATTTATTACCTAATTCGTGAAATTGGTTTTTGGATAACAGGATATAATATCATTCAAATTACTGGCAGAATTATGCCAATACTAATCATTACGTATATTATTCATCAAGCACTTAAAGGAAACAACAGAACCACCATTGATTTATTCCAAAGTTTTCTGCTCGTTTTAAGTGTCTATTTTTTTACTTCCACAACCGTTCATCCTTGGTATATCATAAACTTGGTTTTGATTGGTGTTTTTACAAAATTCAATTACCCGATAGTTTGGAGTTTAACAGCAATTTTGAGTTATAGTGCCTATTCTAATCCAGAATTCAAAGAAAACTCTTGGTTAATTGGATTAGAATATAGTTTAGTATTGCTGTTTTTGCTGTTCGAAAAGAATGACTTTTTGAGGTCTAAAAAAAATAGTATCTTTGGACTTGTAAAATAACAGGCAACAAGATTTATGGAAGTTATCAAAGTAGATTCTAAAAAATTATTTGAAAATTGGGTCAATCAGTTTAGCGACGAACTTTTTTCCTGGGCATTATACAAAACTTCTTCTAAGGAAACTGCTGAAGATTTGGTTCAGGAAACTTTTTTGGCAGCTTTTCATAAAATAGATACTTTTCAGGGGAAAAGCCAACCTAAAACCTGGTTGTTTTCTATTTTGAATAATAAAGTGATAGATTATTATCGTTTGAGTGCCAAAACCACGAAACAAACCTTTAGTATCTCTGAAAATAGCGGTTACGAACTTTCTGATGGCTTGTTCAACGAAACCGAAAACTGGAAGAATAACGACATTAACCCTGTTTGGGATCAAGAAGAAGAATTACTGGACAATCCAGAATTTAACAACATAATGCAGGACTGTATGGAAGATTTACCTCAAAAATGGAAATTTGCCGTGACTTCCAAATATTTAACTGATAAAAATGCAGATGAAATTTGTCAGGAATTAGAAATTACAACGTCTAATTATTGGCAGATAGTACACAGAGCAAAACTACTCTTAAAAAAATGTTTAGAAATGAAATGGTTGTAATAAACCTTTAAAATTTTAAAGAAATGCTGATGCAAAAAATAATGAATATGATGGTAAATTCTTGTAAAAAAACCACAGAGTTGATAGACAAACAGCTATTTACACCATTAACAGCGAAAGAAAAAATGCAATTGCAAGTACACAAATCAATGTGTAAAACTTGTACTGCTTACGAGCACCAATCTAAATTTATTGATACTGTTATTGGCAAATGGTTTACAGGTAAGTCAAAAGTAAATGTAAAAATGCCAGAAGAAAGGAAGAATAAAATTTTGGAAGAAATTAATAAATCATAAAGAACAAAATTGTTAATTCAGGAAAAAACACTACAAGAAACTGTGGTGTTTTTTGTTTTTTTTAGTAAATAATCAAAAGCCCACAATGTCTCAAAAGAAAAAAATATTTGCAATTTCGGGAAGCACTCGAAACAATTCCAGTAATTTTAAAATCCTCAAATTGATTTCTGAATTGACAAAAGAGAAATTTGAAATGAAAATTTTTGAAGGGTTGTCCGAAATTCCACATTTTAATACTGATCTTGATACAGAAAATCCTCCCAAAATAGTAAGCGCTTTTAGAAATGAAATTGCAGAAGCAGATGGAATACTAATTTGCACTCCCGAATATATTTTTAGTTTGCCAGGAAGTTTAAAAAATGCTTTGGAATGGTGTGTTTCTACAACGATTTTTTCTCAAAAGAAAGTTGGACTTATAACTGCATCTGCATCAGGGGAAAAAGCCCAAGAGGAATTAGCATTAATAATGAAAACCGTTGAAGCAAAATTCAGCAACGAAACTGAACTTTTAATTCAAGGGGTAAGAGGAAAAGTGAACAACGATGGCATTATTACAGATATTGAAACCTTAAATAAAATTACTCATTTTATAAATTCATTTGATAAACTGCTAAATTTGTAATTGTAATTTGATAAAAAGTTGGGCTTTTTCATCTTTCAATTATCGTTTATTATACTTTTAGTTGCTAAAATTTCATTTAGTTGTGTCATAAAATCTACATCATTTTTAAAGATTCCGTGATTTTGATAAATGCCGGAAAGCGAATTTAATTCTTCCATTTCCTCGTTGTAATTTTCAATTTTGTCAGCAAAATTCAATTTATTTTTAACTATTCGTCCACAAGAAATAGCAGCATTTATTCTTTTGTTACATCGACAATTGTTGTATGGATTGTAAA
>NZ_JAQTPQ010000179.1 GCF_028712645.1 Flavobacterium sp. | reverse complement strand
CTCATCAAATAAATTGAATTCGGATGAATTCCTAAAAAATACAGAGTTGAACTTATATAGATTACAAAATATTATAACTTTAAAAAGAATTTACAGAATTCACACTTTTACTATTCTTATTCAAATTCTTACTGTTTCAAAGTTAAAATATTATTTTTTTTAATTTTTAAAAATAACCAGTAAAAAGCATAAAAAATCGATAAAATACGTAATTTTAATAATTTTATAAGAATAAATATATAAAAATAAAAAAATATTTTTTTTTATAAAAAATAGTTCTAAATCAAAAAAACATTGGGTTGAATGATACGAAATCAAGTCAAAACTTTAATAATATTGAATCTTAAAAACTCTTGATTACTTCCTTATTATTAATTTAAAAATAAGTTTACATTTGATATTTTAACAATCACTATTATTAAATTCAAAAAGTTTTTTTGGTTAGACAGACAAAATCAACAAAGTAAAAAATGAAAATTGGAGTAACATTTACTGAAAGCAATCACATCAATTATCTCCATTGGATAAAAGGAAAAGAAGATAATATTGAAATCATAGAACTCTCTTATGTTAAAAACAATTTAGGAGATGTTTCAATTTGTGATGCTATCGTATTTACAGGTGGAATTGATATGGAACCAACTGAAAAGGTAATTTATCCAAATGCCCCAGAAAAATTCAATGTTGCCCGTGATCTATTTGAAATGAATGTGTTAGAAAAATCCTTGTTAGAGAAAAAACCTGTCTTAGGAATTTGCAGAGGACTACAACTAATTAATGTATTTAAAGGAGGAACTTTATATTTAGATAATGGAGAAAATAAAAATAAAATTCATAAAAAAGAAACGGAAGACAAAACACACATAATTCAAGTAGAGAAAGACTCTTTATTCTACTCTATTGTGAAAGAGCTATCAGGCGAAGTAAATAGTGCTCATCATCAATCCATTGAAAATTTGGGAGCTGACATAAAAGCAGTTGCCTATTCTTATGATGGAGTAATTGAGGCTATAGAATCATCAAATCCTGAGAAAGAATTCATCTTGGCAGTGCAATGGCATCCTGAGCGCATGACTAATTTAGAAAGTCCGTTCAGCAAAAATTTAAGAAAAGTTCTGATAGAAAAAATAGGTAATTAGCTATTTTCTGTTTTACAAAAAAAATATAACAATTCCATTTAAACCAAGACAACGAAGATTAAGATTAATATAATTTAAGAACTATTAAATTGTCATTACAAATCGTTAAAATATACTAATGAGACTATATTTAAATTTAAAAGAATTTAATTTCTATTAAACTTTTTAAAGACATTTTAAACAACCTCCTAAAAATGATTTTTGGAGGTTGTTTTTTTTATAACCATACCCCTAAATCATTGACATCTTCTTCTAAAAAAAATTAAATAATTTAGAATAAAAAAAGTTGATTTATAAATAATTAAAAATAAAAATAAAAAAAATAAAGTAGGGTAATTTAAATCCTAGATGTTTTAGCTATACAAAATCAAACTGCTAATTCGACATTTGATTTTAGACAGCAATTTAAAACAGTAAAAAAGCCTTAATAACAATTAATAAACAAGTAAAAACCAAATTTAAATAATTATGAAACTTAAACTCACAACAATCTTTTCAGCCATTGTACTTTTTATGCTAATGCAATCTTGTACTGTTCCGAACCCTTATGAACCAGTAAATAATGGTACTACAACCGGCACTACAAATACTACAACTGGTGGTACTACAAATGGTGGTACTACAAATGGAAACGCAGAAAGCGATGATGATGATGATGATGATGATAATAACGGAACAGGAACTACAACTCCGACTACTCCAACAACGCCAACAACGCCAACAACACCTACAACACCTACAACACCAACGACGCCTACTACTCCTACTACTCCTACAACAAATGCAATAGCACTTAGTGGAAGCTCAAATGGTCTAAATAAAAGTCATAATATGGGGCAAAATTGTATGAATTGCCACAACCCAGGCGGATCAGGTTCAGGAAAAGGAGTTTGGAAAATAGGAGGAACTGCTTATAATAGTTCTGCTGGAACGACTACTGCTCCTAATATTGTTGTAAAATTTTATACAGGTCCAAACGGAACAGGAACATTAAAATATACACTTAATGTTGATGCCAAAGGAAATTTTTACACCCCAAATACTGTTGATTTTACCGGTGGTTTATATCCTGCAGTAGTTGGAGCTACTACAACAAAATATATGGGATCACCAATATCTACAGGAGCTTGTAATAGTTGCCACACTGGCGGAACTGGTACTGCTAGAATATGGGCCAATTAACAACCTGAAAGTCTCTAAAAATTAATTTCTTAAATTAGCCTATTGTTTGTTGCAAATAAAAACAAATGATAGGCTAAATTTATAAAATGAGGATAACTCCATCCTACTCATCTCACTACCAAAAAAAGGAAAAGTTAAAATCAATTAATTAAAAAACAACTAAAAAATTATTATATGAAACTTAAACGAATTGTTCCATTTGCAATTATAATAGCCTTTTTAATGCAGTCTTGCTCACCCGAAAGCGAGTACGGAGCGGCAAGTAGTAGCACTGGAAGTAATAACAGCCATAATATGGGGCAAAATTGTATGAATTGTCACAAACCTGGAGGAGGAGAAGCACCAGTTTGGAAGGTTGCTGGAACTGTATATAATGAAGCCATTACAAATACTAATCCTAACGCAACAGTAAATCTTTATACAGGACCAAATGGTACTGGAACGCTAAAATATACAATAAGCGTTGATGCAAAAGGAAATTTCTATACTTCGTCAACTATAGATTTTACTGGTGGTTTATATCCTTCAGTTACGGGAGCTACTTCAACAAATTCAATGTCAACTGCAATTACAACAGGAGCCTGTAATAGTTGCCACGACGGCTCATCAAGAAGCAGAATATGGATTAATTAGCCTATAAATCTTCCATTTAATAATATAAATTGATTGAATTTACCGTCTCATTCATTGAAAAACAGCAATGAATGAGACGGTTTTTTATCTCTCTTTTCTTTATAGAAAAATATTAAAATTTAAACTCCAATTGGGTGTCAGGATTATTCAAACGACCACTTATGCGTTTTCCTAAAAGTTCTACGTGCACAATATTCATTTGATCTTCAAAGAAATCACAAAGAATTTTGTTGTCTATTTTAATTTTTTCAAAAGGTTTAGCAGATTCTATTTCTAAATATACGTTTACAACCTCACGATCTATTTCGAAACCTATATATTTTGGTGCTTGCTTTTTACCATTTATCGTAATTTGCAAATGATTTTGAATGTATTTTTTTATAATAACATCCATTTCATTATGTAAGACAGAAGCGCTTAAATCAATTTTAGTTTGATTTTGTTTGCGAAGTGCATTTTCAAAATCATCTGTAAATAATTTACACACAATCTCAACACTTTTTTGTTTGCTATTGTATGAAATTTCAGTAGTACTAACATGTAGTGGATGTAAATCGGAAGTGTTAAAAGGATTTAAACCAAAGAATAAAATGATAAATAACGTTGCTTTTGAAGAAAATAGATGCATTATAAGTATTATTTTTGTTTAATGATTAAAAATACAATAATTTAGCCCACAAAAGTAACAAACCCAAATCAAATTAACAGAACTTAAATGTCTTTAGATGATTTTTTATTTTATTTTCAATTAGGCTGGTCGCATTTAGTGAGTTTTGATGCGCTCGATCATCAATTATTTATTTTGAGTTTAATAGCCTTATACACAATTTCCGATATTAAAAAAATTGTTATACTCGTAACTGCCTTTACCATTGGACATTCTATAACTTTATTTTTAAGCGTAATAGATGTTTTTCGTTTGCAAAGCAATTGGGTTGAATTTTTAATTCCGTGTACAATCATTATAACAGCGCTAAGTAATATTTCAAAAATAAAATCAAAAAACAATGCAACTACTATTAATTACTATTTCGCAATGGGTTTTGGATTAATACACGGTATGGGTTTTGCCAATACTATTCGAATGATTTTGGCTAAAGATCAAATTATCGGATGGGGCTTATTGAGTTTTAATATAGGTTTAGAAATTGGTCAATTATTTTTTGTGGCCTTTATTTTACTACTTACCACTTTAGCTCTTGAATACTTTAAAGTAAAAAAATCCAATTGGGTATTATTTATTTCCGCTGCCGTATTTAGTTTGTCACTACAAATGGCTTTAAAACGAATTCCTTTAAATTAAAAAATAATAAATGAACAAATTTGCAAAAATACTATTACTGATGACTTTAATGAGTCAAGTAATAATAGCACAAAACATTTTAAACAATCCGGGAAGTAACCACGGAAATAAGTTTGAACAATTAGGAAGTATTTTAACAACCCCAAATGAGCAACGAACTGCTAGTGGTGCACCAGGGGTAAAATACTGGCAACAACGCGCCAATTATAATATTAGTTGTGAATTAGACGAAAAAAACTTAACCTTAAAAGGAAGTGAGACCATTACTTATTTTAATAATTCTCCCGATGCATTAACCTATGTTTGGTTACAACTCGATGAAAATGAACACAACAATTTAAATAATGCTAACTATCAAAGTGCCAGCAAGATGCCTAATGAAAGTAACAACACTTTAATAGACAAAACAATAGAAAACAATAAACCAGACGACAACGGTGCAGGAATCAACATCCTAAAGCTAACTGATGTTACAGGGAAAAAATTAAAATACACCATCAACAAAACAATGATGCGCATAGAAATTCCTGAATTAAAATCTGGACAGCAATTTGTTTTTAATGTTGATTGGAATTACAAAATCACAAATCGTATTGCAGATGGAGGTCGTGGAGGTTATGAGTTTTTTCCAAATGAAAAAAATTACATTTTTACTATGACACAATGGTATCCACGTTTATGTGTTTATAGTGATTTTCAAGGATGGCAAAATCATCAATTTACTGGAAGAGGTGAATTTGCTCTAACATTTGGTGATTTTAATGTAAAAATGACCGTTCCAGCTAATCATATCATTACCTCAACTGGTGAATGTACTAATTATAATTCTGTATTGTCACCTGCACAATTTGCTCGTTACCAAAATGCACAAACTGCAACTGCTCCCGTAGAAGTGGTTACATTGGCAGAAGCCAAACTATCTGAACAAAACAAAGCAGAAGCCAAAAAAACTTGGATTTATAAAGCCAACAATGTGCGTGATTTTGCTTGGGGTTCTTCTCCAAAATTTGTTTGGGATGCAATGGCACAAAGCATAAAAGGCAAAAAAGTAATGTGTATGAGTTTTTACGGAAAAGAAGCCTATGGTTTGTATAGCAAATTTTCGACTCGTGCTGTTGCACACACAATAAAAACTTATTCTGATTTTACAATTCCATATCCTTATCCAGTGGCGCAAAGTGTAGAAGCATCCAACGGTATGGAATATCCAATGATTTGTTTTAATTATGGTCGTACTGCACCAGATGGTACATATAGTGAAAACACTAAAAATGGAATGCTTGGCGTAGTGATACACGAAGTAGGTCACAACTTTTTTCCAATGATTATCAACAGTGACGAACGTCAATGGAGTTGGATGGATGAAGGTTTAAACACTTTTGTACAATATCTAACAGAAGAACTTTGGGACAATAAGTTTCCAAGCAAAAGAGGACCAGCTTACACAATTGTAGATTATATGAAATTACCAAAAAATCTATTAGAGCCAATTATGTCGAACTCTGAAAATATTGCAAACTTTGGGGCTAATGCCTATTCTAAACCTGCTGCAGGATTGAACATTTTGCGTGAAACTATTATGGGAAGAGAATTATTTGATTATGCTTTTAAAGAATATGCTAAACGCTGGGCTTTTAAACATCCTACGCCAGCTGACTTTTTTAGAACAATGGAAGATGCCAGTGGAGAAGATTTAGATTGGTTTTGGAGAGGTTGGTTTTATGGTACTGATCCTTGCGATATTGCTTTAGAAAGTGTAAAGTTTGCAAAAGCCGACTACACTTTAGTTTCGAACGAAGACAAAAAGGAAAAAAAGACACGTATTGAAAAACCTGCGGATATTTTTGATGATATTTCAAAAGTTAGAAATCGAAATTCTAGTGATATAAAATTCTATACAGATACTGATTTAGACGCAAGAGATTTCTATTGGAAATATGCCCGTGGTTTGGTAGAAATAGACACTACTTTGGTAGAAAAAAATATGCCAGAACCCGAAATTTTACCAATGGAAGAATTTACGGCAGAAGAAAAAGAAAAATACAGCAACAAATTTTTCTATGAACTTAACTTTGCAAATAAAGGAGGCTTGGTAATGCCAATTATAGTTGAATTTACATTTAAAGATGGAACTCAATTAACCGATAGAATTCCAGCTCAAATTTGGAGACATGATGAGTTAAAAACATCAAAATTTTATATTCTTGACAAAGAAGTTGCTTCTATAAAATTAGATCCAATGCTTGAAACCGCTGATATTGATGTGAGCAATAATGTTTGGGGAGCTGAAAATGTAGCCCCATCAAAATTGCAAATGTTTAAAGCACGTAATGCAAATGCTCCAGCAAGAGGACAATCAGTAGGACAAAATCCTATGCAGCTAGAAAAGAAATAGAAACACTTTTTTTTAATAAGCTAAAAAAGCTGTGCAATAGGTATGTTGCACAGCTTTTTATATTTTCCTTGTACTCCTTCGACACTTATTTCATTTGAAAAAGAGTAATGAATAATTCTATATTTATAATACCAATAATCCGAAATCCCTTAAAGTATTCACAGGTTTTGAATACCAAAACAATTCAAAATCCTCTAAATTTGTTTCAAAATCATTTTTCACTTCCTGAAAAGTGGAGATTCTAGCATTCGAAACCGAAATTTTATCAAGAATTCCCACCAGCCATTCTCCTTCATTTTTACTAGTTTGAATCGTGAAAGTTTCTTTTTTGTCGTAAAAAGTCAAAGCCATCATTTCCCAAGAACTACCTTTTTTAGATTTTGTAAAATGTTCTGCAAGTGGCTTTCCTCCTAGCCAAACAATTTTGGCAGTTGGTTTGATTTTGAAATCTTCCTCTTGTTCTAAAGCATTCGAAATAAAATCGGGATGGATTTTTGTCTTCGAAATTTTAAAATCGAACCATTCTTGCAATTCGTAGTCAAAGCAAATACCGTGCATAAAATTAAAGAGTGATTTCTTTAATCCAAAACTGAATTTATCATGGTCAATTCCTGTATTATCTACAAAATTAATATCGTTATTGGCGAAAGCTCCAAGGATTTCTGTTTCTTTTACT
>NZ_JAQTPQ010000178.1 GCF_028712645.1 Flavobacterium sp. | reverse complement strand
CGACGGAAAAAATTCATTGCACATCCTTTCTGATTTTGACAGGACTCTTTCTTACGGAATCAAAGACGGAAAACCTGCTCCAAGCATTATTTCAATTTTAAGAAATGGAAAATATTTAAGCAAAGAGTACGCAGAAAAAGCTCACGCACTTTTTAACAAATATCACCCAATCGAAATCTCTGCAGAAATTTCTCAATAAGAAAGGAATCATAAAATGCAAGAATGGTGGAAAGCCCACTTCGATTTACTAATAGAATCAGGATTAGACAAAGCAACACTAAAAAAAGTTGCAGAAGAAATAATTCAAGACAAAATTATTGTATTAAGAAAAGGTGTAAAAGAATTTTTTGAAAATCTAAACAAAAATAAAATCCAATTAATCATTTTATCGTCGAGCATAAGCGATTCATTAATCGAAATATTAAAACAAAAAAATCTTTTCTTTGAAAACACACATGTAATTGGAAATAATTTAAAATTCAACGAACACGGAAAAT
The DNA here is from genome assembly GCF_028712645.1 of Flavobacterium sp. Classification (GTDB taxonomy): domain Bacteria; phylum Bacteroidota; class Bacteroidia; order Flavobacteriales; family Flavobacteriaceae; genus Flavobacterium. The sequence continues at coordinate 6,885 of NZ_JAQTPQ010000178.1, read as the reverse complement.
TCATAAAAATAGAAAAAATAATTCATGTTTTCAATAAGCACGAAGCAGAAATTAAAAATCTCAAAATCTATCAAGAACTTCTAAAAAGAAAAAATGTAATTTTGCTCGGAGATTCCCTTGGAGATTTAAAAATGGTAGAAGGTTTTCCTTATAAAAATTTAATTAAAATTGCTTTTCTGAATGAAGAACCAGAAAAAAACCTCGAAGAATATAAAAAAAATTTTGACATAATAATTTTAAATGACGCAGATTTTTCTTATATAAATAATTTAATTAGCGAGATATTATAAAAATTAAATGTATTTCAAGTCCATCTATATTATAAAAGAAGAAAAAGTAAAAATATTATGAATTCGAGTAAAAATCTAAAGGTAATAATAATTATAATTTCTGCAATATTACTAATAAGTTTAGTTTTATTTTATAAATTAAATAAAGAAACAGAAGAAAATATTTTTTCAGGCGACGATTCTGAAAATTTAGATTACGATGATAATATAGAAGAAACTGCAACTATTTTAACAGGCATAACAACTGAAGAAATATATAAATACACAAATTATGATTACAGCGACGTAGATATCTCTGATAATCGGGAAGAATCTGAAATCCAAACTATAAATCTTAATGATGAAGATTCAATTGTAAATATTAATTCAAGCGGAACTTATGTAATCAGCGGAACATTAAATGAAGGACAGATTATTGTATCATCAGAAGATGAAGGCGAAGTAAAATTAATTTTAAATGGCACAAATATAATTTCTTCAACTAATTCTCCAATATTAATAGAAAGTGCAAAAGAAACAATTATAATTTTAGCAGAAGGAACAACAAATTCAATAACAGATAACAGCGAATACGTCGACCCTGACACAGATGAAACCGCAACTCCTGCCGCAATCTACAGCAAAGACGATTTATACATAAACGGATTAGGAAAATTAATAATTAATTCAGAAAATAAAAATGGAATTCAAAGTAAAGACCAATTAATAATTATCGACGGAGATATAACAATCACTGCAAAAAAAGAAGCAATAAAAGCAAAAGATTATTTAGTTATTGAAAACGGAAAATTTATATTGAATTCAGGAGAAGATGGAATTTCAGTCACAGAAGATGAAGATGCTGAAAAAGGGTGGATTGTTATCAATAGTGGAACAATAAGAATAAATTCACAATACGACGGAATCTCCGCAAAAACTTATTTATTAATTAACGACGGAGAATTAAATATAACAACAAGCAGCACAGACAAAACAATTAGTGCAAAAGGAATCAAGGCAGATTATTATATAGAAATAGATGGAGGAATAATAAACATAAATTCAGCAGATGATGGAATCCATTCTAATAATGAAATAAAAATAAATAAATGTTCAATAAAAATTTCTTCAGGAGATGATGGAATTCATAGCGATGAATTAATTGAAATCAACTACGGAGAAATTAACATTGCAAAAAGTATTGAAGGAATAGAAAGTAAAAATATTTATATTAACAATGGAGAAATATCGATAATTTCAAGTGATGATGGAATTAATGTAGCAGATAGCACAATGGTTTCTGCACCTATGGAAGCCGCTATCGACGGAGCCCTTTATATTTCTGGAGGAAATTTATATGTAAATGCAAATGGCGATGGACTTGATTCTAATGGTGACATGTATATTACAGGAGGATTCATAATAGTTAATAGTCCAACCAACAACGGAAATGGAGGATTAGATGTAAACGGAGAATGTTTAGTTGATGGAGGATTTTTAGTTGTCGCAAGCAGTTCAGGAATGGCAGAATCTCCAGATGCAAGTTCAGAACAAAATTCAGTTTCAATATTTTTCACAAGCACAATGCCAGCAGGAACATTAATTCATATAGAATCAAGTAGCGGAAAAAATATTTTAACTTTCGCACCAGCAAAAACATTCCAAGCAATTGTTATAAGTTCAAATGAATTAATAACAGGAGAAACTTACAAAATTTATATCGACGGAACTGCAAGCGGAACAGAGACAAATGGATTATATGAAACAGAAGATTATAACGCAGGAACACTATATCAAGAATTTACAATTTCAAGTACAATAACAATTTTAGGAACAGCAAATTCAATGAATAATAATATGGATGGAGGAATGCAAACTAATCCAAGAGGAATGAGATAAAAAATTAATTTTCTAGTTCTAAAAATACATCAACAATAAAAAAGCGAGAACAATTAAACCCAAAAATAATAATCATCAAGACAATAAATTTTAATTTTCTCAGAATTTTTTAACTCACTCTTTAAAATAAATGATAATATCTGCACAATCTTTTAAGAAATCAACTTCACCTATTTCAAACCTAATAATATTTTTAATTCCAGTTCTTTCTTTCAAATCTTTTAATAACAAATCACGATTTTCAGGTTTTATCATATCAATTTTTTCATATTTTATCTCGCGTTGTTGTTCATAATTAAAACCAAATCCTTTTTCAAGAAAATAAATAATTACTATTACACAAAAATTAGCAACAAATAATTTAGTATATAGTCCTTCGCTAAACATAATTGAACTCATAACAGAAAGTGCTAAAATAATAAAAAGATAAGTCATATCTCTTATTGGCATAGGGTCTGTACGATAACGCAAAATAGAAAAAAGTGCAAAAAGTCCAAAACCAACCCCGACACTCAATTCAATACTTGTCAAAATACTAACTACAAAAAAGATAATTGTGCTAAATGCAATAAAAGTAAAAATATTATTTTTATTATGGTTTTTAGGATAATAAATAAATCGTGTAATCAAAATTGTCGTCGCTAAATTAAACAAAAATCCCAATAAATATAAAAATATTTCATTCATTTTGAACCACTATTTAATTTATTTATAATCATTAATTTCTCTTTAAAGTTATTGGTTTTAAGCCCGTCGTAAATCAAACCTGCGCCAATACAATATTTACTCAATCCATTTGACCTTATTGATTTTTCACGCATCAATTTTACAATATCAGAATTTTTTGAAAATTTTTCCTGCTTAATTTCAATTATTGCTAAGTTAGGTAATTTAATAGTTTTATTTATGGCTTTATTAAAAAATTCTAAATTAATATCAATTGTAACTCGTTCAACATTTTTTTTGCTGACTAATGTTATTCGAGTATAATTATTAAATAAAACTGGGGACAAATCTTTTGTTTCAAAAGGACTTTTTTCCTGAATAAACTTTTTTATACCTCCTTCTAATTTATAAAAATTTTCTGGAATCTGAATTCTTTTTTTAAAAGTTTTTTCTTTGTTATCTTTAAATTTTATTTCTATAAAGGATAATCCTGAGTTCATATATTTTCTTACTCGAATTTTATATCGGTTCAATCTTCCGTTGTGATGTTCTTTATACATTTTAAAATCAGGCGTGTCAAAATAAATAGTGCGATAATCAGTTTTTCTATACTTTCCAATTTTTAATATTTTATAAAATTTTGGTAATTCGTCGAGGAGTTCAAATAATTTATCTAATTCAATTAAATATTTTATTTCTACTCTATCAAGAAGTTCGAAACTTTTCATTTCTTCAAGAGTTATCGGACTAAATTTATCGAGATATCTATCTACTTTTGCTTCAGGGCTTACACAAATATTTACATTATTTTTCATTATGATTTTTAAAAGTTTAAATCAATAAAATTAATACAAAAAATTGTTTTATAAATAGAATGGACTTAAAATACATTTATAAAAAACCTCTCAAACTTGGAAAATTATCTCTTTCTCTCGACGGCAAAACTTTATTTTTATTAAAAGAATCAGCAGCACTCATAAGTGCGCGAAAAACCGCATCTTCTTTTATTTCTGGAACTTCATAAACTTGATAATAATAATCTGGAAAAGGTGCTCTATCAGGACAACTAATTTCATCATAAACACCCCAAGTTCGCCCATTGTACAAAAGAGTAAATTCTCTTACTAACATTTTATTTAACAAATTATTTTTAATATTTTGAAGCAAAATAAAAACTTATTTATATTTAAATATATACTAAGAAATTAATCAAATCAATAAATTTTTATATGTTCTTAGTTTTAATTTAGTATGGCATTGTTTTTATCTGGCGGAGGAAGTGGAGAAGATTCAAAAGAGTTAGATAAGGCATTTGTAGAAAAAGTTGGAAAGAGAAAACCAGTCCTTTATATCCCTCTTGCAAGAGAACCTCCTTACGAATCATGCTTAGAATGGATTCAAGCTAATTTTAAAGATTTAGAATTCAATAATTTCAAGATGGTCAAAAGTGTTGAAGGATTAAGGAATATCAAACTTGAAGAATATTCAGGGGTTTATATTGGGGGAGGGAATACTTATAAATTACTAAACGATTTAAGAATTTCCGGATTTTTGAAGGTTCTAAAAAGTTATGTTGATTCTGGGGGTATAGTTTATGGTGGGAGTGCAGGGGCAATAATCTTTGGAAAAGATATATCGACTGCAAATGATGAAGACCAAGTTAAAATTTCTGATTTTAAAGGGCTGAATAAAATAGGAAAGTTTTCAATCTATTGCCATTATTTTAGAAAGGATAAAAAGAAAGTAGAGGATTATATAAAAAGGAATAAATTTCCTGTGATAGCCCTACCTGAAAAAACAGGGATAATTATCAACGGAGATAAGTTGAAGATTGTTGGAGAAGAACCTTCATATGTCTTTTATAAGACAACAATAAAAAAAATTCTACCGAATCAGAAATTTAGTTTAGCATAACTTTTATATATAGTAACTCCAGAGTAGTTATATGGAATGGAGCGAATATTTACCAATTCTACAGAAAATTGTAGATAGAAATAGCCTCAAGATAAAACAGGATATAAGTAAATTTATTAATTCAAAAAAGATTTATAGAAACATCTCTTACAGCGATTTTTTCTCATTGATTTTAATAAGAGAAAAGGATGCAGATACAACATTAAACGTTGGTTATCCATTTCCAATGCTTTCTAAAAAAATTAAATACCAAGGTGTTACAGACAAGCAGGTATCTATAAAATTCTTTTTGAGAGGAAAACCGATTAGAGAAAAACAAAGAATAAACCTTATTTCTGAATTAGGTGAGAATAATCTTTTTGAATTTATTGAAGTTAAAAAAATGAAGGATTTTAGAAATTTAACGAAGAAAATTTGTAAAAAGTATGACTCCTTTGATTATTTTGACCCCTACACTTTTGTAGGAGATTCATTTATTGGTATGTATCTCGTAGATAATTTTAAAGAGATATTTGGATTAAAACTTAAGAAGGTTTATTCAAATTCTTCTCCCCACTTAGCCTTTTCATTTGATTCTTCCAAGTTTAATTCGAATAAAATAGAATCATGTTCTGGGTTGTGTATTGTAGGAGATTTTATTGATATGCATTGGAATAGAACGGTTCCTTTAATTAAGAAACTCTTGAAGAAAAATAAATCAATTATCATACTGGGAAGAAATTTGGTTACAGAAAGAGAAAATGGAGGGGTGAAAATTTATCATTTGTCTTTTGAAGACCACCTTTTAAGAAATCAGAACATAGAAGATTATATGAAATCAATAATTAGACCCCATTTAATCCCTAAGGAAATCCCACAGAAAGTAAGAAAGATGGATAAACTAAATATCTTAATTAATCCATTTGGCTCCGAGGAAATCAAAACAATTCCTAAAGATTTTATAGTATCTTTTACTAAAAACGTATTAAGATTTTCTCCTGATTCAAAAATAATTATTGTGAAAGGGTTTAATTTTTTAGAACACCATAAAAATTGGGTTAACGAAATTAAAATAGAATTAGATAAAGAGGGTTTATCTTCTAATATTGAATTAAAATCTTATAATTCACTTTCGGATATTGTTAAAGACATAGAAAAAGATAATATCACTTTGGGATTGACTTCCGATACTTCGATTTCTCATTTATTTAACTTTATGGGAGTAATTAATTTAAGTTTTTTTAATTCAGATAGATGGGATAATGAAAGTATTCAATCTTTGTCTTCGGATTCTCCTCTCGGTTTTTGTAGATATTATGCAACAGAAATTCCTATCATATTTAATCATAGAGATTATAATTTTTTATTAAAAGATATAATTAATTTAATTAAATTAATAAAAAGTAAAAGGGTAAAATTAAACGCTAAGAAATTAGAATCTTTAATTTTAGAATTATGTAATAAAAAAGATTTAGATAAAATCAATAATTCAATAAAAAATGTTTACTTAACTGAATTAAATAAAACAAAATTGTCTTGGTTAAATAATCTCTTTAATCCCATGGAGATATTAGATAAGATAAATTTAAATGATGATTCAAAATTTCTTTTTTATTCCGCGTGGAGATTAAATATTTTAAATAAACTTGGAGAATTGAAATGATAAAATCAGTAAACCAATTAGTAACTCAAAGATGTAATAGCAAATGTGAAATGTGTGGGATTTGGAGAGAGGAACCTGAAGAAGAATTGAGTCCTGAAGAATTTGATAGATTATATTCTCATAAAGAATTTAGGGGAGTTGAAGACCTTTGTATTTCAGGGGGAGAACCAACATTAAGAAAAGACTTAATTGAAGTTACAGATAGAATTATTTCCCATCTACCCTTACTTAGGATGCTTTTTCTTAGTACAAATGCCTCTAATCCTCGCGTAGTAGAATCTTTTATGAAAAGATACTCCCCATTAGTTGAGGATATTCATGTTTGCCTTTCATTAGAAGGCGATAGAGAAACACATAAGAGAGTTAGGGGAATTGATACTTACGATAAAGTTGTTGATACCATAAAGAGAGTTAAAATTTTAGGGTTAGGTAATTCCCATACAGTACTCTCTACTACTCTTACCCCTGATAATTGTAATCAAAATTCTTTAGACC
>NZ_JAQTPQ010000177.1 GCF_028712645.1 Flavobacterium sp. | reverse complement strand
TATTTCATAAAATTAAAAAATAGTGCAGGTTGTATTTCCTCAGCAAATTCAGTAGTTATTAGTCCTGCAACTCTTTTACCTGCTCCAACTTATTCAAGTGTGCAACCAAGTTGTAAATCAGAAACTGGAACAAATATCAATATAAAAATTGAAACCTCTGCAGCTGAATATAGTATTGATAATGGTGTCACTTGGACAACTAATCCATTTTTCGATAATCTACAAGGTGGTACAGATTACTACCTTAAAATTAAAGATGCTTCAGGATGCTTATCCAACAGCCAATTTGTTCACACTAATGCACAAAACGTAACACCAAATCCACCATTAATAACAATCAGTCAGCCTACAAGCTGTAACTCATCAACTGGTTTCATAACCGTTAATACAACAGCCTTGCAGTATAGTTTTGATAATGGAATAACTTGGAGTAACAATCCTATTTCATCAGCTTTATCGATGGGAACCTATTCAGTTAGAACAAGAGGAAATAGTAATAGTTGCCCTTCAGAAGCAACAACAGCAATAATAAATGCTCCACCAAATATTCCTGCAAGTCCAACTATAACTATAAACCAACCTATTAGTTGTGTTAGCCCTTTTGGTTCTATTAATGTTACTAGTTCAGCCTTTCAATACAGCTTTGACGATGGTATCACATATTCTACCAACCCTAATTCAGCATTACTAACTGCGGGAACCTATCTAGTAAAGGTAAAAAACAGTTCAAATTGCGAGTCAACTAGTGTTTCAGCAACAATTATTCCTCCAACAGATTATCCGCTGGCTCCAACATTTACAATTTTGCAACCCGATTGTTCTAATCCAAAAGGAAAAATAACTATTACTTCTACTGCTTCAGAATACAGTTTTGATAACGGACTAACTTGGATTACATCCTCTTCCTCGGGCTATTTAAACTCAGGCAATTATTTAGTAAAAATCAAAAATGCAAATGGATGTAGTTCCAATGCTTCAACTGCATCGGTTATACCATTTACCAATTTTCCACAATCACCAACGGCAATTTCCCCACAAATCTTTTGTATCCAACAAAATGAAACAATAAGTTCTATTGCAGTTACTGGTCAAAATATAAAATGGTATGATGCTCCTGCCAATGGAAATGAATTAGTAAACACAACTTTACTACAAAATGGAATTACCTATTATGCATCACAAACTATAAATGGTTGTGAAGGTTTGAGAAAACCGATTCTAGTAAATATTCAAAATACAGTTAGCCCAACTGCTATACCACAACAAAGTTTTTGCACCAGCCAAAATCCAACTTTAAATACTATTGCAGTTTCTGGATCCAATATAAAATGGTATGATAGTCCTTCTATTGGAAATATTTTGGCAAATACAACTCCTTTACAAAATGGAATAACTTACTATGCTTCACAAACTATAAACGGATGTGAAAGCCAATCGAGATTTGCTATTTCGGTTTCACTTATAACCACTTTACCTGTAAGCAACTATAAAGAATTAATTTGTGATGATTTGAATGACGGCTCTGAAATTGTTGATTTGAGTAATTACAATGCTAATTTAACTACAAATTCAGGCAATTATAATTTCTCTTACTACAATTCAATTTCTGGTGCTGAAAATGAAACACCAAGTGCTGAAATAAGTGATTTTTCAACCTACAAATTGAATTTAGGAGACAATTATATTTATGTTCGCATCAATTCAAATACTCCTTGTTATGCAGTAGCCGAATTGAAATTGACTCTGTTATCCAAACCAATTATTACCATTCAAGATATTGTTCCCATTTGCGAAAATAATTCCATCACAATCGATGCAGGTCCAGGTTTCGATAATTATTTATGGTCCAACGGAGAAATAACCCAATCGATAATTGTCGATAATCCAGGTGATTTTTCAGTAACAGTAACCAATGATTATGAAACTATTTCTTGCTCAAGTACAAAAAATTTCAAGGTAAAGATTTCTAACAAGCCAACTATCAATTCAATAGAAACCAAAGATTGGACGGATAACGATAATATAATAACTATTTTTACCACTGAAGATGGAGAATTCGAATATTCTATAGACGGCATAAATTACCAAGAAAGCAATGTGTTTTCGGGTCTGATTAGTGGGAAATATACAGTCATAGTTAGAGATAAAAATGGTTGTGGTACTACTCCTTCATATGAAGTCTATTTATTAATGTATCCAAAATTCTTTACCCCAAACGGTGATGGATATAATGATACTTGGAAAATAAAATTTTCAGAACTTGAAGAAGGTTTGACCGTAAAAATATTCGACCGTTATGGAAAACTAATCAAAACTTTAGCTACCAACACTAGCGAATGGAACGGAACCTATAATGGAGCTGAACTTCCTGCAACTGATTATTGGTTTGTTGTAACAAGAGCAAATGGCAAAGAATACAAAGGTCATTTTAGTTTAAAAAGATAAAAACTTTATCAAAACTGATGTTCTTTTTTGCTAATTACCAAAAGTGCCAAGAATGAAATTAAGGCAGCAAAAGATAAATAATAACCAACAAAGGCAATCCCATATTGAGTCGCTAACCAAATAGCAATAAGAGGTGCAAAAGATGCACCAAGTATTCCCGCTAAATTAAAGGTCAATGAAGCTCCTGAATATCTAACTTCTGTTGGGAATAACTCAGACAAAAAAGTTCCTAGTGGTCCATAAGTCAATCCCATTAATCCCATTCCCAAACAGATAAAAGTAGTAATTAAAAAAGTACTCCCCGAATCCATAAAATAAGAGAAGCTAAGTCCAAAAAATCCTATTGCAGCAGAAACTAATAACAAAATCAATCTACGTCCTAAACGATCTGCCAAAACTGCCGAAAGTGGAATCCCTATTACAAAAAACAAAATGGCAAAAAGTTCAATGATTAAAAAATCACGACGACTAAACCCTAGATGTGATGTTGCCCAACTCAAACTAAAAACGGTCATTAAATAAAACGTCACAAAAGTGGCAACAGCAGCAAAAGTGCCAAAAATCAATTCCCTTTTAAAGGATTTTAAGATAGATAGCAAAGGGATTTTTACTTCCTTTTTTGTTTCTTTTGCATTGACAAATGATGGTGTCTCGGTGATTTTCAATCGGATATAAAAACCAATTCCAACCAATAATGAACTGGCAATAAATGGAATTCTCCATCCGTATTCAAAAAATTGTTCGTTAGTTAATAGGTCGCTCAACAAAAGAAAAGTTCCGCCAGAAAGCAACAAACCAATGGGAGCTCCCAATTGTGGAAACATTCCATACCAAGCACGTTTTCCAGATGGTGCATTTTCGATTGCCAACAAAACAGCTCCACCCCACTCTCCACCTAAACCTAATCCTTGACCAAAACGACAGAGCATTAATAACAAGGGAGCCAAAATTCCTATACTTTCATATGTAGGTAAAAGACCAATGGCAACAGTAGAAATTCCCATCGTTAATAAGGCAACGACTAAAGTGGTTTTCCTTCCGATTTTATCACCATAATGTCCAAAAACAGCTGAACCAATGGGACGAGCAAAAAAAGCAATTGAAAAAGTGGCGAGAGATTCTATTATAGAAGCAGTAGGATTCGAACCAGGGAAAAATAATTTAGGAAAGACCAAAACAGCTGCATTTGCATAAATGTAAAAATCAAAAAACTCGATTGTAGTTCCTATTAAACTACCAAAAAGTACGTGTTTTAATGAATTCACCTTATCAGGATTAGAATGTTTTTTCATAAGAGTATTGTAATATTTCGATAAAAATGATGTTAATTTTCAAAACTAACAAATATTTTAGGATATTCGCTTTTAAAAAAGAAAAATAAAGTCGCCACGAATTTTACGAATGAACACGAATTTTGACACTCACTTTTTACAAAATAAAATTAGTGTTAATTTATTTTTATTCTTTATGAATTTGTGCTAATTCGTGTCTAAAAAATTTTAAAAGCGAATGCCCTGCAAATATTTAGTTCCAATAATTTTTGGTATTTTTACTCCAAAAAAAATTAATTATGCCAACTGACTGTATTAGCTATCAAAATTCAGGTTATTTCTCAACTTTGATGAATGATTATTTGCACCAAAAATCTAATTTGCAGTCGCTTTACAATCGTTATCCAAGTATTGAAAATTTTGAAGAACAAATTCAGGAAAAACAAAAGAATTTCAATGGAAATGGCAATGACAATTTCAATGGCAATTCAAAAAGAGAAATACTAGTCTCCGTTTTAGAAAAACAATATGCACAAATAAATATTTCAACTGAAACATTAAACAATATTAAACTTTTAAATCATTCGAATACTTTCACTGTCACAACAGGACATCAATTAAATTTATTCACTGGACCTTTGTATTTTTTGTACAAAATCATTTCTACAATCAAATTAACCACTGAATTAAAATCAAAATATCCTAGCAATAACTTTGTTCCAATTTATTGGATGGCGACTGAAGATCACGATTTTGAAGAAATTAATTATTTTAATTTCAAAGGGCGAAAGTTTCGTTGGAACAAAGAAAGTTCTGGACCAGTAGGAAGATTATCCACAGAAGGATTATCCGATTTTTTTGAAGTTTACTCCCAAGAATTGGGCTCTGGAATAAATGCCAAAACTATCAAAACCCTTTTTCAGGAATCCTATTTGAAGCATTCTAATTTGGCAGAAGCAACTCGTTTTTTGGCAAATGAACTTTTTGGAAAATACGGATTAATCATTCTTGATGCAGACAACCAAGAATTAAAAAAAACATTTATACCTTATATTAAAGAGGAACTGCTAAACCAAACTTCTTATAAAAAAGTTCTTGAAACTGCAGAAAGACTCAAAAATTACACCCTCCAAGTCAATCCTCGTGAAATTAATTTATTTTATATAGAAGATAATTTGAGGGAACGTATTCTTCTTGAAAAAGGAAAATATAAAATAAACAATACAAAAATTGAGTTCACTGAAAGCGAAATTTTAGAACTATTAGCAACTCATCCAGAAAAATTCAGTCCGAATGTAATTATGCGTCCGTTATATCAGGAAGTAATTTTGCCTAATTTATGTTATATCGGCGGAGGTGGAGAAATTGCTTATTGGTTGGAACTGAAATCAATGTTTGCAGTTGCAAAAGTAACTTTTCCTATACTTTTGCTCAGAAATTCAGCTCTTTTAGCAACAGGAAAACAAATTAAAAAAGCAAACAAATTAGGCTTATCGTGGGCCGATTTATTTTCGAAACAAGACGAATTAATTAATAATAAGGTGAAATCATTAGACGATTTTCCCATTGATTTATCGATTCAAAAAGATTTTCTAAAAACCCAATTTCATTACCTACATTCTTTAGCCAAAAAAACGGACATCTCATTTGCAGGAGCTGTAAAAGCACAGGAAGCAAAACAAATAAAAGGATTAGACACCCTCGAAAAACGTTTATTGAAAGCTCAAAAAAGAAAATTCGAAAATGAATTAGAACGAATCACTGAACTACAAAATGAATTGTTCCCTAATAAAAGCTTACAAGAACGCCAAGCTAATTTTTCTGATTTTTATTTAGAATATGGAGAATCATTTATTGACAAACTATTTTTAGAACTTCAGCCTTTGAAATCTAATTTTAATATTATATCCCTATAAAAATTACAATTTTACTAAAAATCACCAATAAATTAGTCAATTATAGATTCTATTCATAAAAAAATAGGTTATTTTTGCACCCAATTAAAAAACAAAAAAATGGCAACAAATAGAACTTTTACAATGATTAAACCTGATGCGGTTGCTAACGGACACATCGGAAATATATTGGCAATGATTACAAATGCTGGTTTCAAAATCGTTTCATTGAAATTAACACAATTAACTGTTGCAGATGCACAAGCATTTTATGCTGTTCACGCAGCAAGACCTTTTTACGGAGAATTAGTAGAATTTATGTCTCGCGGTCCAATAGTTGCAGCAATTCTAGAAAAAGAAAATGCAGTTGAAGATTTCAGAACTTTAATTGGCGCAACAAACCCTGCTGAAGCTGCTGAAGGAACAATTCGTAAAGCATATGCAACTTCTATTGGTGAAAACGCAGTTCACGGTTCGGACAGTGATGAAAATGCAACCATCGAAGGTGCTTTCCATTTTGCTGGAAGAGAACAATTCTAGAATTTAAAATTCTTATAAAAACAGAAAATCCAGTTTCAAAAAATTGAAACTGGATTTTTTTATTTACTCCACTGAAATATAAAATTACTACCTCAAAACAACATCCTTTATTACATCACGACGCAATTCCTCATTGATCATAGTGACAATTTTAGTTTTTCCGTGACTCAATTCTTCTCTCAAAACTGCCGAAGAAAGCTCAACATATAAAGTACTTCCTTTCAAAACAACATTTTTTGTGTAATAATTAACTCCATTTCCCATTAAATTTTTCCAAGCTTCTTTCACATCTATCTGATCCATTCCCGGTTGAAGCTTATTAACTTGGATAATTTGCTTTAAAACATCACCAACAGTACTTTGATTATTTAGTCTTTTTGCCATTATCTATACTATTTATTGCTGATGCTTTTTTATAATGATATTCCTTATTTTCGACATTTTTCAAAACTAATTCATCCTTTGAAATAGCAATTAATTCCTCAGTCCATTTTGCATAATCAGTAGAATAATCAAGAAAAACATTGTCTTTTCCGAAACGTACTTTTACATTTTCATAGGTGTCATTTACAATAAAAGTACCATCGAGTTGAGGCATTACTTTCTTCCTAAAACCAGTGTTGTTCTTATTAATTTGAAAATAATCATAAGTCTGATTTATAGTGTAATCCTTGTCTTTACCTTCGTCAAAAACTACTTTTTTTATTTCCCAATATCCATTAATTTTTGATATATCAGAAGGCTTTATCTTTTGCTGACAAGAGACAAAAAGAAGAGAAACGAATAAAATTTTAGCTATATTCTGCATATATATTTTAAGGAACAGAGTTTTATGTTTAAAAAAGATATTTTTTGTTTCACAAAGTTAAGCTTCTTAAACATAAGAAACCAAAAAATAAATTACTCCCATTAAACTATTTTATATAATTTTGGTCAAAGGAGAACAGAACTCTATTACTATGTCGAAAACAATCTTCAGCTTCTTAATTGTGCTATTGTTTATCAGTTGTAATTCTGATAACACTTCTCCTACTCCATCTGAATCTATATATTTTCCTCCTTTAATTGGAGATAATTGGGAAACCAAATCGTTTGCAGATTTAGGATGGACGCAATCTGAAGTCCAACCGCTTCTAGATTATTTAGCACTCAAAAACTCCAAAGGCTTCATCATTCTTGTTAACGGCAGAATAGTTATGGAAAATTATTTCAACGGACATTCTGCCTCAACTCCTTG